>JALELB010000010.1 GCA_022768805.1 Ruminococcus sp.
CAAGGTGATTAAAATGGAAAATATTTTGGATTTTATTATGGCTGCGTTGCCGTGGCTGGCAATAGGATTGCTGCTTGCAATTTTCTGCGCAAGAAGTGCGGGCAGAAAAAACAATGAAAATCATAAAGACAATTACGGAACAGAGGGTATGTGTCTGGGAATGTGTTTTGAAGTGCTATGGACACAGCGTGCTCATGGCGCAGCGAATGCACAGCGATTCGTCTTTGTATGAGTGTGGCGTGAATATCGCAATGGCTTTTTTTAGGATGAGATTCTCCTCCTCCAGCTGAGCGTTTCTCTTTTGCAAAGCCTTGATCTGCTCAGCAGTAATAAGCGTATCGTCATCCAGCCTCACTGCAGAATACTGTTTGATCCATTTGGCTAAGGCGCTGTGGGACACGCCGTATTCCTGTTCGATCTCGGCGTAGCTTTTGCCGTTTTGGTGCAGATTTACAATTGTTTTCTTGAATTCTTCCGAGTAACGGGGGCTTTTCTTTCCTGCCATTTCTTTTTCCTCCTGGCGTTTTATTCTATTATACCTCCTCTTCTTTTTGTTGTCCACTTTTTTAGTATAGCACCAAATGTGCCGCTATAAACAGAAAAAGGGCAAGAAAAAAGAGAGAAGCGTAAAAACCTCTCTCTATTCTCTTGCCCTTCGCAATGCTCGCACCTTTAAGTTACTGTCCTTAAGGGTACGATGCATTTTGTGATGCCTTTTCTCTAATTATTCCTTGTGGAATTCTGCAAGTTCCAGTCCCTCGTTCTTCTCCAACGCCCAACGGATGTTCCACTCACTGGTGAAAATCAGCAGATAATTATCGTGAAAATCCTGTACAATCTTGGTGTCGGAGCTGAGCTTCAGCTCCTGCACCGGCACCGGGCTTTTGGATACCCAGCGGATGTACTGATAGGGAAGCCCCTCCCGGATGATGTCCACATTGTACTCGTTTTTCATGCGATGCTCGAATACTTCAAACTGGAGCACGCCTACAACGCCTACGATTACTTCCTCCATACCGGAAAAAGGCTCGTGGAAGATCTGGATTGCACCCTCCTGGGCGATCTGGGTGGTGCCCTTGACAAACTGTTTCCGCTTCATGGTGTCCTTGTGCCGGACCCTTGCAAAATGCTCCGGGGCAAAGGTGGGAATACCCTCAAATTCAAAGCGCTTGTCTGGGGAGCAAACGGTGTCTCCGATGGAGAAGATGCCCGGATCAAATACGCCGATAATATCTCCGGCATAGGCCTCGTTAATGATTTCCCGTTCCTGCGCCATAATCTGCTGGGGCTGGGACAGCCGCATTTTCTTGTTACCCTGTACGTGCAGCACTTCCATATCCCGTTCAAACTTGCCGGAGCAGATTCGCAGGAAGGTGATCCGGTCCCGGTGGGCCTTGTTCATATTCGCCTGGATTTTGAACACGAAGGCGGAAAAGCTGTCGTCATAGGGATTGATCTCCTGGCCTCCGGCATACCGGGGCAGCGGCGGGGGAGTCAGCTCCAGGAAACGTTCCAGGAAGGGCTCTACGCCGAAATTGGTCAGTGCGGAACCGAAGAAAACAGGGGACAGCCGTCCTTCCTGCACTGCCTTCAGGTCAAATTCATCGCTGGCGCCGTCCAGCAGCTCCACATCCTCCAGCAGGGTGTTGCGGTTTTCCGTGCCGATGAGGCCATCCAGCTCCGGTGAATGCAGATCCACCTCGGTGGCCTTGACTTCATGCTGACCGTTGTTGGCTTCAAAGGAGAGAATATGTCGCTTTTCCCGGTCGAAAACGCCCTTGAATTCCTTGCCGCAGCCGATGGGCCAGTTTACCGGGTAGGTCTTGATGCCCAGCTCCTGCTCGATCTGATCCAGCAGATCAAAGGGATTCCGGGATTCCCGGTCCATCTTGTTGATAAAGGTAAAGATGGGAATATGCCGCATGACGCAGACCTTAAACAGCTTCCGGGTCTGGTTCTCCACGCCCTTGGAGGCGTCAATAACCATGACTGCGGAGTCAGCTGCCATCAGCGTCCGGTAGGTGTCCTCTGAAAAGTCCTGGTGTCCCGGTGTGTCCAGAATGTTGATACAATAGTTTTTATACTGAAACTGCATAACCGAGGAGGTAACGGAGATACCTCTCTGCTTCTCAATCTCCATCCAGTCGGAAACCGCATGCTTGGCGGTTTTCTTGCCCTTCACAGAGCCAGCCAGGGCGATAGCCCCTCCGTACAGCAGAAATTTTTCGGTCAGTGTGGTTTTACCCGCATCCGGGTGCGAAATAATGGCAAAGGTTCTTCTGCGTTTGATTTCCTGTTCGAGCTGTTTCAATCAAATGCCTCCAATCAGATTCCTGTTGACAAATACCAAGTTAGTATACCACATTTTCATGAAAATAGCAAGCCCTGGGCTCGGATTTACCGGGAAAATCCGTAAAAGCAGATTGCCGGTCCGGCGGACAGCAGGAACATCAGGATCGGGGAGGGAGCATGCCTTTTGCAGTTCCCTGGACACTGGGGTTCCCAGGGATATGAACGAAAATGTAAAATCAGAGAACAGCTTTGATTCATTCGGAAAATTGGAAAAAACGACGAAAATTCCCTATGATATTCTCCGTTCGCCGCGTTATACTAATATCACGGCATCCGATTCTATGATAATAAAAGGAGAACCATTATGAAGGGTGAATTTACGCAGAAGGGCAAAGAAGCAATGGAGCGTTTCAAGATGGAGTCTGCCAGCGAGGTAGGCGTATCCCTGAAGCAGGGCTACAACGGCGATCTGACTGCACGTCAGGCTGGTTCCATCGGTGGCCAGATGGTCAAGAAGATGATTGACGCATACAAAATGCAGTAATTGTCCTTCCCCTGACCAATGCGCTGTGCGGCAAATGCCGTACAGCGCATTTACTTTTGCTCCAGGCGGATTTAGCTAACCGGGCTAACATCCCTTTTCCTCCATAACTGCATGCCCGTATTACATCATCTTCATGCGAATGCCCCAATAGCACAGCAAAAACCCCCGCTTCGGTATAGCTCCGGAGCGGGGGCGCTGTCTGGGTTATGAAATCAAAGGAAAATATACTTGAGTACAAAGAGAACGGCAAGAACGTACATAATGGGGTTGATTTCCTTGCGCTTGCCGCAGATCAGGTTAATGATTACATAGGAAATGACGCCGATGGAAATGCCCTCGGAAATGCTGTAGAACAGGGGCATTGCAATTATGCAGAGGTATGCGGGAATAGCACTGGCGTAGTTGTCCTCGGTGAGCTTGATTTCGGTAACGGTGCTGAACATCAGGAAGCCTACCAGGATCAGGGCAGGAGCAGTGGCAAAAGAGGGGATTGCGGTAAAGATGGGAGCAAAGAGCATGGATACCAGGAACAGAACAGCGGTGGTCAGTGCGGTCAGGCCGGTTTTGCCGCCAGCAGCCACGCCGGCGGAGGATTCCACATAGGTTGTGGTGGTGGAGGTGCCGAGTACTGCACCAGCAGAGGTTGCTACTGCATCAGCCAGCAGAGCAGGCTTGATGGCAGGCAGCTTGCCGTCTTTATCCAGCATGTTTGCCTTGGTGCTGACACCGATGAGCGTGCCCAAGGTATCGAACAGGTCAACGAACAGGAAGGAGAAGGTGACAACCACAAAGTTCAGAATGCCCACGTTGCCGAAATCCACCTTGAAGCACTGGCCGAAGGTTTCACCCAGCTTGGAGAAATCCGTCATGGCCAGAGCGGGGAACAGGGAATATGCTCCTGCCTCCGGATTGGGCACATAGATTCCGGTCAGCTGACAGAGCATACCCATGAGCCAGGTGCCCAGAATGCCGATCAGGATGGAGCCCTTGACCTTTTTGATGTAGAGGATGGAGGTGAGCAGCAGGCCGAACAGGGCCAGCAATGCGCAGATGCCGGTGGTATGAAAGTTCTGGGTAAAATCCGTAATGGTAACCAGAGTTGCGGAATCCACGGCGAGGCCGGCGTTCTGCAGCCCGATAAAGGCGATGAACAGGCCGATGCCCACAGAAACAGCCCGCTTGAGCTGCAGCGGAATGGCGTTGAAAATGGCTTCCCGTACATTGGTCAGGGAGAGGATAATAAAGATGATACCCTCAATGAAAACGGCAAAGAGTGCCACCTGCCAGGAGAAGCCCATGCTGCCGCATACGGTATAGGCCATATATGCATTCAGTCCCATGCCGGCGGACAGGGCAAATGGCAGATTTGCCATCAGCGCCATGCAGACCGTACCCAGGAAGGATGCAAGGCAGGTTGCCAGCAGGACGGCAGTGCTGTCCATACCGGTGGAGGAGAGAATACTGGGGTTGACTGCCAGAATATACGCCATGGTCATGAACGTGGTCAGACCGGCAGCCAGCTCCGTCCGAACATTGGTTTTGTTTGCCTTGAGCTTGAACAGTTTCTCAAACATACTTCACACCTCAATTTTCAAATTCTGCGATGTAGGGCAGATTTCTGTAGTATTCCCCATAATCCAGACCATATCCGATCACAAAGTAGTCGGGAATCGTGAACAGGGAGTAGTCCGCCTTCAGATCCACAATCCGGCGGTCCGGCTTGTCCAGCAGGGTGATGACCTGCAGGGACAGGGGATTGCGAACGCTGAGGATTTTCAGAAGCTCATTCAGGGTTCTGCCTGTATCAATGATATCCTCTATAATGAATACATGATACCTGCTGATGTCCTGGGTAAGATCCATGGTGATCTGCACCTTGCCGGAGGAATTGGTGTCCTCAAAATAGCTTTTGGCCGCCATAAATCCGATCTCACAGGGTACTGTGACCTGCCGGCTCAGATCCGCAAGAAATACATATGCGCCCTTGAGAATGCTGACCAGCAGAATGGGAGAGCCGTCATAAGCGGCATTGATGATTTCTCCTGCTTTTTTCAGCTCCGCCTTAATCTGGTCCTCTGTGATCAGGATCTGTTTAATCCTGCTCCGGTATTCCTCTGAATTGGCAAATTCCATATCCTCACTCCTGTTCTTTCCGGTGCTGTGTCCGGGTAAATTGGGGTTCCTGCATGCTGCCTTAACAGCGTTATCACAAGTATATCACATAGTTTACACATTTTCAAGACACAATCCGGCGATCCGGCAACTTTTTGCCGGAAAAAAAGGCGGATCCGGAGAAATGTGGTGCATTCACTTGAAAAACCGGTGCTTTCCCGGTATAATAGTATCAAACACCGCACATGCTTTGTGCGGTGCCACCGTAACAGTATTTCAAGCGGGAGGTGTTTTATGAAAATTACATTGAACCCGGATGCACAGCTGGTTGCTGCAGTCCGGGAGGGTCTGGCTCGGACCGGCGGATACTGTCCCTGCCGACGGGAGCGGAAGCCGGAATATAAATGCATGTGTGAGGAGTTCCGCCGCCAGACAGAGGATCCGGATTTTGAGGGTTACTGTCACTGCATGCTGTATTACTGCACCCACAAAGAAACAACCGGCGAATGAAACCATTCCCGGTTATTTGCTCCAGCGGATTACAGTAGTATCACCATTGAGCCGATACATGGGCGAAAAATCAGTGCTGTTGTATAGGACGTCCGGGATTTGTTGACAAAGCTTTGCATTTGGAGTATAGTAAAGATGGCACAGGCTTTCAACATCCTAATTTGGTGCAGAAGAGGAGATGCGTGATGAAAATACTGATTGTCATTGATATGCAGAATGATTTCATTGACGGTGCTCTGGGTACCCCGGAGGCTGCCGCCATTGTACCGGCGGTGGCGGAAAAAATCCGCAAGTACAGGGAAGCCGGAAACCAGATTGTGTTCACCCGGGACACCCACGGCGAGGAGTATCTGGACACCCAGGAGGGGCAGAATCTGCCGGTGCCCCATTGCATTGAGGGCAGCTTCGGCTGGGAGATTTCTGCTCAGCTGCCGGTGGAAAATGCCCGGATCATCAACAAGCCTACCTTTGGTTCCCTGGAGCTTGCGGATTATGTGGCGTCCTTTGACCGGATCGACAGTATTGAGCTGGTGGGGCTGTGCACGGACATCTGCGTCATTTCCAATGCGATGATTCTCAAAGCTGCGCTTCCCGAAATCCCGTTGCTGGTGGATGGGGCCTGCTGTGCCGGGGTAACCCCGGAGAGCCATCGCAATGCACTGGAGGCAATGAAGATGTGCCAGATTTCTGTTTCCGGCTGTTAAATGAATGAATCGTTTACTAGAATGTTTTTTTAATTTTTTCGATTCGGGCGCAAAATTAGCTGTTTTATATAGAAACTGTTCAAAAGTAGCCTGATAATTCGTTGATAAGGCAGGATTTATCATACAGAAAGCACAATATGTCATTGCAATTTATGCTCAAATAGAGTATTATGTAATTGATTTATAGCCTCGTCTGAAAGGTTCTTTATTTCGGATGGAAGCTAAAAATTAAAACTTTACATTGTAAGGGAGAAAATCATCATGAAGAAGACCAAAACCATTCTGTCCGCACTGACAGTCATGGCTATGCTGGTGTCCGTTCCGGCAAGCGTATTTGCTGCTGATTCGGTTTCACTGGCTGCCGGCAAGGCAACCGCAAAGGCTGGCGAGAGCTTCAGCGTGGATATCACTCTGTCCGGCATTCCCAGCGCAGGTATGAGCATTCTGGATTTTGCTGTGAACTTTGACAGCTCCATCATCACCATCAGCGATGTGGCTCTGGGCGCAGTAGGCAATACCGGAGCGATCGAGGCTGATAAGGACACCGGCGACGTATTTACCTGGAGTGTAGAGGGCGATCAGCTCTGTCTGCTCTGGACAACCGGTCTGACTGACAGCCAGTACTGGATGAAGGATGCCGCTTCTGACGTCTTTGTAACCATTACCGGTACCGTGAATGCATCTGCTGCTGACGGCAGTGTATCTCCCCTGGAGCTTGTTCCGGTTGCACGGGAAACCTATCCGGGCAGCGGTGTTACCAACACCAAGATGGTAGCCGGCTATATTGACGCCAACAATGCCGCAGTATATTATGACATCAACGCAACCAACGGCAGTGTTACCGTAGGCAGTGAAGCTGCTGCAACACTCTACGGTGATGTTGACTGCAACGGCAAGGTAGAAATCAACGACGTGGTTCTGCTGTCCAGATATGTTGCAGAGGATTCGACTGTAAAGGCTCCTTCTGCTGAGGGTCTGCTGAATGCGGATTGCAAAAAGGACGGCAGCATTGATGCCGACGACATTACCGCAATCGCACGTTATCTGGCACATCTGATCGAAGCAAGCGAGCTGGGTAAATAATCTACTGGGCCGACAGAAACAGGGGGAAGCATGTATCAGAACATGAAAACAGCATCAGCAGTGTTGCTTGCACTGCTGATGTCTGTCGGCACTTCTGCGTTTTATTCGTTGGATGCTTTCCCGAAAGCTGATGCAGCCGATCAGGGGCTGTATGGCGATCTGAACGGGGATGGGCTGATTGACGGCGCGGATTCTGCCTTGCTCAGAGCATATCTGGCAGGGCAGATTTCTGTTTTTCCGTATGATTCAGCCCTTCAGGCGGCAGATGTAACGGGAGATCAGGCAGTTACTACGGATGACGCAGCAATGCTAAAAGCGTATTTACTGCGCAAGCGCAACGGGTTTGCGGCCGGTGTATCCTTTGAAATCCAACAGAAGCCGGACTATTACTTTGCGGTGGACGCTGAGTACGGTCAGGCGGTTCGTGAGGATCTGAACAGCGGATTTGCCGGCGAAGCATACGTCAACTATGACAATGTAATCGGCAGTTATATCAACTGGACGGTGAATGTGCCAAGTGCGGGCAATTACCGTGTGACCTTCCGCTATGCAAACGGAGTAGAAACGGATCGTCCCTGCAAGGTGACGGTGAATGGAAGTACGGATTATGCAAAGGTTTCCTACCCCTCCACGGGATCATGGACAACCTGGGCAGAATCCAGCGTAGTGGTTACATTGCAGGCGGGACAGAATACCATCCGGGCAACCGCATCCACAGAAAGCGGCGGTCCGAATATGGACTACTTGATTCTGGAGCCTACTACGGAGCCCGCTGCTGCGCTGACGGAGGAAATTCCCGAGGGTGCCCAGCAGGTTGAGGATCTGGACCGGGGTGTAATTGCGGCCAAGTCCGGCAATGACAAGGGTATGCTGATTTCCTGGCGGCTGCTGGGAACCGACAATGAGAATACCTCTTTCAAGGTATTCCGCAATGGTGATCCTACCGTTCTGTATGAAGGTACGGCGGCGGATGCGACTTGTTATTATGACCCGGAGGGCACGGCTTCTGATTGGTACACCGTGGATGTATACCAGGGCGAAGTGTGTACGGAATTTGCCTGTCTTGCAACTATGCTGGGCAGCAAGGACTCTTCGGGGGCATATGTTGATCTGAACTTTACGGCACCGTCGGATCTGACCATGCCGGACGGCTCCACCTGCTCCTATACAGTCAATGACTGCTCTGTGGGTGATGCGGATGGTGATGGCCAGTATGAGCTGTTTGTCAAGTGGGATCCTTCCAATTCACAGGATAATTCCAAGGGCGGCTATACGGGCAATGTCTATCTGGATTGCTATAAGCTGAACGGAACAAGGCTCTGGCGTGTTGATCTGGGCGTGAATATCCGTGCCGGTGCACATTATACCCAGTTCATGGTCTATGATTATGACGGAGACGGCAGAGCGGAAATGATCTGCAAGACCTCCGATGGTACAGTGGACGGTACGGGCGCCGTGATCGGCAATGCTTCTGCAGATTACCGTGCATCTAGTGGATATATCCTTTCCGGCAACGAATACCTGACGCTCTTTGACGGGCTGACAGGCAAGGCGCTGGATACAGTGGATTATATACCGGGACGGGGCACAGTCAGCAGTTGGGGCGATACCTACGGCAACCGTGTGGATCGGTTCCTGGCGGCAACGGCCTACCTGAACGGTACAACGCCAAGCTGCGTAATGATCCGGGGCTATTATACCAGAATGACAGCGGCTGCATACAATGTTGTGGACAAAAAGCTTGTACACCTCTGGACCTTTGATTCCGGAACCGCAGAAAGCACCACCTCCGGCTATGGAGACGGCAATCACAACTGCTTTGCAGCAGATTGTGATAACGACGGTAAGGATGAGATCGTCATGGGCTCTGCGGTGATCGATGACAATGGAAAATTGTTGTACACCACCGGCCGGCGGCATGGTGATGTGCTGCATGTGGGGGATCTGGTACCCGGTAATCCGGGGCTGGAGATCTTCATGTGTCATGAGGCTTCTCCTTACGGATTCTCCCTGCGTGATGCTGCCACGGGCCGGATTATCCTGCAGAAAACCGGCAGCAGTGATACGGGCCGGGGCCTTGCGGACAATCTGGTGGCCGGAAATGACAGTGCTGAGTTTGTGGGCGTACAGGATTCCCTGGTGTATGACGCATCCGGCAACACCGTTTGCAGCTGGAGTGACATCACCAAGTGGGGGATGAACTCCGTGGTTTACTGGACCGGGTCTCTGGAACGGGCAGTGCTTGACCGCACAATGGTGGATCAGTACGGCTCCGGCAGAGTCTTTACCGGAAGCAATGTGACCTATAACAATTCGTCCAAGTCCAATGCGTGTCTGACCTGTGATCTTTTCGGGGACTGGCGGGAGGAAATGATCTTCCGGCTTGGCACCGGATCCGGCGTCCGGATTTATTCCACCACCTATGAGACGGAATACGGCATTGTTTCTCTGATGCACAATGTACAGTACCGTACAGCTGTTGCAGGTCAGAATGTGGCTTACAATCAGCCGCCTCATACGGATTACTTCCTGGGAACCGGCTATCCGCTTCCGGAACGGCCGAATGTATACGCTGCAAAGGCAGAAAATTAAGCTTATTGAAAATGCTTCTTCCGGAAGGAGGAAGCATTTTTTCTATCCCTTTTCTGTATATATAAGCTTTGGTATATCTCCATATATAAAATTAGTGATTGCATATTTTGTCGGAGTGTGTTATAATATTCACGATATGTATTATTGGGAAGGTGTTATACTTATGAACAAAATCTCCATCATCGGAACCGGCAGTGTTGGTTCCACCATCGCATATTCTCTTGCAATCATGGGCCTGGCATCTGAAATCGTCATGATTGATATCAACAGCGAAAAGGCTCTTGGCGAAGCGCTGGATATCAGACAGGGTACACCCTTTTGCAGTCCCTGCTCCATTTATGCGGGCAGCTATGTGGATGCGGAGAATTCCGACATTGTGATTCTGACCTCCGGTATCGCAAGAAAGCCCGGTCAGTCCCGGCTGGAGCTTGCGCAGACCAATGTTGACATTACAAAGAGCGTCATCCCGGAAATCACCCGGCATGCACCCAATGCAATCTACATTATTGTCAGCAATCCGGTGGATATTCTGACCTACACATTCCACAGATTTTCGGGCTTGCCGGAAAACCAGATTATCGGCTCCGGCACCATTCTGGATACAGCCCGTCTCCGGGCAAGGCTGTCCGAGTACTACAATATCAGTCAGAGCAATGTGCACGCATACGTTTTCGGTGAACATGGAGATTCTTCCTTTATTCCCTGGTCTGTGGCGAATATCTCCAATGTGCCCATTCTGGAGTGCGACAAGCTGATTACCACACCGGGTATCGAAAAACCCAAGCTGGACTTTGCGGATATTGAGCAGTATGTCAGAAAGTCCGGCGGAAGAGTCATTGCACGCAAGGGCGCTACCTTTTATGCTGTTTCCATTTCCGTATGTCACATCTGCAAGTGCCTGCTGGGGGGCATCGATACTACCATGACGGTTTCCAGCATGATGCACGGTGAGTATGGGATTCACGATGTTTGTCTGAGTACGCTGAATCTGGTAGGCGACGGCGGCATCCGGGGCAAGGTGAACGTGACGCTCACTGACGAGGAGGTTGCAAAGCTGCACCGGAGTGCGGATACCCTGAAGGAAGTTATCAAGAACCTGGAAATTTAAGAATAAAGGTGGTTTTCACAATGGAATATCGAATTGAACACGATTCAATGGGGGAGATGCAGGTGCCTGCTGACCGGCTTTGGGCGGCACAGACCCAGCGAAGTCACCAGAACTTCAAGATCGGTGTGGATATTGAAACCATGCCCCGGGAAATTACCCATGCCTTCGGCATACTCAAGAAGGCTGCCGCCCTGGCTAACGCAGAGCTGAAGCCGGAGAAGATGACTGCACAGAAGCTGGACGCCATTTCCCAGGCTTGTGATGAGGTGATTTCCGGCGCACTGAACGATCATTTTCCCCTGGTTGTATGGCAGACCGGCTCCGGCACCCAGTCCAACATGAATGCCAACGAGGTCATTGCCAACCGGGCAAACCAGATTGCCGGCGAAAAGCTGTGCCACCCCAACGATGATATCAATATGAGCCAGTCCTCCAACGACACCTTTCCCACAGCCATGCACATTTCCGCAGTGCTTGCCATTGAGGATAAGCTACTGCCTGCTGTTGATGAGCTGATCGCCACCTTCCGCCGGTTGGAGGCTGAAAACGAGGGCATTGTCAAGTCCGGCAGAACCCATTTGCAGGACGCTACTCCCATCAAGTTCAGCCAGGAGATTTCCGGCTGGCGTGCCAGTCTGGAAAAGGATGCGGAGCTGCTGAAGCTGGCTGTTACGCCCCTGCATGAGCTGGCGCTGGGGGGTACCGCTGTGGGCACCGGGCTGAATGCGCCGGCTGGCTTCTCCGAGCTGGTGGCAAAGAAGGTTGCAGAGCTGACCGGCAAGCCCTTTATCACTGCGGAAAATAAGTTCCATGCGCTGACCTCCAAGGATGAGCTGGTATTTGCACACGGTGCCATCAAGGCCACTGCCTGCGATATGATGAAGATTGCTAACGATGTGCGCTGGCTGGCGTCCGGTCCCCGGGATGGTCTGGGCGAAATCCACATTCCCGAGAATGAGCCCGGCTCCTCCATCATGCCCGGCAAGGTGAACCCCACCCAGTGCGAGGCGGTGACCATGGTGGCTGTTCAGGTTATGGGCAATGACGTGGCAGTGGGCATGGCAGCCTCCCAGGGTAATTTTGAGCTGAACGTGTTCATGCCGGTTGCAGCCTACAACTTCCTGCAGTCCGCCCGGCTTCTGGCCGAGGCCATGGTTTCCTTCAATGTAAACTGTGCAGTGGGCATTACCGCAAACAAGGACAAGATGTATCACAATCTGCATAACTCCCTGATGCTGGTAACGGCACTGAACCCCTACATTGGCTATGAGAATGCGGCCAAGACGGCAAAGAAGGCGTTTAAGGAAAATATCTCCTTGAAGGAAGCCTGCGTAGCCCTTGGCTTTCTGACGGCAGAGCGGTTTGATGAGGTATTCCATCCCGAGCAGATGGTGTAAGCTCGGACAGTAGTGGAGGTAAAGGATGAAAGTTAGTTATTTTCCGGGCTGTACCCTCCGTACCAAGGCAAAGCAGCTTGATTTCTATGCACGCAGATGCGCCGAAATCCTCGGTGTAGAGCTGTGCGAGCTTGAGAACTGGCAGTGCTGCGGCGGTGTATTCGTCAGCGCAAAGGACGAGATCGCTTCCAAGCTGCCCAGTGTCCGTGCCCTTGCGGCAGCAAGAGATGCGGAGCAGCCCCTGGTTACGGTATGTTCAGCTTGTCACAATGTAATCAAGCAGACCAATTATGCCATGCAGAATGATGCGGATTTTGCGGCAAAGGTCAATTGCTATATGTCCCAGGATCCTGAGCCGGCAGTGCCCTATGCAGGAGAAACCCAGGTGTATCACTACCTGGAGCTGCTGCGGGATGTGGTGGGCTTCGATAAGATCAAGGAAGCGGTGGTAAAGCCCCTGACCGGCAGAAAGATCGCCGCATACTACGGCTGTCTGCTGCTGCGTCCCGGCAAGGTGATGCAGATGGACGATGTGGAAAATCCGGTAATTATGGAGGATTTGATCCGGGCGCTGGGTGCAGAGCCTGTGATCTACGCACGGCGCAACGAATGCTGCGGCGGCTATGTGGCGCTGGAGGATCCTGCATCCGCAAAGAAGAAAAGCAATGCGGTCAGCGAAAACGCAGCTGCCCAGGGGGCGGAGCTGATGGTGACCGCCTGTCCGCTGTGCAAATACAATCTGGTGAAGAACGGCAGTCCCGTGCCGGTGGTATATTTTACGGAGCTGCTGGCGGAGGCGCTGGGCGTAAAGGAGGATACCTATGCTGAATAAAGACGAACGCCGGAAGGAGCAGATCCTCCGGATGAGCGGCGTGAATCCCCGCAAGTGTATGCGCTGCGGCAAATGCTCCGGCACCTGTCCCTCCTATGATGAGATGGAATACCACCCCCACCAGTTTGTGTATATGGTGGAGAATGGCGAGCTTGACGCTTTGATGCAGTCGGATTCCCTTTACAAATGCCTGTCCTGCTTTGCATGCGTGGACCGGTGCCCCCGGGGTGTGGAGCCCGCAAAGCTGGTAGAGGCATTGCGGCTTACGGTGATCCGGGAAAAGGGCGCAAATCATATGACCCCCAATGACATTCCGGCGCTGGTGGACGAGGATATGCCCCAGCAGGCGCTGATGAGTGCCATGCGCAAATATGCGAAATAGGAAAGGAGAAACAGACCATGCAGAGAATCGGAGTATTTGTCTGTCACTGCGGCACGAACATTGCTGGTACGGTTGATGTGAAGGCAGTTGCACAGGCACTCAAGAATGAGCCCGGTGTTGTTTTCTCCACCGATTATCAGTACATGTGTTCCCAGGCAGGACAGGAAATGATCAAGCAGGCGGTTGCGGATAACAAGCTGACCGGTATTGTGGTATGCTCCTGTTCCCCCCGTATGCACGAAGCCACCTTCCGCAAGACGGCTGCTGCTGCCGGACTGAATCCCTATATGGTAGAGATTGCCAACATTCGGGAGCAGTGCTCCTGGGTGCACAAGGAGATGCCCGTCGGCACGGAAAAGGCAATTATCCTGGCAAAGGCTGCGGTAGCTAAGGTGAATCTGAATGCGCCCCTTACCCCGGGAGAAAGCCCGGTGACAAAGCGTGCCCTGGTGATCGGCGGCGGTATTGCCGGCATCCAGACAGCCCTGGATATTGCAGACGCAGGCTTCCCGGTGGATATTGTGGAAACAAAGCCTACCATCGGCGGCAAGATGGCACAGCTGGACAAGACCTTCCCGACCCTGGACTGTGCAGCCTGCATCCTGACCCCGAAAATGGTGGATGTGGCACAGAACGAAAAGATCCGGATCTTCTCTTATTCTGAGGTAACGGATGTAAAGGGCTTTGTGGGCAATTTTGATGTCACCATCAAGCGGAAGGCCCGCTATGTGAAGGAGGAGGTATGCACCGGCTGCGGCGCATGCACCGAAAAGTGCCCCCAGAAGAAGGTGCCCAATGAGTTCAACCTGGGCATGGACAACCGGCGTGCCATCTATATTCCCTTTGCACAGGCTGTGCCGAAGGTGGCAACCATCGACGCAGACTACTGCACCATGCTGAAAACCGGCAAGTGCGGCGTCTGCTCCAAGGTATGCACCGCCGGCGCCATTGACTACAAGGCAAAGGACGAGTTTGTAGAGGAAAAGTACGGGGCAATCGTGGTTGCCACCGGCTTCAATCCCATTTCCATGGACAAGTTTGACGAGTTTGCATACTCCCAGTCCAAGGATGTGATTACCTCCCTGGAGCTGGAGCGTCTCATGAACGCTGCCGGTCCCACAGGAGGCACCCTGCTGCGGCCCTCCGACCATGAGCATCCCCATACCATTGTTTTCGTACAGTGCGTTGGCTCCCGGTGCTCCGCATGCGCAGAAAAGGGCAAGGAGTACTGCTCCAAGATCTGCTGCATGTACACCGCAAAGCATGCCATGCTGATCCGTGACAAGTATCCGGATACGGAGGTATATGTATTCTACATTGACGTGCGTACCCCCGGCAAGAATTTTGATGAATTCTACCGCCGTGCCGTAGAGGAATACGGGGTGCATTACATCAAGGGCATGGTGGGCAAGGTTACTCCGGAGGGAAAGAAGCTGCATGTACAGGCTTCCGATCTGCTGGACAATAAGCAGCTGCATATTGATGCGGATCTGGTGGTTCTGGCGGCTGCCATTGAGCCGGACAAATCTGCACGTCCCCTGGCAACCATGCTGACTGCCAGCATGGACACCAACGATTTCTTTACCGAGGCGCACCCCAAGCTCCGTCCGGTGGAAAGCCCTACAGCCGGTGTATTCCTGTCCGGTACCTGCCAGGGCCCCAAGGATATTCCGGAAACGGTTTCCCAGGCTGGTGCTGCGGCATCCAAGGTCATCGGCCTTCTGTGCAAGGATAAGCTCACCGGCAATCCCTGCATCGCCCATTCGGATGAGATGATGTGCAACGGCTGCTCCACCTGTGAAAAGGTTTGCCCCTACGGCGCCATCACCTATGTGGAAAAGGAATTCAGAATGCCTGACAGAACCACAAAAATTCGCCGGGTGGCATCCGTCAACGAGGCGGTTTGCCAGGGCTGCGGCGCTTGTACTGTTGCCTGCATGTCCGGCGCAATGGATCTGCGGGGCTTCAGAAATAATCAAATCATGGCGGAGGTGGACGCAATATGCAAGTAAATGAGTATCAGCCCCTGATCGTGGCTTTCTGCTGTAACTGGTGCTCCTACGCCGGTGCAGATCTTGCCGGGAATAACCGTCTGAACTATCCCGCCAACATCAAGATCATCCGTGTGCCCTGCTCCTGCCGGGTGAATCCCATGTTCATTCTCCGTGCCTTCCAGAGAGGTGCGGACGGGGTGATTCTTTGCGGTTGCCATCCCGGGGACTGCCACTATACAACCGGAAATTATTATACACGCCGCCGTATGGCACTGCTGTTCTCCATGCTGGACTATCTGGGCATCGAGAAGGAGCGCACCCGTGTAGAATGGGTCAGCGCAGCAGAGGGCGCCAAGTTTGCTGAGACCATGAATGACTTTGCCAGGACCGTTGCGGCACTTGGTGAAAACAAGAGACTGGAGGATCTGCGATGCAAGAAGTAAAACGTGAGGTTCTCGTATCCAAGGCTTCCGAGCTGCTGAACAACGGCACGGTGGATCGTGTACTGGGCTGGAAGGCCGGAGAATTTGATTATGATATTACCCCCGCCGTGTTCTATACTGCTGAAGAGCTGGAACGGGACTTTGTCTGGAACGATTTCTGCGGTGCGAATTTTTCCAAATATCTGGTAGCAGAAACGGGCAAATCGGAAAACAAGCTGCTTGTATTCCTCAAGCCCTGCGATACCTACAGCTTCAATCAGCTGCTGACGGAGCATCGCTTTGACCGGGAAAGGGTTTATGCGGTGGGCGTTGGCTGCAACGGTATGCTGGACATTTCCAAGCTCCGCAGCAGCGCAGAGGGTATTCTCCATGTCCATACAGAGGATGCAGACAAGGTTGCGGTGGATACCCTGTATGACGGAACCGTAACCCTGGACAGAGCGTCACTGCTGCCGGATCGGTGCGTCAACTGCAAGTCTAAAAAGCATGTTGCCTATGATGAGCTGCTGGGTGCTGACGGAGAAGTGCTGGACAGCGGAAGATTTGATGAGGTGGAGCGGATCGAGCGCATGACCCCGGATGAACGATTTGCCTTCTGGCAGGGAGAGCTGTCCCGGTGCATCCGGTGTAATGCCTGCCGTGATGTGTGTCCCGCATGCACCTGTGAAAAGTGTGTGTTTGACAATCCCCAGTCCGGTGTGGAGAATAAGGCGGCGGCAACCTCCTTTGAGGAACAGATGTTCCACATTATCCGGGCGTTCCACGTGGCTGGCCGCTGCACGGACTGCGGGGAATGCTCCCGTGTCTGTCCCCAGCACATTCCGCTGCACCTGCTGAACCGGAAGTTTATCAAGGATATTGACAGCTTCTACGGAGAGTATCAGGCCGGCGCAGAAGTGGGCTCCCGTGCCCCCATCGTAGACTACCGTACCGACGACCTGGAACCGGGTGAAGCAGTGGAAAGGGGTGGCGAGCATGCGTAAGATTGCATTGAATCAGCTGGATCAGCTGTTTGCGGAAATTGCCGCTTCCAGAAAGCTGTATCTGCCGGTGGATACCAAGGCAGGGGCAAAGTTTGAGCCCTGGCAGCAGGGAACAGTCCTGTCCGATGCCCTGAACACCGTGAGAAGCGCCAAGGATTTCTTCTTCCCCCAGACCGAGAACCTGATGGATTTCAAGGTGGAGGGCAAGAACATCGAAGTCATCGACACCCGCAGCGAGTGTGAGGATTTTGTCCTGTTCGGCGTGCGTGCATGCGACGTTAAGAGCTTTGAGGTGCTGGACAGAGTATTCCTTGCGGAGCCGGTGGATACCTACTACAAAAACCGCCGGGAGCACGGCGTGATTATGTCCCTGGCCTGCACCAGACCCCAGGAGACCTGCTTCTGCGGCACCTTCGGCATTGATGCCACGGAGCCGGAAGGGGATGTTGTCTGCTATAAGACGGAGGACGCCCTGTATCTGGACGCCAGGACAGAAAAGGGAAGTGCATTGCTGGAGAGCCTCGGCTGCTTGACCGAGGAGGGGGACTGGGCTGCCGTGGATGCCCAGAAGGCAAAGACCCGGGAGTATCTGGCGAAGCTGCCTCTGGCGGATCTGAAGACCGATGGCTTCGGCGCAGGCACCACCAGCAAGTTCTTTGATGCGCCGGAGTGGAAGGAGCTTTCCGCTACCTGTCTGGGCTGCGGCACCTGTACCTTTGTGTGCCCCACCTGTCAGTGCTATGACATCAGGGATTTCAACACAGGCCACGGGGTAAAGCGGTTCCGCTGCTGGGATTCCTGCATGTATTCGGACTTTACCAAAATGTCTGCCGGTCAGCCCAGACTGACCCAGCTGGAGCGCTTCCGTCAGCGCTTTATGCATAAACTGGTCTATTACCCCACCAACAATGACGGGCTGTTCTCCTGCGTGGGCTGCGGCCGCTGTCTGGCAAAATGCCCGATTCAGATGAACATTGTGAAGGTGATGAAGAAGTTAGGAGGCAGCGCCAATGACTGATATCAAGGAGCCCCTTATTCCTGTAGTGGGCGTTGTGACCGATATCCGGATCGACACACCGGATGTCAAGACCTTCCGGGTGGTAACACCGGAGGGAAAAAAGGCCTTTGACCACAAGCCGGGACAGTGTGCAATGCTGTCCATTCCCGGGGTGGGGGAGGCGATGTTCTCTATCACCTCTTCTCCCACCAATACGGAGTTTATGGAGTTTTCCATCAAAAAATGCGGCTGTGTCACCGAATGGCTCCATTCCATGGAGGTGGGACAGCAGATCACCATCCGGGGACCCTACGGCAGACCCTTTCCGGTGGATACGGAATTTGCCGGGCATGATATGCTGTTCATCGCCGGCGGTATCGGCCTGGCCCCTCTGCGCTCCGTCATCAACTACTGCCGCCATTACCGTGACCGGTATGGTAAGATTGACATTGTCTACGGCTCCCGCAGCATGCAGGATCTGGTGGACTACCGGGAGATTATTGACGAGTGGACTAAGGACACAGGCGTGAATGTATATCTGACCATTGACCGGGAGCAGCCCGAGTGGGACGGCCATGTGGGCTTTGTACCCAGCTATGTGAAGGATCTGGGCTTTTCCACCGACAAGATTGCCGTTCTCTGCGGTCCCCCCATCATGATCAAGTTTACCCTGGCAGGTCTGCAGGAGCTGGGCTTTGACAAGACCCAGGTTTATACCACCATGGAGCTGCGTATGAAGTGCGGCATCGGCAAGTGTGGACGATGCAACATCGGCGCCAAGTATGTCTGCAAGGACGGGCCCGTATTCCGGTGCGATGAAATTGACGAGCTGCCGGATGAATACTAATCAGGAGGAACATTGCAATGGAGAATATGGTGAATATTTACCTGTTCGGTAAGCAGTACAGCGTTCCGGACAATCTGACCATCATGCGTGCCATGGAATATGCCGGCTATCAGCTGGTACGGGGCTGCGGCTGCCGGAACGGCTTCTGCGGCGCATGCGCCACCATCTACCGCATCAAGGGAGACCGGGAGCTGAAAACCTGTCTTGCCTGCCAGACCAAGGTGGAGAATGATATGTATGTGGCAACCCTGCCCTTTTTCCCGTTGGTGAAGCAGGTATATGATATCGAACAGATCAAGCCCACTGAGCAGATCATGATGCAGCTGTATCCGGAGATTTACGCCTGCGTGGGCTGCAACGCCTGCACCAAGAGCTGTACCCAGGGTCTGAACGTGATGCAGTACATTGCCTATGCGCAGCGGGGAGAATTCGACAAGTGTGCCGAGGAATCCTTTGACTGCGTCATGTGCGGCGTATGCTCCTCCCGATGCCCTGCCGGGATCTCCCATCCCCAGGTAGCCATGCTGGCACGCCGGCTGAACGGCAAGTACCTGGCCCCCAGGAGTCAGCATCTTGAGGATCGGATCCGGGAAATCAAGGACGGAACCTTCACGGAGCTGATCGAAGCGCTGATGCAGAAGCCCATTGAGGAAATCAAAGAGCTTTACAACAACCGTGAGATTGAAAAGTAAGGGGGCGCTGATATGTATTCAGAGAAATTTCAGGAATCGCTGAAGGCAGTGGAAGCTGCAAGAGAAGCGAATATTGCATATGAGCCGGCACGCATGACCGCACAGGAGAAGGAGGATTTGCTGGCGGCTTACCATCCGGATTACAAGAAGAGCGAGTTTGCCACTTTGCAGATCGGCCCCAACAAGGGGGAAGCGGTTCCCCATGAGCTGTGCGAAATGCTTCAGGCACACAGCCGGATCCAGGCAACGGATGTGGATCTGGGCAACGTCAAGTATGACGTGGATGTGCTGATTATCGGCGGCGGCGCAGGGGCTTCTGCTGCCATCGAGGCGGATAACGCCGGGGCAAAGGCGATGATCGTCACCAAGCTGCGGATCGGCGACGCCAATACCATGATGGCGGAGGGGGGCATTCAGGCTGCCGACAAGCCCAATGACTCTCCTGCAATCCATTTTGTGGACGCATTCGGCGGCGGTCACTATGCGGCAAAGCGGGAGCTGCTGGCAAAGCTGGTGTGTGATGCGCCGGATGCCATCCAGTGGCTCAATGACCTGGGCGTGGAATTTGACAAGGCGCCGGACGGCACCATGATTACCACCCACGGGGGCGGTACCTCCAGAAAGAGAATGCACGCGGCAAAGGATTATTCCGGTGCTGAAATCATGCGTACCCTGCGGGATGAGGTGCTGAACCGGGGCATTCCGGTGGTGGACTTTACCGCAGCCATTGAGCTGATCCTGGACGAAAACGGCAGGGCTGCCGGGGCTGTGCTGATGAATATGGAAACCAAGGAGCTGATGGTGGCACGGGCAAAGACCGTTATCATTGCCACCGGCGGCGCAGGCCGGATGCATTACCAGGGCTTTCCCACCTCCAACCACTACGGCGCAACAGCGGACGGTCTGGTGCTGGGCTACCGTGTTGGTGCAAAGCTGCTGTATGCGGAGACTTTGCAGTATCACCCCACCGGTGCCGCATTCCCCCAGCAGATTTTCGGCGCACTGGTTACCGAAAAGGTTCGCTCCCTGGGCGCAAAGCTGGTGAACCGGGACGGCAAGGTGTTCATGCATCCCCTGGAGACCCGTGACGTGGCGGCAGCCTCCATTATCCGGGAGTGCTCCGACCATGCAGAGGGTGTTGACACCGGCAGCGGCCTGGCGGTCTGGCTGGATACACCCATGATCGAGAAGATCGGGGGAGAGGGTACCATCGAAAAGCGTATCCCTGCCATGATGCGTATGTTTGCCAGCTACGGCATTGACATCCGCAAGGAGCCGATCCTGGTTTATCCCACCCTGCATTACCAGAACGGCGGTCTGGACATCAACGTAAACGGCATGACCACCAATGTGGAGAATCTGTTTGTAGCCGGTGAGGCTGTAGGCGGTATCCACGGCAAGAACCGGCTGATGGGCAACTCCCTGCTGGATATTATCGTATTCGGCCGCAGCGCCGGACAGAATGCAGCAGCCGCTGCAAAGCATACCACTGTCGGCAAGCTGACCCTGGAGCATATTGCAAAGTTTGACGCTGAACGGGAAGCCGCGGGCATCAGCACCGAGGCTGTTTCTCCCAAGCTCCTGCCGGATTACCGTTATCAAAAATAAGAAAAGGTCGTAATAGTTTATGAATACAGCTATGATTTCTGATCTGCTTGAGGCACTGACCATCTTCTGCTTTGGTCTCTCCTGGCCGATCTCCATCCGCAAGTCCATCATCTCCCGCACCGCAAAGGGGAAGAGCCTGTTTTTTGAAGTGTTTTTGCTGATCGGCTATGCCTGCGGTATTGCAAGAAAGTTTATTCTGCTGGACGCCGGCAGCGAGGGCTTCCTGTTCTTCCTGAGCTTCTTCTTCTATGTGCTGAACTTTATTGAAATATCCATTGACGTTGGGCTCTATTTCCGCAACAAGAAGCTGGATGAGGCTGCTGATCTGGCGGCTGCCAAGCAGGCACAAGAGGCAGGAAAATGAAGGTCACCGTTTGTATTGGTTCTTCCTGTCACATCAAGGGCTCCCGCCAGGTGGCGGAGCAGCTGAAAAAGCTGGTGGATGAGCACAAGCTGGAGGATCGTGTGGAGCTGACCGGAACCTTTTGCATGGGAAAATGCCAGCAGGGCGTGTGCGTGACACTGAATGATGCGTTTTATTCTGTTACGCCGGATACTGCCGCCGCATTTTTTCAGGAGCATATTCTGCATAAAGCCTGAGCAGACTGAACAGGTTCCGTTATTTCTGAGGGAGGATAACTATGCGTAAATTTGATACCAAGGTGCAGCATCTGAAGTACAAGGTTCTTCGGGAAGTTGCCAAGCAGGCCTGGAATGACACACTTCTGGACAATCTGCTGGATATTCCGAAAATTATTGTGCCCGGCAATACCCCTACCATGCGCTGCTGTGTGTACAAGGAGCGTGCGATTCTGGGGGAGCGGGTAAAGATGGCTATGGGCGGCGATGAGGACAATCCGAATGTCATCCAGGTCATTGAAATCGCCTGCGATGAATGTCCCATGGGCGGTTATGAGGTCACCAACGCCTGCCGGGGATGCCTGGCTCACAGATGCGAGGATGTATGCCGGTTCGGCGCCATCACCTTCGATTATCAGCATGTGGCGCATATTGACAAGTCCAAATGCAAAAACTGCGGCGCCTGCGCCAAGGTGTGCCCCTACACTGCCATCAACTGCCGGAGACGCCCCTGTGAAAATGCCTGCAAGATCAAGGCGCTGCATATGAACGAAAACAAAGCGGCTGCCATTGACAATGACAAGTGTATTTCCTGCGGTGCCTGTGTATATCAGTGCCCCTTTGGCGCCATTACGGATAAATCCTATATTCTCAACGTTATCGACATCCTGAAGAAAAGCGATCACAACAAAAACTACAAGGTATTTGCAGTGGTGGCTCCCTCCATTTCCAGTCAGTTTACCTATGCAAAGCTGGGACAGGTCATAACCGGGCTCAAGGAGCTGGGCTTCCACACGGTAGTAGAAGCGGCACTGGGTGCGGATATGGTGGCAGACGCAGAATGCAAAGAACTTGCGGAAAAAGGCTTTCTCACCAGCTCCTGCTGTCCTGCATTTGTCAGCTATATTGAAAAATCCTTCCCCCAGCTGCTCCCGTATGTATCCCACAATCTTTCCCCTATGGCGGCAATCTCCAAATATCTCAAGGAGCACGAGGACACACCCTGCAAGGTGGTGTTTATCGGCCCCTGTACCGCAAAAAAAGCGGAGGTGCGCAAGGAATCCGTCAGACCCTATGTGGATGAGGCTATGACCTTTGAGGAGCTTCAGGCGCTGTTTGACAGCCGGGATATTGATATTACCCAGCTGCCGGAGGGTGTGCTGGACAATGCCTCCTACTTTGGCAGGATCTTTGCCCGGTGCGGCGGTCTTTCTGATGCAGTAGCAGAAGGCCTGAAGGAAAACGGGATTACTGATTTTGAACTGAAGGCATGCTCCTGCGATGGCATTGAAGAGTGCCGGCTTGCCCTGTTGAAGAAAAAAAGCAACCGGCTGGATGCGAATTTCATTGAGGGTATGGCCTGCGTCGGCGGATGCATCGGCGGTGCCGGCTGTCTCACCCACGGGGAAAAGAACCGCACTGAGGTGGACAAGTACGGACAGGAGGCAATGGAAAAAACAATCCGGGATGCCATTTCTATGCTGAAATAAATAAAGGTAATACTGCACAAGCTCTGTGCGGGATTATCTAAAAAAGCGTACAGGTTAAACTGTACGCTTTTTACTTGACACCCGGCTGTGCAGGGCGTATAATACATGTGTTAAGGTGTCACCGCACAAAGCCTGTCCGAGGGCATTGCGCAGCAGTTGCTGACGGAAACTTTTTCTGCGCGCCTGCCGTACAAACCCGTGTGGTGCTGCCTTGAATGAACAGGGGGAATGGATTATGGGAGGAGAATACATCAATTTGTCATCAGGGAACCTGATACAGGAGCATCTTTGCTGTATCATTCGGGAAAAGAAGCCCCATCCTGGGGTGGAGGCAAAACGACGGTGGCTGGCGGCAAGATTGCCGGAGGGGCATATGTTCCGGAAACTGAATGCCAAGGGCTGTGCCTTTATCGAGTATGCCCCCTTGGAGCGTGCCTGGGTTCCGGTGATGGGTGAGAATTATCTGTACATATACTGTCTCTGGGTGGACGGTGCGCTGAAGAAGCACGGTTATGGCCAGGAGCTGATGGAATACTGTATCTTTGATGCCCGGTCAAAGGCCAAATCCGGAATCTGTATGCTTGGCGCTGACAAGCAAAAGGCGTGGCTGTCGGATCAGTCCTTTGCCCAGCGGTTTGGCTTTCAGCCGGTGGACCGGACAGAGGATGGTTATCAGCTGCTTGCACTCTCCTTTGACGGCACGGAGCCCCGGTTTGCGCCTCGGGTACGGCATCCGGAGCTTCCGGATCAGCAACTGACCATTTACTATGATATGCAGTGCCCGTTTATCCTTGACCGGGTGGACAAGCTCCGGGCCTACTGTACAGAGCATGCAATCCCGGCTGCTTTTGTGCTGGTGGATACACTGGCCAAGGCGAAAAGTGTGCCGGGGGTGTTCAATAACTGGGCAGTGTTCTATCACGGAAAGCTGCAAACAGTGAATCAGCTTAGCCCCGCCATGCTGGAAAAGCTCATTAGCCGGTGCGATGGATGAGTATTTATTTCAGCAGCATATAAACCAAAAGCGGTGTACCTTAAAGCTAAGGTACACCGCTGTGTGTTGTCAGTCATAATCCCGGTTGCGGGCGCATAGCTTATTCGATGGAAGGCTCCAGCACGGCATAATTGCCGTCATCCCGGCGATAAACCACGTTGATTGCGCCGGTTGCGCCGTTGCAGAACATGAAGAATGCGTGACCCAGCATATTCATCTGCAGAATGGCTTCGTCCACACTCATGGGGCGCAGCTTGAAGGTCTTGTGCTTGATGATTTCGTAATCCACCTGTTCTTCCACTTCGCCCATGGGCAGGTCCCGGAATGCGCCTTCCTTGATGCGCTTGCCCAGTTTGCTTTTATTCTTACAGATCTGGCGGATGATCTTGTCAATGGCTGCGTCCAGTGCATCATTTTTATCCAATGCAGTCTGCTCTGCCCGGTAAATCATGCTGCCTGCCTTTACAGTCAGCTCCAGTACGATCAGGTTTTTCTGTTCGGACAGGGTGATCTTTGCGTCTGCGTCGCCTTCAAAGAAGCGATCCAGCTTGGCAGAGAGCTTGCTTTCAGCATATGCGGAAAAGCTCTGGGAAATCTGCATTTTCTTGGCTGTTACGATGAGTTTCAATTGTCATTCCTCCTCTGGAACACTGTTGCGTGGTACGGTTCAGTGCTCCTTTTGATACATAGAGTATAGCATATATTGATAAAAAAATCAAGTCAATCTTCAAAATTTCTTGCAGTTTTCACAAAACCACTCTTTTAGTTCAGCACCGGCAGCCGGCTGATGACGTTGATGCCCCCTGCACTCAGCTGTGCCACCAGTACATCACACTGGTGCATGGTGAGCTCGGTGGGAGTCAGGAATGCAAAGTTCTCTCCATCCTTCAGACGTGCCATGGAGATCTGGGCATCCACCGCAATTTTCTGGGCAGCATAGAAATCGTACAGCTTCCGGAACAGCTGCTGGGGATCACATTTACCCAGCTTCAGGTACATTCTGGAGCTGCGTTCCTCAATGGGCGCCAGGAAGCTGTTGTCCTGGGAAGGCTCCCAGGCCTGGGAGAATACGGTGCGGGCATGCTTTACTGCGTCGATCACATCCCCCAGCACTGCACTGGCGGTGGGCAGCTTGCCGGCACCTCTGCCGTAGAACATGGCTCTGTCAATGGCGTCTCCGTATACCATAATGGCGTTGAATACGTCATCCACCCGGGAAATCAGATTATCAAAGGGCACGAACATGGGCATAACCGCCGGCAGAATTCTGCCGTCCTTCTGGCGCTGCACACTGGCGATCAGCTTCACTGCACCGCCCAGATGGCCTGCAAGCTCCACGTCCTCCAGTTCAATGTCAGAGATGCCCTTTGTATATACATCCTGGGGGTAAACATGCTTGCCGAATACCAGGGAGGAGATGATGCAGATCTTTCTGCATGCGTCAATGCCCTCTACGTCCGCTGTGGGATCCTTTTCCGCATAGCCCAGCTTCTGGGCCTCTGCCAGGGCGTCTGCAAACTGCGCCTTGTCCCGGATCATCTTGGTCAGTATGAAATTCGTAGTGCCGTTGAGAATGCCGGCAACGCCGCTGATGTCATTGGCGGCCAGGCATTTGTGCAGGGGACGGATAATGGGAATTGCGCCGCCTACGCTGGCCTCAAAGAAGAAGTTGCAGTTTTTTTCCGCAGCGAGAGCCAGAAGCTCAGCGCCCTTTTGTGCAACCAGCTCCTTGTTGGAGGTGGAAACGCTCTTGCCCCGTTCAAGACATGCCTTTACATAGGTGAAGGCTGGCTCCACGCCCCCCATGCATTCCGCAACAGCGGTGATCTCCGGATCCTCCAGGATGGGGGCAATGTCCGCAATGATCTTGTCCCTGTAGGGGCTGGCGGGAAATTTGCGGATATCCAGAATGTACTTGATATCCATCTCCTGTCCGGCCTTTTCTTCGATATGTGCCTTGTTTTTATAAAACAGCTCCACGACGCCGGAACCAACCACGCCGAAGCCCAAAACTGCAAACTTTGCCATAATTTTATCCGACCGTTCTTCTGAACAGTCTCTCCTTCCATATCATTGAATCAAATGCTTGATGCTTCATTCTCCGGACAGCAGTCTGACATCCACTACGCCCTTCAGCTGTGCAATGCGGGTGCGAAGCTGCAAAGCGCCCTCGTTTCCGCCGCTGAGCCGCAGGGAAATGGTGACAGCGGCAACCCCGTCCATGGGAATGTTCTGGTTGACCGTCAGGATATTGGCCTCACAAGCGTGGAGGGTAACCAGCACGCTGGAGAGAATCCCCGGCTCATCCCGCAGCAGTGCGGAAAGGGTAAGAATCCGCTTGGTCATTTTGTCGTCATAGGAGAATACGCTGTCCCGGTACTTGTAATAGGCGCTGCGGGAGATGCCGATACGCTTGCATGCGGAAGCAGAGCTTTTTTCTTCCCGGCTTGCCAGCAGCTTCTTTACATCCAGTACTTTCAGAATGACCTCCGGCAGAACGGAGGAATCCACAACAATCAGCCGTCTCTGTTCGTTCATCATAAACTCCTTTGCGTGGGATGCATTCCGCGACAGAAAAACAAATGTCACTCCATAGAAAACTATATCATATTTTTGCGGTGTTTGTCAATAGGAAAGCGACTGCTTTTTCCGGTTTCTGTGCATATAAATGTACCTGGCTGACGGACATTTGTCAGATTAGCTACATGGAAAAAGAATATGGGGAAAGAATTCTGTCAAAGCGACAAAATCAAGAATGCATCTTGACATTCCGGCACAGCTGCTGTATAATGGAAACAGAAGATTTGAAACAATGGCGTTTCGATTCTGACCGTTATGCAGGATCCGGTATCGGTCAGTGTCGGGGCGCTGTTTTATTTTAAGGAGGAATTCATATGTCAGAGCAAGCAAAGCATCCGTCCGTTTCCGAGTATTTTGGCTGTAACGTATTCAACGATACGGTGATGCGGGAAAGACTGCCGAAGGATATTTACAAGTCCGTGATGAAAACCAAGCAGTTCGGCATTGCACTGGAAAGCGATGTGGCCGATGTAGTGGCAAACGCCATGAAGGACTGGGCAGTGGAAAAGGGCGCAACCCATTACACCCACTGGTTCCAGCCGATGACCGGTATCACTGCGGAAAAGCATGACGCTTTCATCACCCCCGCCGGTGACGGCAAGGTGATTCTGGACTTCTCCGGCAAGGAGCTGATCAAGGGCGAGCCGGATGCTTCTTCCTTCCCCTCCGGCGGCCTGCGTGCCACCTTTGAGGCAAGAGGCTATACCGCTTGGGATCCGACCTCCAATGCATTTATCAAGGACAATACCCTGTGCATCCCCACAGCATTCTGCTCCTACACCGGCCAGATCCTGGACAAGAAGACTCCGCTGCTGCGCTCTATGGAGGTTGTCAATGAGCAGGCTCTGCGTATCCTCCGTCTGTTCGGCAATACCACTGCAACCCGTGTTTATACCACGGTTGGTCCGGAGCAGGAATACTTCCTGGTGGACAAGAAAACCTACGATCAGCGTGAGGATCTGATTCTCACCGGCCGCACCCTGTTCGGCGCAATGTCTCCCAAGGGACAGGAGATGGAGGATCACTACTTCGGCAACATCAAGCAGAGAGTATCCGACTTCATGAAGGAACTGGATTCCGAGCTGTGGAAGCTGGGCATCTACGCCAAGACCAAGCACAATGAGGTTGCTCCCGCACAGCATGAGCTGGCGCCCATCTTTACCACCTCCAATATTGCTGCCGATCACAATCAGCTGACCATGGAGCTGATGAAGAAGATCGCCCTGAAGCATGGTCTGGTTTGCCTGCTGCACGAAAAGCCCTTTGCAGGGGTTAACGGCTCCGGCAAGCACAATAACTGGTCCATCTCCTCCAATGACGGCCAGAATCTGCTGGATCCCGGTGACACACCGCTGCACAACATGCAGTTCTTGACTTTCCTGTGCGCCATCATCAAGGGTGTACACGAATACGCACCGCTGCTCCGCCTGTCCGCAGCTTCTGCTGGAAATGACCACCGTCTGGGTGCAAACGAGGCACCGCCGGCTGTGGTATCCATCTTCATCGGCGATGATCTGCAGAAGGTACTGGATGCCCTGGAGAACGGTACCAACATGAAGACCGATAAGGATCTGGAATTTGTCATCGGCGTTGATGCACTGCCCAACTTCCGGAAGGATGCTACCGACCGGAACCGTACTTCTCCCTTTGCCTTCACCGGCAACAAGTTTGAGTTCAGAATGCTGGGCTCTGCGGATTCCATTTCCTGCACCAATACCATCATGAACACCATTGTGGCACAGGAGCTCTGTGAATTTGCCGACAAGCTGGAAAAGGCTGATGACTTTGACAAGGCCCTCAAGGAGCTGCTCATCCAGACCATCAAGGAGCACAAGGCCATTATCTTCAACGGCAACGGTTATTCCGACGAGTGGCTGCAGGAGGCTGAACGCAGAGGACTGCCGAATCTGGTTTCCACTGTTGATGCACTGCCCCACTACATGGATCCGAAGAACATTGCCATGTTTGAAAAGTTCCATGTATATACCCAGGAGGAAATTGCGTCCCGTACTGAGATTCTGCTGGAGAACTACAGCAAGGTCATCAACATTGAGGCAATGACCATGCTGGATATGACCAAGAAGAAGCTGCTGCCCGCTGCGATGAAATACGGCAAGAAGATCTGTGACACAGCTATTGCCAAGAAGGAACTGGGTCTGGATGCATCTGCTGAGACCAAGCTGGCTGCTGATCTGGACAGCAACACCGCCAAGATGTATGAGGCAATGCAGGCACTGGAGACTAAGGTAAACGCTGCAAAGGAAATTACCGATGTGCTGGAGTGTGCAAAGGCATACCGCAATCAGGTGTTCAGCGCGATGGGCGATCTGCGTTCCTATGCGGATCAGCTGGAACTGCTGGTTTCTGCGGAGGATTGGCCGCTGCCTCCTTATTCCGAACTGCTGTTCAATGTGTGATTGTTCCCGATACTTCCATACAAAAAATGCGCTGCCAGTTGTCTGGCGGCGCATTTTACTGTACACTTTGTTATGATTCGGCGGAATCCTCCAGCAGGGCGGCTGCCTCTCCTGGCTCCAGCTGTTCAACGGAGCGCAGCTTCCGGTTGATGGCACGGGTTCGTACCCCCACCAGCTTGTCCAGATCCGTGGAAACCTGCTGCATATGCTTCTGTGTGGCGGCCAGGATTTCCTCAAAGCGGAGAAATTCCGTTTTGACCGCACCCAGCACCTGCCACACTTCGCTGCTGCGCTTCTGGATGGCCAGGGTGTGAAAGCCCATCTGCAGGGCGTTCAGCAGGGCCGCCATGGTGCTGGGGCCTGCCAGATTGATCTGATACTGCTGCTGGAGGATTTCCACCATGCCCAGATTAACCGCTTCGGCATACAGCCCCTCAAAGGGTACAAAGAGAATGCCGAAGGAGGTGGTGTAGGGAGGCTCCACATATTTGTCACGGATATCCTTTGCAGACTGCTTCAGCCGGCTCACCAGCACATCACGGGCAGCCTTGACTGTTGCCGGATCTCCCGTTTCATAAGCCTCCTGCAGCTGTGTATAGGCTTCACCGTGGAATTTGGAATCGATGGGCAGATATACCGGCTCGGCGCCTTCTCCCGGGAGACGCACGGCAAATTCCACCCGGTTCTTACTGCCGGGTATGGTGGCAATATCCGTTTCGTACTGCTCCGGTGCCAGCAGCTCGGCCAGCAGTGCCCCCAGCTGGTATTCGCCCAGAATGCCCCGGGTCTTGACGTTGGACAGCACCTTTTTCAGATCGCCTACCCCTGCCGCCAGAGTCTGCATTTCCCCCAGACCCTTATATACCTCCTCCAGTCGGCTGCTGACCAGCTGAAAGGATTGTGTCATTTTCTCGTCCAGGGTTTTCTGGAGCTTTTCGTCCACAGTTGCACGGATCTGATCCAGCTGGCGGCTGTTGCTTTCCTGCATATCCGTCATGTGCCGGGACAGGGAGCTGCGCATGCCCTCCAGCTTCTGTTCGCTGGAAAGCTCAAAGGTCTGGAGACGCTTTTCCAGCTGGGACAGCTGGGCATTCAGCTCCTCCCGCAGTGCCTGCTGCCGGGTGTTCAGCCCCCGGTCCATCAGCTTCAGCTGCTGCTCCTGGGCTTCTCTGCCCAGCTTTTCTGCGGTCAGCAGCCCGTCACCCATGGCCCGGATGTTCTGGTGCATCCCTTCGGAGAGTGTATGCTGCAGCTGGCGTTCCTGTTCCAGCAGATCGTCCTTGCTCTGCGCAAGCTGCTGCTCCATGGCCTCTATCACGTTTCCGCTGCGGCGAAATATCAGTATCAGCAGCAGAACGATGACAATAATCAGTAAAATTATCATGACCGGTTCCATATCCATCCACTCCTTGTCCACTCATTATAGCATGTTTTTGCGGATTGTCAAGCACCGCAAAAATTGTGCCGCCAAGAAGAAAAAAATGCTTGCATTCGGGGCTGGAATCGTGTATAATTATTTTATGTGCTATTTCTTTCATGATAGGAGTGTATACATATGCAAACTTGGATGATGCTGACAAATTCAGCACCGCTTTTCATGATGGACGGCAACGGAAAGCTTCCGTTTACGGACATTGTCGCCACTACAATCACAGGTCTTGCGGTAGTGTTCCTGGGGCTGATTATCCTGATCCTGTTCCTGACACTGCTGGGTAAAATCTTTGACCGGAAGTCCGGCAGCAGCAAGCCGGCAGCACCCTCGGCACCGAAGCAGGAGAAGACCCCTGCACCGAAGCCGGAGCCCAAGTCTCCGGCAGCAGATGCCGGTCAGGAGCAGGAGATCGTTGCAGCAATCTGTGCGGCGATTTCCGCCATCGGCGAGGCGGAGGGGACTACATATGCAGTCAAATCCATCCGGCCTAAGCAGGCTCCGGTGCGTGGGGCAAGACCCGCATGGTATATGGCAGGTCTGCGGGATAATACCACACCATTTTAAACAGAGAGGACAAAGACAATGGTAATTATTGAGACACTTTTGCAGACGCTGAAGGATCTCTGGTTTGAAAGCGGCATGTATGCTTTTGTGACCTCGGTGGAGGGCCTCAAGTCCCTGGCAATGATCCTGATTTCCTTCGTATTCATGTATCTGGCAATTAAGAAGGGCTTTGAACCCCTGTTGCTTCTGCCGATTGCCTTCGGTATGCTCCTGACCAACATTCCCAACGCCGGTATGTATCATCCGGAATTCTGGACGGGACTGAACGAAGCCGGCGAGCATGTGGGCATAGATTACCTACACGTCATGCGGGAGGGCGGATTGCTGGATATTCTCTACATGGGCGTCAAGCTGCAGGTATATCCGCCCCTGATTTTCCTGGGTATCGGTTGTATGACGGACTTCGGCCCGCTGATCGCCAACCCCAAGAGCTTTGTGCTGGGTGCGGCTGCACAGGGCGGTATCTTCTTTACGTTCATTTTTGCAGCCCTGTTCTTTACCGGCAAGGAGGCAAGCTCCATCGCCATCATCGGCGGTGCGGACGGCCCTACTGCGATTTATGTTTCCAGTAAGCTGCTCAGCGGCGGCGGTTCCATCGACACCGGTACCATTGCCCTGGCTGCATACACCTACATGGCGCTGGTTCCCATTATCCAGCCCCCCATCATGCGGCTGTTGACCACCAAGCAGGAACGTTCCATCAAGATGGGACAGCTGCGTCAGGTATCCAAAACGGAAAAGATCATTTTCCCGATTGCCGTTACACTGATTATCGGCTCTCTGATTCCCTCCGCTGCTCCGCTGGTTGGCATGCTGATGCTGGGCAACCTGCTCAAGGAGAGCGGTGTGTGTGCACGGCTGGTGGATACCGCCCAGAATGCGTTGATGAATATTATCACCATTTTCCTGGGTATCTCCGTTGGCGCAACCACCAAGGCAGACAAGGTCATCAACCTGGAATTCCTGCTGGTTATGCTGCTGGGCGTTGCTGCATTTGCCCTGGGTACTGCCTCCGGCGTTCTCCTGGCAAAGCTCATGAACAAGCTGTCCGGCGGTAAGATCAATCCGCTGATCGGTTCTGCCGGCGTTTCCGCTGTTCCTATGGCAGCCCGCATCTCCCAGAAGGAGGGGGCAAGGGAAGACCCGACTAACTTCCTGCTTATGCATGCCATGGGCCCGAATGTGGCGGGCGTTATCGGCTCCGCTGTGGCGGCGGGTGTTTTGCTGAGCATATTCGGCTAAAATCAAGACTTCTGAAAAGCAGTGCTGTGGATTGCGGCGCTGCTTTTTTCTGTGCTGTCTTGAATTATCCGGGGGAGTGTAGTATAATATAAACATGTATCAGGCGTGCGGAGACGATACGGGCGGCACGCCTGTTTCCCGGCAGTGCTGCCTGAAAAAAACAAGGGGGTTATTATGACAGAAAAGTTTAAGGTGAGTCTTGAAAAGATCATTGAGGAATTCAAGCTGGAAACAATCTATATTCACAAGGAACCCAAGGATATTCAGATCGAAGAAAATGACGTGAACCGTCCTGGCCTGCAGCTGATGGGGTTTTATGAGTACTTTAATCCGGAGCGGATTCAGATTATCGGCAAAATGGAGTTTGCCTATCTGTCCACCATTGATGAAAAGACCCGGCGTGACCGGCTGGAGATGCTGTTTGCCCAGAAGCTGCCGGCGCTGATTATTACCCGGGAGCTGCCGTACTTTTCCGAAATGCTGGAGTTTGCCAAGCAGTATGAGGTTCCCCTGCTGCGCAGCAAGGAGAGTACCTCCAATTTTATGTCCGGACTGATTGCCTTTCTGAACCTGAACCTGGCACCCCGGATCACCCGGCACGGGGTGCTGATTGAAATCTACGGCGAGGGTGTGTTCATCACCGGGGAAAGCGGCGTGGGCAAGAGCGAGACCGCCATCGAGCTGGTTAAGCGCGGACATCGTCTGGTGGCGGATGACGCAGTGGAGATCCGCAAGGTGTCCAATATCAGTCTGGTGGGCAGCTCCCCGGACAATATCCGGCACTTCCTGGAGCTGCGCGGCATCGGCATCATCAACGCCCGCCGGCTGTTCGGTATGGGTGCCGTCAAGATGACCGAAAAAATCGACCTGATCGTAGAAATGGAACTCTGGAATCCGGAGAAAATCTATGACAGAATGGGCGTGGACAGCCAGTACACCTCCATTCTCGGGGTGAAGGTTCCGTCCCTGACCATCCCGGTGAAGCCCGGCAGAAACCTTGCAGTAATTATGGAGGTAGCGGCGATGAACAATCGTCAGAAAAAGATGGGCTACAATGCGGCCCAGGAGCTGCTGGACCGGCTGGGTCTGGATATGGAAAGCAAGGAAACCGTGAAGAATTACGAGCAATTCTAAGGCAATACCAGGAGGCAGACTGATGCACATTCAGGCAGATTTACATTGTCATTCCATCGCATCCACCCATGCGTATTCCACCATCAACGAACTGGCACAGTCGGCAAAGGAAGCGGGTATCCGGCTGTTTGCCCTGACGGATCACGGACCTGCGGAGCCGGATGCGCCCCATGTATGGCATTTCCACAATTACAAGATTCTCCCCCGGGAGATCTGCGGCATACCCATGCTCCGGGGGGTGGAGGCGAATATCGTGGACGAGGATGGGAATCTGGATCTGGACGAAAAAGAGCTGGGGAATATGGAGTGGGTCATTGCGTCCTTGCATAAGCCGGTGGTGCCTTCCATGACTGCGGAGGCATGTACCCGGGCATATCAGCGGCTTGCAAAGGAGAATGAGGCGGTGGATGTGATCGGACACTGTACCACGGATTTCTTTCCCTTTGACTATTCGCCTGTGCTCAAATGCTTCAAGGAATACAACAAGCTGGTGGAGCTGAACGAAAGCTCCATTCTCTACAAGCCCGGCTCCCGGCAGAATGCCTATGAGATTTTCCGGCTCTGCAAAGAGCTGGAGGTGCCCATTGTGGTGAATACGGACTGCCATTACTGCACCCTTATCGGGCAGGTACCCCAGTCCATGCAGCTGCTGGAAAGTTTAGATTTCCCGGAGGAGCTGATTTTTAATGCAGAGGCAGAGCGTGTAAAGGAATGGGTGGCGAAAAAGCGGAATATCCTGTTCTGAGAAATCATATAACAGCGAGGAGAAACTATGACATATATCAATCAACTGGAAGCCCTGTGCCGGCAGTCGGGCTGTACCATGGAAACAGAAGTATCCTTGGCAGGTTACACCACCTTCCGGGTAGGCGGCCCCTGCCGGGTGCTGGTGCATGTGAACAGCGGCAGGACTGTGCAGGTGCTGGTGCAGTTTCTGCGCCGGGAGGGGATCCGCTTTGCCGTTCTGGGACGGGGCAGCAACGTGATCGTGCCGGACGAGGGCTTTGACGGGGTAGTACTGCTGTTCGGTTCAGCCTTCGGGCAGGTCATCCGGCAGGAGAACCGGCTGATCTGCCAGGCGGGTGCATCCCTCAGAGCAGTGTGCAGTGCTGCGTTGGAGGCGGAACTCACCGGGCTGGAGTTTGCCTATGGCATCCCCGGTACCGTGGGAGGCGGACTGTATATGAACGCCGGCGCCTATGGGGGAGAGCTGTCCGATGTGGTGGTATCCGCCGAGTATCTGGACCGGGAGGGAAACCTTTTGCAGATGGATGCGGAACAGATGGAGCTTTCCTACCGGCACAGCTGTTTTATGCACAACGGCGGCATCATTACCGGTGTGACCTTTCAGCTGCAGCCCGGGGATCCGGAACAGATCCGCACAGAAATGGAACAGACTCTGGAAAAGCGGAAGGCAAAGCAGCCCCTGGAGTATCCCAGCGCCGGCAGCACCTTTAAGCGGCCCCAGGGGGATTATGCTTCCCGGCTGATTGAGGTATGCGGCCTGAAGGGACTGTCCGTTGGGGGAGCAGAGGTCAGCCGCAAGCATAGTGGATTTATCATCAACAAGGGCGGCGCTACCTGTGCCGATATTCTGGCTCTTGCAGACAGGGTGCAGCAGACCGTCCGGGAGCAGACCGGGTTTCAGCTGGAGCTGGAGCCGGTTGTGCTGAAATAAAGGGGGAGCAGCATGCAGTTTACAGTTGTCACGGGGATGTCCGGATCAGGCAAGTCCCTGGCCATGAACGTGCTGGAGGACATCGGCTTCTACTGTATCGATAATATGCCGCCCCAGCTTTTGCATAAGTTTGTGGATCTGTGCATACAGTCCGGCGGAAAGCTGGAGCGGGTTGCCATTGCCATGGATATACGGTCCGGTGATTCCTTTGAGGAAATGCGTGCCCAGCTGGAGCAGATGAAGGGGGACGAGAAGCTGGATGTGAAGGTGCTGTTTCTGGAAGCCAGCGATGAGGTGATCCTCAAGCGCTACAAGGAAACCCGCCGGAAGCATCCTCTGGATACTGCCTACCAGGGCAGCCTGCACGATGCCATAGCGGCAGAGCGGGTGCGTCTGAATCCCTTGCGGGGGATTGCCAGCTATCTGATTGATACCTCCTACCTGTCCACCTCCCAGCTTAAGGAACAGGTTAAGTCCCTGTACCTGGAAAAATCCAGTGACTCCATGATGATTCAGCTGACCTCCTTCGGGTTTAAGTACGGTGCTACCACAGAAGCGGATCTGGTATTCGATGTGCGCTGCCTGCCCAACCCCTATTACGTGCAGGAGCTCCGGCCCCATTCGGGCTGTGACGCCTGTGTGCGGGAGTATGTGATGTCTTTTCCCCAGTCCCGGCAGCTGCTGGACAAGCTGAAGGATCTGCTGGATTTTTTGATTCCGCTTTATGTGGGGGAGGGCAAAAGCCAGCTGATTATTGCCTTCGGCTGCACCGGCGGAAAGCACCGTTCCGTGACCTTTGCGGAGCTGATCGGGGATTATCTGGCCCAGAAGGGACTGTGTGTGCATAAAAGTCACCGGGATATCCAGAAGGATCGGACATAAGGCGGTGAACTATGATTTCATTTTCCAACCAGGTCAAGCGGGAGCTTTGCACCACCATTACAGACGGGGACAAAGCCTATGCCTGCCTGTACGGCATGCTGCTGTTTGCCAGGCAGCTGCGGCAGGATGAGATTGTGCTGCAAAGCGAGTCAGACGCTTTTTCCACGCTGATGCCCCGGCTGTTCCGCCGGGTATTCGGGGACCGGGTGCAGCCCCGGATGGAATCCAGTGAGCACGGGATGCTGTATACCCTGTCCGTGTCGGATCCGGAGCAGGTGCACACCGTGCTGGAGCTGTACCATATTACCCTGCCGGAGCGTCCGCTTCAAATGACCAATGTGGTGACCAATAGTCTGGGTGCATTTACAGCGGGCGCATTTCTGTCCTGCGGCAGCATGACGGATCCCAACAAGGAGTATCATCTGGAATTTGCTTTGCCCTGTGTGCAGCTGGAGGAGCCCCTGTCCCAGATCCTGCTGGCTATCGGGGTAAATGCCAAAACGGTGCTGCGGAAGGGCATACCGGTGGTGTACCTTAAAAATTCCGAACAGATCGAGGATCTGCTGACCTTTATGGGGGCACAGCAGGGAACCATTGATTTTATCAACGTGGAAATATTAAAAAACGTGCGCAACAAAGCCAACCGCATCAGCAACTGCGATATGGCCAATATCAACAAGGTAATGCTGGCTGCGGAGCGGCAGATCCGGGACATTCTGCTGATTGACGAGCGGATGGGTCTGGATGCTCTGCCCCCGGATCTGCAGCAGATGGCGCTTCTGCGGCTGGACAATCCGGAGCTGAGCCTGAAGGAACTGGGGGAGCTGCTGGATCCTCCCATCGGCCGCTCGGGAGTGAACCACCGGCTCAGACGTCTGCAGGAGCTGGCAGATTCCTTGCGTACATCATCATAAAGGGAGGAAAACCATGCCGGATTTTGTGCATCTGCATGTGCATACGGAATACAGCCTGCTGGACGGGGCTTGCCGGATCCGGCAGCTGGTGCAGCGGGTAAAGGAGCTGGGACAGACTGCTGTTGCGATTACCGACCACGGCTGCATGTATGGGGCAGTGGAGTTCTGGCAGGCGGCAAAGGAGGCAGGCGTCAAGCCCATCATTGGCTGCGAGGTCTATGTTGCCCCCCGGAGCCGGCATGACAAGGTACATCGGCTGGATACCAGCCCCTATCACCTGGTTCTCCTGTGCCGGAACCAGACCGGCTATCAGAATCTCATCAAGCTGGTATCCCTGGGCTATATTGAGGGATTTTACAGTAAGCCCCGGGTGGATATGGATCTGTTGGAGCAGTATCACGAGGGGCTGATCTGTCTGTCCGCATGCCTGGCAGGGGAAATCCCCAGACGGCTGATGAACGGAGATTATGCAGGGGCAAAGGAAACTGCCCTGGGGTACCAGCGCATCTTCGGGGCGGACAGCTATTATATCGAGGTACAGGATCATGGCCTGCGGGAGCAGAAAGCCATCCTGCCCCAGCTGTATCGGCTGTCCCGGGAAACCGGCATTCCCCTGGCTGCTACCAACGACGCCCATTATATCACCAGGGAGGATGCTTCCCTGCAGCATGTGCTGCTGTGCATCCAGACCAACAAGACCGTGGAGGATCCCAACGGCATGGGATTTGAAACGGATGAATTCTATATCAAATCCGGAGAGGAAATGGCGGAGCTGTTCCGAGCAGTACCGGAGGCCATCTCCAATACGGCGGTCATTGCGGAGCAGTGCAATGTGGAATTCACCTTTGGTCAGCTGAAGCTGCCTCGGTTCCGGATGGAGGGGGTAACGGATACCACCGCCTTTTTCCGACAGCTGTGCAGGGAGGGTCTGCATCGCCGGTACGGGGAGGATCCCTCTGCTGAAATCCGGGAACGGATGCAGTACGAGCTGGGCATTATTGAACAGATGGGCTATGTGGATTATTTCCTGATTGTATGGGATTTTATCCGCTACGCCCGTCAGATCGGCGTACCGGTGGGACCGGGGCGGGGCTCCGGCGCCGGCAGCATCTGCGCCTACTGTATCGGTATCACCGGTATTGACCCCATGCGCTATCATCTGCTGTTTGAGCGGTTTCTGAATCCGGAGCGGGTCAGCATGCCGGATTTTGATATTGACTTCTGCATCGAGGGACGGCAGCGTGTCATTGACTATGTGATTGAAAAATACGGCAGTGACCGGGTTGCCCAGATCATCGCTTTTGATACCATGAAAGCAAAGGCAGCGGTGCGGGATACGGGCAGAGCCATGGCGCTGCCCTATGGTCTGTGCGACCGGGTTGCCAAGCTGATTCCCCCGGAACTCAATATGACCATTGCCGGCGCACTCCAAGCCAGCAAGGAGCTGGCCGAACTGTATGATACGGATACCCGGGTGCATAGGCTGCTGGATATGGCACAGCGGCTGGAGGGCATGCCCAGGCACGCCACCACCCATGCGGCAGGGGTGGTGATTGCCAGTGCGCCGGTCAGCGAATTTGTGCCCCTGCAAAAGAATGAGGATGCCATTGTCACCCAGTACCCCATGACCACCCTGGAGCAGCTGGGGCTGCTGAAAATGGACTTTCTGGGACTGCGGAATCTGACGGTGATCCGGGACGCCTGTCAGGCAATTCATGCCTTTCAGCCGGACTTTTCCATTGACCGGATTCCCCTGGCTGACCCGGAGGTATACCGGATGATGTCCAAGGGGGATACCTGCGGTGTATTTCAGTTTGAAAGCCCCGGCATGCAGCGGGTGCTGACCAGGCTGGAGCCCACCTGCCTGGAGGATCTCATTGCCGTGATTTCCCTGTACCGGCCCGGCCCCATGGAGTCCATTCCCCGGTATATCCGCAACCGGCATGCGCCGGAGCAGATCACCTATGCCCATCCCTTACTGGAGCCCATTCTCCGGGTCACCTATGGGTGTATGGTATATCAGGAGCAGGTAATGGAAATTTGCCGCAGCCTTGCCGGCTATTCCTACGGCAGAGCGGATCTGGTGCGTCGGGCGATGGCAAAGAAGAAGCATGCGGTGATGGAAGCAGAGCGCCAGACCTTTGTGTGGGGCAGCAGGAATCCGGACGGTTCAGTGAGCTGCCCCGGAGCGGTAGCCAACGGGGTTCCGGAGGATACGGCCAATGAAATCTTTGACCAGATGACCAGCTTTGCGTCCTATGCCTTCAACAAATCCCATGCGGCAGCCTATGCCTATCTTGCCTATCAGACCGCCTATTTGAAATGTCATTACTTTCCTCAGTATATGGCTGCGCTGATGACCAGTGTGCTGAGCAATACCTCCAAGCTCATGGAGTATATTTCCCTGTGCGAGGAAAAGGGCGTAGCAGTGTGCAGACCGGATGTGAATGTCAGCGATATGGGCTTTACCGTAGGAGGGAAGGGGATTCACTTCGGCCTGCTGGCAGTCAAAGGACTGGGCAAGGGCGTGATTGGCCAGGTAATCCGGGAACGGCAGGAAAACGGGGTGTATCGCAGCTTTCCGGATTTCTGTGACCGGATGGTCCGGCGGGATGTGGGCAAGCGGACAGTGGAGAATCTGATCCGGTGCGGTGCGCTGGATGGCCTGGGGCACAACCGGCGTGAAATGCTGATGTGTTTTGAACAGATTATGGATGCCCAGGCAGGCAGCAGCCGGGCGCTGATCCAGGGACAGATGGATCTGTTCGGACAGGGTGAAGTCATCCAGGAGAGTGTCCCCATTCCCAGGATGGAGGAATTCCCACCCAATCAGCTGCTGCGGATGGAAAAGGAGCTGACGGGCATGTATCTGTCCGGACATCCGCTTGGACATCTGCAGTGGTGCAGGCGGCTTCTTCGCCTGCCGGAGCTGAAAGAGCTGGAAACTGCAAAGGACGGAGACGGGGTCAGCGTGCTCTGCATGCTCCAGTCCCAAAAGCCCCATGTGGCACGGAATGGGGAAAAAATGTGCTTTCTTACTCTGGAGGATCTGTCCGGCACAGGGGAAGCGGTTGTGTTTCCTTCCTTGTTTGCCCAGCGGAGCGGTATGCTGGAGCCGGAGCAGGTGCTGCTGATTCACGGCAGAATTTCCGCAAAGGATGGTCAAAACAGTATTCTCTGCAACGAGATCCAGCCCGGTGAGCAGATTCAGCAGCTGCTGGCAGTCAGACAGCTTTGCATTAAGCTGCGATCGGACGAAAATGCTGTGCAGCAGGCGGTGACAGAGCTATGCCGATGCAATCCCGGGCAAATTCCGGTCTGCTTTTATCTGACGGATCAGCGGCGGTATGTGTCCTCCCGGCGAATTCCCGGGGTGGAGCTTACAGCGGCCTTTCGGGATGCGCTTTGCAGGATTGTCTCGGAGAGCAGCGTGGGAATGGTGCCCCGGGTGAACGGAAAATTGTCGGCGAATACAAAAAATGCGGGGAAAGCCCCTTGACAAAATGCAGAAAAGTAGTACAATATAAATTGTATAGTTTAGGATAGGAGTGTAGGTATCATGAAAAAAATCGGCGTATTGACAAGCGGCGGAGATGCTCCGGGTATGAATGCAGCCATCCGTGCGGTGGTTCGTACTGCAATTTCCAAGAATATGCAGGTATTTGGCATCAACAGAGGCTATAACGGACTGATCAACGGTGATGTTTATGAAATGAATACCCGTAGTGTTTCGTCCATTATCCAGCGCGGCGGTACCCTGCTTTATACTGCCCGCTGCCCCGAATTCCGCACGGAAGAGGGACTGCAGAAGGCAAAGAAAACCTGTGAGGAGCTGGGTCTGGAGGGCATCGTAGTCATCGGCGGCGACGGTTCTTTCCGTGGTGCAGCTGACCTTTCTGCACGGGGCATTCTCTGCGTGGGTCTGCCGGGCACCATCGACAACGATATTGCCTGCACAGAATATACCATCGGCTACGATACCGCTATGAATACGGTTGTGGAACTGGTGGACAAGCTGCGGGATACCTGTCATTCCCACGACCGCTGCAGCGTGGTAGAGGTTATGGGCAGAAATGCAGGGCATATTGCGCTGAATACCGGTATTGCATGCGGCGCAACCTTTGTTCTTGTTCCGGAGCTTCCCTACGATCTGGATCAGGTTGCAAAGAAGATGCTGGAAACCAAGAAGACCGGCAAGCAGAACTTTATCGTCATTGTGGCAGAGGGCATTGGCAACTCTGAGCTGATTGCCAAGACACTGGAGGCCAAGACCGGCATTGAGGCAAGAGCCACTATTCTGGGTCATGTTCAGCGTGGCGGTTCTCCCACACTGCGTGATCGTGTGGTTGCCAGTGAGATGGGCTACTATGCAGTAGAACTGCTGGAAAATGACATCGGAAACCGTGTGGTCGGCATGCAGAATGGCAAGATCGTAGACTTCGATATTCAGGAAGCACTGTCTATGAAGAAGCCCTTTGACGAGAAGCTGTACCAGATTGCCAATACCATCAGTATCTGATTTGACAAGGCGGTGTGCTGTTGATAACGGCGCCGTCTGAATATGCAAAAAAGCCGTTCAAGCCGCTTTGTGCAACATTGAACGGCTTTTTTATTCCGGGAGGAACAAGTATGTGTAACACAGTAACCAGAATCGGATTTATCGGTGCGGGCAATATGGGTACCGCTATTATGAAAGCCATCCGGGCTAAATTCGATACCGTACAGCTTTATGCTGCAGATCCGGATCAAGCCAAGCTGACCGCCCTGGAGGAACTGGGGGTACAGCCCTGTGCGGATGCAGCCGCTGTGACGGATGCCTGCAAGTATGTATTCCTGGCGGTAAAGCCCCAGGTGATGGAAGACGTACTGGACAGCATTGCCAGCCATGTGACTGGGGATACTGTGCTGGTTTCCATTGCAGCCGGCATCACCGGTCAGTACATCCAGTCCAGGATCCGGGCTGACGCCAAGGTGATTCTGGTAATGCCCAATACGCCCCTGCTGCTGGGGGAGGGCGCTTCTGCCCTGGCACAGGTTGCACCCACCACCGACGAGGAGTTTTCCTTTGTACTGTCTGTGTTCGCCGCCTGCGGCAAGGCAGCGGTGGTGCCCGCTGACAAGATGAAGGAGATCATCGCCATCAACGGCAGCAGTCCTGCGTTTATTTATCTTTATGCCAAGGGGTTTATGGACTATGCCGCATCCGTTGGCATTGATCCGCAGACCGCAGCGGTGCTGTTCAGTCAGAGCCTGATCGGTTCAGCAAAGATGATTACCGACTCCGGCTATTCCATCGATGAGCTTATCAGAATGGTTTCTTCTCCCGGGGGCACTACTCTGGCGGGGCTGGATGCCTTGTATGAGGGGAAGCTGACAGAGGTGGCGCAGGATGCCTGCGCACGGTGCACCAAGCGTGCCTATGAGCTGTCCAAGTAATATCTGACGGGGGACATGCATATTCTCTACAAAAGGCTTGTACCGAGGAGGATGTGTATGTATCAGAACATAGGAGCATGCTGTACCGCAACCCAGCAGCGCCGACGCCAGCTGCAGCTTTTTCTGTATGTGCTGCTGGCCGGCTTTTTGACGGGAATTGTGCTGACGGCCGTATTTCCGGACAGGGCGGCTTCCCTCTGGCTGGATCAGGGCTTATCTGAGCAGGGTGTACGTTATATGCTGCCCGGGCTATTTTTCCGTTCATTTCTGCCGACCTTCGGGTTGCTGCTGTGCTGTATGCTGCTGGGTCTGTCCGCCTTCGGACAGGCCGGGGCGATACTGGTACTGCTTTACCGGGGAATCGGGCTGGGGATTGCCGTGTCCCGTTCCTACCTGACCTGGGGCTTACAGGGGCTGCCTGTGGTGCTTTTTCTACAGCTGCCCCACAGCGGAGTCACCAGCTTCCTGCTGCTGCTGGCAGCGCGGGAGACCTGGCGTCTTTCATCCCGGTTTGCGGCATTTGTCTGCCATCATTCCGGGGAGGAGGGAGAGCCCCTCCGCTATTACTGGATTCGATTTTTTGTGCTGACGCTGCTGCTGCTTCTGGCTGCGGCAGGGGACAGCGCACTGACCTATTGCCTGTCCGGCCGTCTGATGGGGCATTCCGGCGGGATGGCATAACAGGGGGTTCCGGCATCCGGCGGGTCCGGGCTCCCGATTATTCGGAGGTGTATGATTTGGGACTCTTTCAGAATTCATATGAAAGTGCCGGAGCCGGAATCGCAAAGGATGGGCCGAAAAAGAAGCCGTTTTTCCGCTTCTGGGAGATTGTCTGGCGGAAGCTGGGCAAGCTGGTGGGCGTGAATCTTGTGCATGCACTGTTCATGACCCCCGGCATCATCGGCATCATTTCCCTGTTTACCATGAAAAGTGAAAAGCTCAGCTATCTGATGGCGGGGTTCTGTCTGCTGGTACAGGCATTCCTGATCGGGCCGTCCATGGCGGGTATGACCAAGGTGCTGCGGAATTTTTCTCAGGAGCGGCATGCCTATGTATGGCACGACTATATAACCGCTCTGAAGCGGAATTTCAAGCAGTCCGCCATTGTGGGCGTTTTTGACTCGGTGCTGCTGGTTTGTGTGGCATGTGGGGTGTATGTTTATCCCCAGCTGATTTCCACCCTGCAGAACAATTTCATTTATGTGCCCTTTGTGCTGATGTTTACCGTGGCCATTACCGTTCTGATTATGAATTTTTACGCCTTTCTGATGATCGTATCCACGGATCTTCCTCTGCGTGCCATCATCAAGAACAGCTTCGCACTGACCTGTATTGCGCTGAAGAAAAACATCATCACGCTGCTGCTGTCTGCACTGGTGGTTATCGTGTTCGCATTCCTTTGCTATGTGAACTTTTACTGTCTGTTTCTGCTGCCCTTCATGCCCATGAGCTTTATCTGGCTGATGGTCTGCTTCAACTGCTATCCGGTGATCCAGAAACTTGTCATTAACCCCTATTACGAACAGCGGGGCGAAGAAAATCCGGAGCTGCGCTATACTTCCCCCAGCGACCCGGAGGAGAGCATTTTTGTTGACCAGGGCGGCAAGGAAAAGCCGGTTGAGCCCAAGAAAAAGCCCAAGCGGGGAAAAACCATCACTTAATATCCGGTTTTTTTCAATTTTTCCGAGGAAAGGGCTTTACAAGCTGGCAGAATTGTGTTATAATAACCTAGTGCCATGTACTTGGATTGGGGAGTATGCCCGAACGGGAGTCACCTTTTCCCCAACCTATGTTCCTGGCGAAAAATAATGAAGAGGTGAAAGAAATGCTGCTGAAGGAAGAAAAGACTGCAGTCATCGAAGCAAACAAGCTTCACGAAGGAGATACCGGTTCCCCTGAGGTTCAGATTGCCATTCTCACCAAGAGAATTCAGGATCTGACCGCACACCTGAAGGTGCACCAGAAGGACCACCACTCCCGCAGAGGTCTGCACAAGATGGTTGGTCACAGACGGAACCTGCTCAACTACCTGAAGAAGAAGGATATTGAGCGTTATCGTGCAATCATCGAAAAGCTCGGCATCCGTAAGTAAGACGATCGCAAAAGGCAGAGGGAGGGATCTTTCTGCCTTTTCCTCGTAAAAGTAAGTGTTTAGTGGCGGTTCATTTAGCATGAAACCGTGTTTTCGGTACGAAGACAGGGTTTAATGCTAAGGCTGCCGCTAAGATAAAGGAGGCAGTTATGTTCGAAAATTATAAAGTGTTCAAGACCATGTTTGCGGGCCGGGAACTGACCGTGGAAACCGGAAAGACCTGTGAGCTGGCGAATGGCTCCTGCTGGGTTCGCTACGGCGGCAGCGTTGTGATGGCGAATGTTACAGCAAGCGCAAAGCCCAGGGAGGGTATCGACTTTTTCCCCCTTTCCGTGGATTATGAAGAGCGGCTGTATGCGGTAGGCAAGATCCCCGGCAGCTTTATGAAGCGGGAGGGCAAGCCCAGTGAAAAGGCTATCCTCACCTCCCGTATGGTGGACCGGCCTATCCGCCCCCTGTTCCCCAAGGATATGCGCAACGACGTCTCCGTGGTGATGACAGTTCTGGCTGTGGATCCGGATCATTCTCCGGAGATTATGGGCATGATCGCCACCTCCATTGCCATTTCCATTTCTGACATTCCCTGGAACGGCCCCATTGCCGGCGTCAGTGTCGGCCTGGTGGACGGGGAGATCGTGCTGAACCCCACGCTGGAGCAGAGAGGGAAGAACGACCTGAACCTGACCGTTGCCGGCACGGACAAGAAGATTGTCATGATCGAAGCAGGCGCCAACGAAGTGGACGAAGCTACCATGATGAAGGCGATTCTGGCCGGCCAGGCTGAAAACGAGAAGATGGTTGCGTTCATCAAGGACATCCAGAAGCAGATCGGCAAGCCTAAGTTTGCCTTTGAATCCATGGAAGTGGATCACGATCTCTTTGATGCCATTGACGCCTTTGCGTCCGACCGGGTGAAGTTTGCGTTGGATACCAACGACAAGAACATCCGTGAGGAGCGGCTCAACCCCATCAAGAACGATATTCACGAGAAGTTTGATCCGGATTATCCGGACCAGGCAGCGATGATTGACGAGTGCATCTACAAGCTGCAGAAGAAGATTGTCCGCAACTGGCTCTATGAGGGCAAGCGTGTGGACGGCCGCGGCATTGACGAGATCCGTCCCCTGGCAGCGGAGGTAGGCGTTCTGCCCCGGGTACACGGCTCCGGTCTGTTTACCAGAGGTCAGACCCAGGTACTGACTGTTGCTACTCTGGGACCGGTTTCTGATGCACAGCGTATCGACGGCATTGACGAGGATGTTTCCAAGCGTTATATGCACCACTATAATTTCCCCTCCTATTCCGTAGGCGAGACCAAGCCCAGCCGTGGGCCGGGCAGACGTGAGATCGGTCACGGTGCCCTGGCAGAGCGTGCGCTGGAGCCGGTTATTCCCCCGGTGGAGGAGTTCCCCTATGCTCTGCGTCTGGTTTCTGAGGTGCTGTCCTCCAACGGATCCACCTCCCAGGGCTCCATCTGCGGCTCCACACTGGCCCTGATGGACGCAGGCGTGCCCATCAAGGCTCCGGTTGCCGGCATTTCCTGCGGCCTGATTACCAAGCCGGACAGTGATGAGTTCATGACCATGGTGGATATCCAGGGTCTGGAGGATTTCTTCGGAGATATGGACTTCAAGGTGGGTGGTACCCACAAGGGCATCACTGCCATCCAGGTGGATATCAAGGTGGACGGTCTGACCCCGGCTATCATTGAGGAAGCACTGGAAAAGACCAGAAAGGCCCGCATCTATATTCTGGATGAGATTATGCTGAAGGCCATTCCCCACTACCGCAGCTCTGTCAACGAGTTTGCGCCCAAGATGATGCAGACCAAGATTCCGGTTGACAAGATCCGTGAGGTAATCGGTCAGGGAGGAAAGGTTATCCAGAAGATTTCCGCAGAGTGCGAGGTCAAGATCGATGTAAACGAGGACGGCAGCGTATTCATCAGCGGCGTGGATATGGAAAAGACCAAGAAGGCACTGCAGATCGTGGAGACGATTGCCCACGATCCGGAGATCGGTGCAATTTATAAGGGCAAGGTTGTCCGTCTGATGTCCTTTGGTGCATTCGTTGAGATCGCACCCGGCAAGGACGGCCTGGTTCACATTTCCAAGCTGGATAAGAACCGGGTTGAAAAGGTAGAAGATGTGGTTTCCATTGGGGACGAGATTGTAGTCAAGGTTGTGGAAATCGACAAGCAGGGCAGAATCAATCTTTCCCGCAAGGATGCGCTGGCGGATATTGAAGCAAAGAAGAATGCTGCCCAGTAATCAGAACGCAAAAAAGACATAGGCATCCTATGTCTTTTTCTGCAATATCGGAAGGTTGGATGAATATGAATTATCTGGTTGTATTATTTGACGGTATGGCGGATTACCCTGTGCCGGAGCTGGGGAACAAAACGCCCCTGGAGGCTGCCAATGCGCCCCATCTCAAGGGCATGGCGAAAACCGCTGAGGTTGGCATGATCAAGACCGTGGCAGACGGCATGAAGCCCGGCAGCGATGTGGCCAATCTGTCGGTGCTGGGCTATGACCCCTTTCAGTATTACACGGGCCGTTCCCCGCTGGAGGCTGGCAGCATCGGCATTGATATGAAGTCCACGGATATTTCCCTGCGCTGCAATCTGGTCACCCTCAGCGATGAGCCGGAGTATGCGGCTAAGACCATTCTGGATTACTGTGCAGATGATATTTCCACTGCCGAAGCCGAACAGCTGGTGGCATATCTGGGTGAGCAGCTTAATGACGAGGAATTCCATTTCTACAGCGGCGTCAGCTACCGGCATTGCCTGATCTGGGATCATGGCACCCTGGACATCGGTACCCTGACACCGCCCCATGATATTACCGGCAAGCCCATTCACGACTATGTTCCCACGCATCCCAACGCACAGAAGCTCTATGCCCTGATGCGCAAATCCTACGAGCTGCTGAAGGATCATCCTGTAAACCAGGCACGGGTGGCACGGGGTTTGCGGCCTGCAAACAGCATCTGGCTCTGGGGTGAGGGCGTCCGTGCGGAGCTGCCCGACTTCAAGGAAAAGTACGGGCTGGATGCTACCATGATTTCCGCTGTGGATCTGTTGAAGGGCATCGGGAAGTTTTCCGGCATGGAGGTGCTCCAGCTGCCCGGGGTAACTGGATATATTGATACGGACTTTGACGGCAAGGCCAATGCAGCCATTGATGCCTTCCGTCGGGGACGGAATTTCGTCTATATTCATGTGGAAGCGCCGGACGAGTGCGGACACCGGGGCGAGATGCAGAACAAGGTCCGTGCCATTGAGCTGATTGATGAGAAGATTGTGGGACCGGTGACGGCGGCTCTGAAGGAAATGGGACCCTTCCGGGTGCTGATTACCCCGGATCATGCAACGCCCCTTTCCATCCGCACCCACACCAATGACCCAGTTCCCTTTATGATCTACGACAGCGAGCAGCCTCGCCAGGGTGTGGAGGATTACTGTGAGCGTACCGCAAAAGCCACCGGCCTGTACATTGACACCGGTTATACCATTATGAATCATTTTTTGGGGAAGTGAGGAGTTATGCAGAAACGTTTATGCAAATCCAGAACGGATAAGATGATCGCTGGGGTATGCGGCGGCATTGCCAATTACCTGAACTGTGACCCTACCATCGTGCGGCTGATTACAGCGGCGCTGGTGCTGTTTGTGGGCAGCGGCCTGATTCTCTACATTATCGCCGCCATCGTTATGCCATATGAAAATTAAAAGAACGCGCATCGGTCTGACCGGTGCGCGTTTCTGCATGCCAGGATGATGCATTTATTTGTCAAGCCGATTCTCCTGATCGGTTTCCGGTTGCTTTTTGTCGGGACGGGGTCCGGTCCGCCGCCGTATGATACTGACCGCCAGCCAGCCCAGCAGGCATCCCATCAGCAGTCCTGCCAGTACATCCGTGGGATAGTGAACATATAGGTATAACCGGGAGAATCCAATCAGCGCCGCCAGGATCATGGCGGGAATGCCCATGCGTTTGTCTGAACGCAGCAGTACCGTTGCGGCAGCAAAGGAGGACATGGTGTGGCCGGAGGGAAAGGAGTAGTCCGTAGGCGCTTCAATCAGCAGTGTAACAAGCTCCTGTGCATGAAAGGGGCGTATCCTGCCTACCAAGGGCTTTAGCAGCAGATTGCCGGACACCAGGCACAGCATCAGGGCAATGGCCAGAGCAGCTGCGGTTTTGCGTGTGGATTTTTTCAGCGCAAGCAGAATCGTCAGCGCAATCCACAGAATGCCTGCATTTCCAAGGGTGGTAATAAACACCATGACCGGATCCAGCAGGGGATGACGCAAATGCGCCTGAATCCAGTCGAGAATAAACAGCTCAACGTCCATATGCTCCCTCCTTTGCATCGGATGCCATCATTATACCACACACCGGAAGAGTATGCAAGGCGGATTCTGCCGCAGCCTTGCAAGCGGAACCGGATCCCCGGGGTTTGTGCAAGATTATGCAGGATTCCCCTTGACCTTTGGCGAAAAAAGTAGTAGAATAAAAGTAACAACATGTTTGGAGGAAGCGTTATGTCTAAGAAATTTATCGTAGAAACATCCGCAAGACACGTACATCTGACCCAGGAGCATCTGGAGGCTCTGTTCGGCAAGGGTGCAACCCTGACACATAAAAAGGATCTGTCCCAGCCGGGTCAGTTTGCCTGCGAAGAGCGTGTAACCATCGTTGGCCCCAAGCGGGAGCTTGCAGGAGTGTCCATTCTGGGGCCGGTTCGCCCTGCTACCCAGGTTGAGCTGTCCGCAACGGATGCTCGTTCCATCGGTGTGGAGGCACCCATCCGGGAATCCGGCGACATTGCAGGTTCCGGCGCATGCAAAATCATCGGTCCTAAGGGCGAGGTTGAAATCAATGAGGGTGTCATCGTTGCCAAGCGTCACATTCACCTGACTCCTGCTGACGCTGAGGAGCTTGGCGTACAGGACAAGGATATTGTCTGGGTAAAGCTGAATACCGAGGGCAGAAAGGCAATCCTCGGGGACGTTGTGGTTCGTGTGTCCGAAAAGTTTGCACGGGCTATGCACATTGACACAGACGAGTCCAATGCGGTTTCCGCACCCCGCACACTTGAGGGTGAAATCGTAAAGATCTGATGCAGGGTAATACCGCACAGACATTGTGCAGTTTGCCCTGAGGGATCTGCATCCGGCGGCAAGGACTTTCTTTGCCGCCTTTTTGCATGTTTTGCAGCAGGGCACAGATACTAACAGGGTATACACATCTTGTCAGTGAGAAAGGATAGGGTGGATTATGGATCAGCGCAATCTGACGATGCTTATGGATTTCTATGAGCTTACCATGGCAAACGGGTTTTTGGAATCCGGCTTGGGGGACCAGATCGTTTACTTCGACCTGTTTTTCCGCCGGGTGCCGGATCAGGCAGGCTATGCCATCATGGCGGGTGTTGAACAGGCAGTAGAGTATCTGCAAAATCTGCACTTCTCAGCGGAGGATCTTGCCTATCTGCGGGGGCGTAGGCTGTTTTCCGAGCCTTTCCTGCAATATCTGGAGCACTTTACCTTCACCTGCGATGTGTGGGGGATTCCGGAGGGTACCCCGGTATTTGCCCATGAACCGCTGATTACCGTGCGGGGTCCTGCCATGCAGGCGCAGCTTCTGGAAACCATGCTGCTCATCTCCATCAACCACCAGAGCCTAATTGCCACAAAGGCCGCCCGGATTGTCCGTGCTGCCGAGGGCAGACCGGTGATGGAATTCGGCTCCCGCCGGGCACAGGGCTATGACGGCGCCATGCTGGGTGCCCGTGCCGCATACATCGGGGGCTGCTGCGGAACGGCCTGCGCCTCTGCTGACCGGGATTACGGCGTGCCCGCCCTTGGCACCATGGCCCACAGCTGGGTGCAGCTGTTTCCCACGGAGCTGGATGCGTTCCGTGCCTATGCGAGCATCTATCCGGATCAGTGTACCCTGCTGGTGGATACCTACAATGTGCTGCACTCCGGGGTGCCCAATGCCATTACTGTGTTCCGGGAGCTCGCCGCTGCAGGACACCGTCCCAAGGGTATCCGCATTGACAGCGGCGATATTGCTTATCTGTCCAAGAAAGCCCGGGTGATGCTGGACGAGGCAGGCTTTCCGGATTGCGGCATCGTTGCCTCCAACGCACTGGATGAATATCTGATCCGGGATCTGCTGGTGCAGGGCGCAAAAATAGATAGCTTCGGGGTGGGGGAGCGGCTGATTACCTCCCGTTCTGAGCCGGTATTCGGCGGCGTCTATAAGCTGGTTGCCACTGAGCAGGACGGTCAGCTGATTCCCAAAATCAAGCTGTCGGAAAATGTGGAAAAGGTGACAAATCCGGGCTTCAAGACGGTCTGGCGACTGTTTGACAATCAGACGGGTATGGCCATCGCAGATGTGCTGACCCTGGAGGACGAGGTAATCGATGACAGCAAGCCCTATGTGATTTTCTCACCGGAGCATACCTACAAGCGCAAGAAGCTGACGAATTTTACAGCAAAGAAGCTCCAGGTACAATTGTTCAGTCAGGGCAAATGCGTCTATCAGCTGCCCACCCTGGAGGAGATCCGCAGCTATAGTCAGGAACAGCTGGCCACCATCTGGGACGAGGTCAAGCGTTTTGAAAATCCCCACGCTTACTATGTGGATCTGTCCGAGCCCCTGTGGCAGCTTAAGCAGCAGATGCTGGACAGCTATTTCGGCAGTGCATCTATTTGAGATTTGATAAAGGAGACAGTCTATGAAAACAATCGGAATTATCGGCGCAATGCCCTCAGAGCTTGCGGATCTGCGGGCAGCGCTGCCCTCCATGAAGCAGGAAACCCATGCGGGGTATGATTTCTATATCAGTGAAATGGAGGGAAAGCGAATTGTCAACGTGTGCTGCGGCGTGGCCAAGGTCAACGCAGCCCTGTGCGCTCAGGTGCTCATCGACCGGATGGGCGCGGAGCTGATCCTGAACGCAGGTATTGCCGGGGGAATGGACAGCGGCGTGCATGTGTGTGATATTGTCATTGCCAATGAGGTATTATCCCATGACGTAAATCCGGATTTTCTGGTGAAATATCCGCCCCATTGTGCGGTGTATCCCTGCGATCAGGGACTGCAGGAGAAAACAGCGCAGATCTGTGAACGCCTTGGCATTCCCCATCATCACGGCAGGATTGTTTCCGGGGAGGCGTTTATCTCCAGCGATGCCGTAAAGGCAGAGATCTGCAGCCGGCTGGCTCCTCTGGCAGTGGATATGGAAAGCGCTGCTATCGGTCAGTGTGCATACCGGAACCAGGTGCCCTTTCTGAGCATCCGCTGCATTTCCGACAATGCGGATGACGCCGGCGCCATGACCTTTGAAGAGTTTGAACAGGTTGCAGCCAAGCAGGTTGCGGATGTGGTATTGGCACTGTTGGCAGAATAAAGCCGCACATCGCAGAAAATCTGTGAAAATACCGGGTTATTCATAGAAATTTCACAAATTATTTTCACCGTATGGTATAATAAACGCTGACAGCGCTGTGCAATCCCCCTAATCATCCAGAAAGTGCTGCTTCTTAGAATGCAAGAAAGGCTGTGTCTGCCGTGGAGAATAAAATATCCCTGTATGGCTTCAATAACCTGACAAAAACCCTGAGCTTCAATATCTATGATGTGTGCTATGCCAAAAGCCCCCGGGAGCAGCAGGACTATATTGCATATATTGATGAACAGTATAACTCTGAGCGTCTGACCAATATTCTCTGTGATGTGACGGAAATGATCGGCGCCAGGGTGCTGAATATTTCCAAGCAGGACTATGAGCCCCAGGGCGCATCGGTTAATGTACTGATCGCCGAAAAGGAACTGAATCCTGATATGATTGACGAATCCTGCAATCAGGGACACTGGCAGGGTCGGACGGTGCATGCCCACCTGGACAAAAGCCATGTGACGGTGCATACCTTTCCGGAGTATCACCCGGACAATGCTATATCTACATTCCGGGTGGATATTGACGTGTCCACCTGCGGAACTATTTCTCCGCTGAATGCCCTCAATTATCTGATCGGCAGCTTTGACTCGGACATTATCACCATTGACTACCGGGTCCGGGGCTTTACCCGGGATGTAAGCGGGAAGAAGTTTTTCATTGACCATAATATTACCTCCATTCAGGATTATATTGATGCAGCCACCTTGCAGCATTATGATGCGGTGGATGTGAACGTGTACCAGTCCAATATCTTCCACACTAAAATGCTGGTAAAGGACATTGTGCTGCAGAATTATCTGTTCAATAAGGATGTATACGAACTGACACCCCAGCAGAGGCTGGATATTTCCGACCGGCTTCGCAGGGAAATGATCGAAATTTTCAGCGGTATGAATATTTATTGATGCCGCCGGGAAAGGGGAAGGCGATGGCATATACGCAGGCGAATGCCCCGATTTATGAGGCGCTGCGCAGGCATAAGCAGAATAATGTGGTGCGGCTGGATGTGCCCGGTCACAAGGGCGGACGGGGCAACAAGGAGCTGCGTGATTTTTTGGGTGCAGACTGTATGGCGGTGGACGTGAATTCCATGAAGCCGCTGGACAATCTCTGTCACCCTGTTTCTGTGATAAAGGACGCTGAACAGCTGGCAGCGGAGGCCTTCGGTGCAGAGCATGCCTTCTTCATCGTCAACGGCACTACCGCCTCCGTCCAGGCTATGGTCATGTCCGTGTGCAAGGCGGGGGAGAAGATCATTATGCCCCGGAACGTGCACCGCAGTGCCATCAATGCACTGGTGGTATGCGGCGCTGTGCCGGTTTATATCAACCCGGGCATCGACAAGCGGCTGGGAATTCCCCTGGGCATGGCACTGGAGGATGTGCGCCGTGCCATTGCCAAGCATCCGGACGCCAAGGCGATCCTGGTCAACAATCCCACCTATTACGGCATCTGCTCCAATCTGCGGGAGATTGTGAAGCTGGCCCACCAGAACGGCATGAAGGTGCTGGTGGACGAGGCCCACGGCACCCATTTTTACTTCGGGGAGAATCTGCCCCTCAACGCTATGGCTGCCGGTGCGGATATGGCGGCAGTCAGCGTACACAAAACCGGCGGTTCCCTGACCCAGAGCTCCTTTCTGCTGTGTGGCAGGGGTGTGAATCATGACTATGTGCGGCAGATCATCAACCTGACCCAGACCACCAGCGGCTCCTATCTGCTGATGGTTTCCCTGGATCTTGCCCGGAAGAATCTGAGCCTGCACGGCAAGGAGATCTTTGCCAAGACCCTGGAATACTCCACCTATGCCCAGCGGGAGATTAACCGGATCGGCGGGTATTATGCCTTCGGCAGGGATCTCATCAACGGAGATACGGTATTTGATTTCGACTCCACAAAGGTTAGCGTACATACCCGTGCCATCGGTCTTGCCGGAGTGGAGGTATATGATCTTCTGCGGGATGAGTATGACATACAGATCGAATTCGGGGATATTGGCAATATCCTTGCCATTGTTTCCGCAGGAGACCGGGAACTGGAAATTGAACGCTTTATTGCCGCCCTGTCGGAGATCAAGCGGATTTATGCCAAGGACAGCGCCGGCATGTTCGATCACGAGTATATCAACCCGGAGGTAGCGATGCCCCCACAGCAGGCCTTTTACAGTGAAAAGGAATCTTTGCCGGTGGAGGAATCCAAAGGACGGATCTGCGGCGAGTTTGTCATGTGCTATCCCCCGGGTATCCCCATTCTGGCGCCGGGAGAGCAGATTACGGATGATATTATCCGTTACATTCTCTATTCCAAGGAAAAGGGCTGTTTTATGACCGGTACGGAGGATATGACCGTATCCCGCATCAATGTTGTCAAGTGACAGGAGGAATGGCTATGGCACTTTGGTTTACAGAGCAGCACACGGATGATGTGCGGTTTTCTATTCATATCAAGGAGCAGCTGTACTCCGGCAAGAGCTATTACCAGCAGATTGAGGTGTTTGATTCCTATGAATTCGGCAGAGTGCTGGTGCTTGACGGATATATTATGCTGACGGAAAAGGATGAGTATATCTATCACGAAATGATGGTGCATGTGCCCATGGCCTGCAACCCCTCCATTCAGCGGGTGCTGGTGATCGGCGCCGGAGACGGAGGCACCGTGCGGGAGCTTTGCCGCTATGACAGCATTACCCAGATTGACATGGTGGAGATTGACGAGCAGGTGGTGAAGGTGTGCAAGGAGTACCTGCCCCAGACCGCATGCCGGCTGGAGGATCCCAGGGTGCACATCTACTACGAGGACGGGCTCAAGTTTGTCCGCCGGGTGGAGGATACCTACGATCTTATCATTGTGGATTCCACGGATCCCTTTGGTCCCGGTGAGGGCTTGTTCACCAAGGAGTTTTACGGCAACTGCTTTACGGCTCTTCGGGAAAACGGCATTCTCACCAACCAGCATGAAAGCACCTACTACGACAGCTACACCTCCATGGTGAGCAGGACCCACCGCCGGATGCGTTCCGTCTTCCCGGTGGCGATGGTATACCAGGCCCATATCCCCACCTACCCCTCCGGACACTGGCTGTTCGGCTTTGCTTCCAAGAATATTCACCCGGTTTATGACTTCAAGCCGGAGGCCTGGGAGCAGCTTGGGCTTGAGACGAAATATTATAATACCCAGCTGCATACGGGCTGCTTTGCCCTGCCCAATACTGTTCGGGAGGTGCTGGAGCATGCTTGAGATGGAACGGAATGTACACACCTTTCTGGGGTGTGACAGTGATTATCAGTCCAGCGATCTGGTGCTGTTCGGTGCGCCCTTTGATTCCACCACTTCTTTCCGGCCGGGTACCCGGTTTGCATCTGCTGCTATGCGGAATGAGAGCTTCGGCATTGAAACCTATTCCCCCTACCAGGATCGGGATCTTTCACAGATCGCCGTGTTTGACGGAGGAGATCTTGAGCTGCCCTTCGGGGCTCCGGAACATGCCCTGGAACAGATCGAACGCTTTGCAGACGCCGTGCTCACTGACGGGAAGATTCCCTGCATGATCGGGGGGGAGCATCTGGTCACGCTGGGGGCAGTGCGTGCTGCGGTGCGGAAATATTCCGATCTGCACATTATCCACTTTGATGCCCATGCGGATCTTCGGATGGATTACCTTGGGGTGCAGCTTTCCCATGCTTGTGTGCTGCGCCGCTGCCATGAGCTGGTGGGGGACGGGCACATTCACCAGTTCGGCATCCGCAGCGGAGATGGCCCGGAATTTGCCTTTGCCAAGACGCATACCCATATGCACCGCTTCAACTTCCAGGGACTGGAGGAAACCGTGGAGCGGCTCCAGGGGGCGCCGGTATACTTTACGCTGGATCTGGATGTGCTGGATCCTTCCGAATTCTGCGGAACGGGAACGCCGGAGGCTGGCGGTGTCCGATTTACAGAGCTGCTGGAGGCTATCCGCCAGGTAATGCGCTTAAAGCCGGTTGCCATGGATATCAATGAGCTTTCCCCGCACTATGACCAGAGCGGTGCATCCACTGCCCTGGCCTGCAAGCTGCTGCGGGAGATTATGCTGTATCGTTTATCATAAACCAGAAAAGAAAGGAACGTAACGATGGGAAGAGCTTTGATTATCGGCGCCGGCGGCGTCGCAGGGGTTGTCATTCACAAGTGCTGTCAGAACAGCGAGGTCTTTGAGGAAATCTGTATCGCAAGCCGTACCAAGTCCAAGTGCGATGCTTACGCAGAGCAGCTGCAGGACAAGACCAAAACCAAGATTACCACCGCTCAGGTGGATGCGGACAATGTGGAGCAGCTGATTGCCCTGATTCAGCAGTATAAGCCCCAGATTGTCATCAATGTGGCGCTGCCCTACCAGGATCTGACGATCATGGATGCATGCCTTGCCACAAAGGTCAACTATATGGATACTGCAAACTATGAGCCACTGGATACCGCCAAGTTTGAGTACAAGTGGCAGTGGGCATACCGGGAGCGTTTTGAACAGGCGGGCATCACGGCACTGCTGGGCAGCGGCTTTGACCCGGGCGTAACCGGGGTATTTTCCGCCTATGCTATGAAGCACCATTTTGACGAGATTCACTACATTGATATTCTGGACTGCAACGGCGGTGACCACGGTTACCCCTTTGCCACCAATTTCAATCCGGAAATCAACATCCGGGAGGTTTCCGCCAACGGCAGCTATATTGAAAACGGCAAGTGGGTGGAGACCAAGCCCATGGAGATCAAGCGGGAGTATGACTTTGACGAGGTAGGCAGAAAGGATATGTACCTGCTGCATCATGAGGAGCTGGAGTCCCTAGCGCTGAACATCAAGGGCATCAAGCGCATCCGGTTCTTCATGACCTTTGGCCAGAGCTATCTTACCCACCTGAAGTGTCTGGAGAATGTGGGCATGACCTCCATCGAGCCCATCGACTTTGAGGGCAAGAAGATTGTGCCCCTGCAGTTTTTGAAGGCCGTGCTGCCGGATCCGGCTTCTCTGGGTCCCCGGACTGTGGGCAAAACCAATATCGGCTGTATCTTCCAGGGCATTAAGGATGGCAAGGAGAAGACCTATTACCTGTACAATGTGTGCGATCACCAGGAATGCTACCGGGAGGTAGGCTCCCAGGCCATTTCCTACACCACCGGCGTGCCGGCAATGATCGGCGCGATGATGATCCTTACCGGGAAGTGGAACAAGCCCGGCGTGTACAACATTGAGGAATTTGATCCGGATCCCTTTATGGAGGCACTCAACAAATGGGGTCTGCCCTGGCGTGAGAACTTCAACCCGGTGCTGGTACCGTAACCGGAGGCGGCCATGAAAGAACTGGAACCGCTGCATTTTGACCCGGCCGCTGTGCCCACTCCCTGCTATGTGGTGGATGAGGCAAAGCTGCTGATGAATCTGGAACTGCTGAAAACTGTGCAGGAACGCTCCGGCGCAAAAATCCTCTTAGCCCAGAAGGCGTTCTCCATGTACCGGACGTACCCTATGATCCGGCAGTATCTTGCAGGCAGCACTGCCAGCGGACTATATGAGGCAAGGCTTGCCCGGGAGGAAATGGGGGGAGAGGTGCATATCTATTCCCCTGCATACAAGCCGGAGGAGTTTGATGAGATCCTGCAGATCAGCGATCATATCGTGTTCAACTCCTGCGCCCAGTGGAAGCGTTATCGTGACCGGGTGCAGGCTTGCGGCAGGAAAATCAGCTGTGGTCTGCGGATCAATCCGGAGTATGCGGAAACGGAAACGGATCTCTATAACCCCTGCTTTACCGGTTCCCGGCTGGGGACTACCCTTGCCAATCTGGAGGAGGATGCTCTGGTGGGGCTGGAGGGCTTGCATTTTCATACCATGTGCGAGCAGAATTCCGACACCCTGGAGCGCACTCTCCGGGTGGTGGAGGAGAAATTCGGCAGGTATCTTTCCCGGATGAAATGGGTGAATTTCGGCGGCGGCCATCATATTACCCGGCAAGACTATGACGTGGAGCGGCTGATTAGACTGTGCAGGAATTTTGCAGAGAAGTATGATGTACAGGTTTACCTGGAGCCGGGGGAGGCTGTGGCACTGCAGGCAGGCTATCTGGTGACCCAGGTGCTGGATTTTGTGCACAACGGGTTGGATATTGCCATTGTGGATGCTTCCGCTGCCTGTCATATGCCGGATGTGCTGGAGATGCCCTACCGGCCGGAGATCCTGGAAGCAGGACAGCCGGGTGAGCTGGCATACACCTATCGGCTGGGGGCGCCCACCTGTTTGGCCGGGGATGTGATCGGTGACTATTCCTTTGCGTCTCCTTTGCAGATCGGAGACCGGCTGGTGTTCTGCGATATGGCCATCTACTCCATGGTGAAGAACAACACCTTCAACGGTATGCCTCTGCCGGCAATTCTCCTTGCCCACGAGGACGATACAGTGGAAACAATCCGGCAATTCGGCTATGCTGATTTCAAAATGCGTTTATGATCCGGAGCCGCATGGAAGCATGCGGCTCTTTTTTTGTAAGAGTTATTGACGTTCGAAACAAAAACGGGTATAATATTAGTGTATGTAATTCAACAGAGAGGCGGCAGATGCATGGAAGTAACATTACTCGGCTATACGCCGGTACCGGAAAAAATGATTGCAGCAGCGGCAAAGCTGTGCTATTCGGACAGCGGTGCTATGGACCTGATGGATGGGCTAGATGAAGAAAAAACCGCCCATTTCATGGAAATGCTCACCAATATCGGACACGAGTCACCCATTGAGCATGCTTCCTTCACCTTTGCCATTGAAGGGGTTTCCCGCAGTCTTCTTGCCCAGATCACCCGGCATCGGATTGCGTCCTTTTCCGTACAGAGTCAGCGCTATGTGAAAAAGTCCAGCTTTGTATATATTACACCGCCGGCCATTGCGGAGGATCCACAGGCAAAGGCGGTATTTGAGGAATCCATGGCGCATGCCTTTGCAGCCTATAATCAGCTGGCAGATCAGCTGGAGCAGCGGTATCTGCAGGAAAATCTCCGGGCTGGCATGACAGAAAAGGCGGCTCGCTCCAAGGCCGAAAAAAAGGCCATTGAGGATGCCCGGTTTGTGCTGCCCAATGCCTGTGAAACCAAAATGATGGTTACCATGAATGCACGGAGTCTATATCATTTCTTCCGGCTGCGCTGCTGCCGCCGTGCCCAGTGGGAGATCCGGGAGCTTGCCATGAAAATGCTCCGGCTTTGCTGTCAGGCAGCCCCCATGCTTTTTGCAAATGCAGGCCCTGGATGCTGCTCCGGTCCCTGTCCGGAGGGGAAGATGAGCTGCGGAGCTGCATCAGAGGTCCGCAGCCAGGTGGAGGCGCTGCGCCATGAATAAGCAGGGCAGACTGATTGTGCTGGACGGCCTGGATGGGTGCGGGAAATCCACCCAGTTTGAGCTGCTGACCCGGCGCATGCAGGACGAAAAGATTCCGGTACTGCCCATCAGCTTCCCGGATTATGACCATCCCTCCTCCGCCCTGGTAAAGCTGTATCTGAACGGAGAGATCAGCCCTCATGCAGGGGACGTGAATGCCTATGCAGCCTCCAGCTTTTATGCGGTAGATCGGTATGCCAGCTTCAAGCGATGCTGGGAGCAGCCCTACCGCAGCGGCGCAACCATTCTGGCCAGCCGGTATGTCACCTCCAACGCCATTCATCAGATGAGCAAGCTGCCCCGGCAGGAGTGGGATGCCTATCTGGACTGGCTGTCTGCTTATGAGTATGACAAGCTGGAGCTGCCACGTCCGGATCTGGTTCTGTTTCTGGATATGCCGGTATCCGTATCCCAGCAGCTTCTGTATACACGGTATCACGGGGACGAAGCAAAAAAAGATATTCACGAATCCGATGTGGCATATCTGGAGCAGTGCCGGGCGGGGGCTCTGTATGCGGCTCAGCAGCAGGGCTGGCAGGTGATTGCCTGCAGTGACGGCAACCAGCCCCTGACGGTGGAGGCCATCGGAGCACAGATTTGGAAGGCGGTTTGTGATAAAACAGATGTTACAGTTTCACCCGATACAACTGGAAGATAAGGAATGGATTGATCCGCTTCTGGCGGCATCCGACAATATGGGCTGTGAGTACAGCTTTGCCAACAACCTGGCCTGGCGTCGTCTGGCAGACAGTCAGGTGGGCAGCTGGGGCGGCTTTTATCTGAATAAGCATGAAACTGCGGATCGGATTTCCTTTCTGTTTCCGGCGGGAAACGGTGATCTGGCAGCCCTGCTTTCTGAGCTGATGGATTATGCCAACCTTCGCGGCAGAGCTTTGACCTTCTTCGGCGCTTCAGCCCAGGCAGCTGCCTATGTGCAGCAGCAGTTTCCCGGCCGCTTCACCGTAACCGCGGAACGGGATGATTTTGATTATATCTACCGGCTGGAGGATTTGCGGACTCTGGCAGGGAAAAAGTATCATCAAAAGCGGAATCATCTGAAAAAATTTCAGGAATACCCCTTTGTATATGCTCCCCTGACGGAGGCGGATTACGATGACTGTATCCGGCTCAGTGCAGAGTGCTATCTGCAGAAGAACGGGGTTTCTGATTATTCCGGTCAGGTGGAGCAGCTGGCAATTCACACGTTTTTCATGCATTTCACACAGCTTGGATTATGCGGTGGCACCCTCCGGGTGGATGGAAAGCTGGCTGCTTTTACCCTTGGAGAGCGGATCAACAGCAACACCTTGTGTGTGCATATCGAAAAGGGGGATCTTTCCTTTAATGGCGTGTATCCCGCCATTAACTATTACTTTGCCAATCATGTGGATGACCCTGCAATCCAGTATGTGAACCGGGAGGATGATCTGGGTCTGCCGGGACTGCGAAAGTCCAAGCTGTCCTATCATCCGGCCTTTTTACTGGAAAAATATCGGCTTGTACAGACAGGCTTTCATGAAGAAGGAGAATGACCATGATCTATGTATTTCTTGCAAACGGCTTTGAAGAAATGGAGGCGCTGGCGCCCATTGACTGTCTGCGCCGGGCAGGCAAACAGGTAACCACAGTTGCCGTAGGCGGAGCAGCCATCCGAAGCTCCCATGGCGTAAATATCATTCCGGATCTGACGGAGCAGGAGATTCAGCTGGATGACAGTGTGGAGATGATTGTACTGCCCGGCGGTATGCCCGGAACGCTGAATCTGGAAAACTCGGAGCAGGTGCAGCGTGCCATTGCGTACTGTACTGCCCATGATAAGTGGATTGCGGCAATTTGTGCTGCACCTTCCATTCTGGGGCATCTGGGCCTGCTGGAGGGGAAGAAGGCTACCTGCTTTGAGGGCTTTGAAGCCCAGCTCAAGGGGGCTGATGTCACGGGAGAGCCTGTGTGCGTGGACGGAAAAATTGTCACCGCCAGGGGCGCAGGGGTTGCGCTGCAGTTCGGACTGAAACTGACGGAGCTGCTGTGCGGGGATGCCGCCTATAAAAAGCTGCACGACTCCATGATGTGCGAATGATGCCCCAGAAGCAGGCGCTGCGCCGCAGGATGCTGCAGCTGCGCCGGGAGCTGGATCCGGTCCGGAAGGGAGAAATGGATGGGGCTATTGCCCGGCGGCTTCTGAATCTGCCTGCATTTGCACAGGCGCAGGAGCTCCTGCTGTATGCTGCAACGGATATTGAGGTGGAAACCCGGGAGATCTTCCGGGAGGCAGCGGCACAGGGAAAGCGTGTTTATTTTCCCTGTTGTCAGGTGGAACGGCATGAAATGTCGTTCTATCATGCAGCATCCTTTGGGGAGATGACCGTTTCTCACTATGGCATTCCGGAGCCTGTTGCAGATCCCGCAGGACAATGGACCGGTCAGGGGAGAACGCTTTGCATCGTGCCTGCCCTGGCTCTGGATCATCGTGGCATGCGGCTGGGCTACGGAGGCGGCTATTATGACCGGTTTCTTGCCCGGCATCCGGAGCTGGAGACCATTGGTCTTTGCTATGAAGCTGGGCTTTTGGATGCGGTTCCCACAGACGTGTACGACATTCCGCTGGGAATGATACTTACAGAATCAACATTGGAGGTTTGTGATGGAGGATCATCGGAATCAATCTGATACAGACGCATTATTGGAGGAGCTGCTGCGAGAAACAGCGGGTGATTCTCCTGAGCCGGAGGATGCGCCGGAATCCGAGCCCCTTCCGGAGAATCCGGATCGGGCTGAGGAGGAGTCTGCCGGAGAGGGCGCATCGGCCCCTGAGGAAAGGATGGAAAAAACACAGTCCTTTCAGACTGTTGCACACCCTCATGCTGGAAAAGCGGCGGGAGAACAGGGGAAGCGTTCTCCGGAGCATCCCCGGCAGCATTCGGCATCCGGCAGCACCGCCAGCAGGCGCAAAAAGCAGGCCCGTCCCTCTTCCGGGCGCAGCAAGGAGCATGCACCGGAGAAAAAGCGCCGCCGCCGGACAAATCTGCCCTTTGTACTGGTGTGGACTACGATTATTGTTGCCATTTCCGTGGTGCTTTCCGTGGGCTTGCTGGCTATCGGCAAGGATATGTATGCGGTGGATAAGGACTCAACGGAGAAAATCATCAATGTGCCGGAGAATGCCTCTACCGAGCAGATTGCCCAGATGCTTTACGATGAGGAGATCATACGCATTCCGAAAATGTACCGTCTGGTGTCCAAGCTCAACGGATCAGACGGAAAGTATGTGGCAGGAGAGCATGTGGTCAGCGCCAGCATGTCCTATGAAACCCTGATTTCCACCCTGACCAAGCCGGTAAAGGCAGAAACCGTCCGGGTTACCTTCCCGGAGGGCATCACCATGCTGGATGCGGCAAAGCTGCTGGAGGAAAACAAGGTTTGTGAGGCCAGCCGGTTTATCTACTTCTTCAATATTGCGGATTATAATTACGATATCTTCAAGAAGATGCCCAAATCCAATGAGCTGAAATTTTATCAGCATGAGGGGTATCTGTTCCCGGATACCTATGAGTTCTATGTGGGGATGGATCCGGAGCTTGTGTGCCAGAAAATATTCATGCGCACCAACGAAATTCTTTCCGAGGGTAAGCTGAAGGACCTGGATATGACCTATTACGAGCGCATGGAGGAGCTGGATATCAGCCTGGATGAGCTGATAACTCTGGCATCCATGATTCAGCGGGAGGCTTCCAGCGTGTCTTCCATGAAGCTGGTATCCTCGGTGTTCTGGAATCGTCTGGAGGATTCGGAGCAATTCCCCCGGCTCCAGTCCGACCCTACAAGCAAGTATGTGGAGAATGTCATCAAGCCCAATATTTCTGTTGCAAACGATGCCATCTATGAGGCATATGATACCTACAAGTGTATCGGCTTGCCTGCCGGAGCAATCTGTAATCCGGGGGTGGATGCCATTGAAGCGGCGCTGGATCCCACCAGCAGCGCATTCTATTATTTCTGTGCGAATGTAGAAACCGGCGAGATTTTCTATGCCAAGACCGACGAGGAGCATGAGGCCAACCTGCAAGCGATCCAGAACCATACCCAGCCCGGAGATAACCTGGACGCTGAGGCCGGACAGGAGAGACCGGATGAGGACAATGACGAACAATAAGCAGAAGAGGCCGGAGATTCTTGCCCCAGCCGGAGACTGGGAGCGGTTTGAGGCGGCGCTGGATTACGGGGCGGATGCTGTATATCTTGGGGGTACCCAATTTGGCATGCGTGCTGCCTCTGCGAAATTTACGCCGGAGCTGCTGGAGAAAGCCACCCTGCTTGCCCATGAGCGGGGAAAGAAGGTGTATCTCACCTGCAATACGCTGCCCAGAAATCAGGAGATTCCTTTATTCCGGGGATTTCTGGAGCAGGCAGTTGCCTGTAAGGTGGATGCACTGATTGTGGCGGATCTGGGGCTGTTGGCGCTGGTGCGGCAGTTTGCGCCGGATATGCCCATTCACATGTCCACCCAGACCGGAATTGTCAACTATGCCGCTGCCAATCAGCTGTACCAGATGGGGGCGAGCCGGGTAGTGCTTGCCCGGGAGCTGTCCTTAGAGGAAATAGCGGAAATCCGTGCCAAGACCCCCAGGGAGCTGGAGATTGAAGCCTTTGTACACGGCGCCATGTGCATGTCCTTTTCCGGCCGCTGCCTGCTGTCCAGCTACCTCACCAACCGGGACGCCAACCGGGGTGCATGCGCCCAGCCCTGCCGCTGGAGCTATCATCTGATGGAGGAAAAGCGCCCCGGACAGTTCTTTCCGGTGTTTGAGGATGAACAGGGTTCCTATATTCTCAATGCAAAGGATCTTTGCATGCTGCCTTACCTGGATAAGGTGGTGGAGGCAGGTGTGGACAGCCTGAAGATTGAGGGGAGGGCCAAGTCCTCTTACTATGTGTCCGTGGTGACCAATGCCTACCGGCAGGCTATGGATTTATATCTGCAGGATCCGGATCATTTCCATGTGCCGGACTGGCTGCTGGAGGAGGTCTATAAGGTCAGTCACCGGCAGTACTGCACGGGTTTTTTCTTCGGCCATCCAAACGATTGTCAGTATTACGAAACCGGTGGGTATATCCGCAATTATGATGTTGTGGCATGCGTGGATCGCTGGGCGGAAAACCGCTGCTACGCAACCCAGCGGAACCGTTTCTTTGCCGGGGATACGGTGGAGGTGCTGGCACCCGGTCAGAAGCCCTTTACCCTGGAGATCGCCAACCTGCGGGACGGAGAGGGAGCACCCATTGAAACAGCCAACCATGCAATGATGCAGCTGAGCTTTGACTGTCCCCGGCAGGTTCCGCCCCATACCATCATCCGGAAAGCTGTCAACGAAGCATAACAAACGCCCGCAATTTGCGGGTGTTTTTGCTTTTGTCACTTTATCGTAAGATTTGCATGATACACTATAGGAAAGGAGGGGATACATATGGAGCATACATATGTTGTAGAAACGAAAAATCTGGTGAAGGTTTACGGAAAAGGGGAAACCGCTGTCCGGGCGGTGGACGATGTGTCCATGCAGATAGAAGCAGGGGAATTTGTTGCACTGGTAGGGGAAAGCGGAAGCGGCAAGACCACGCTGCTGAATCTGCTGGGGGCACTGGATTCCCCCACTTCCGGGGAGATTATCATCGGTGGGCAAAGTCTGTCTGGCCAGTCGGATGCACAGCTGTCCGCATACCGGCGTCGGAATGTGGGATTCATTTTTCAGTCCTATAATCTGATCCCGGTGCTGAATGTGGCAGAAAACATTGCCCTGCCCATGAGCCTGGACAACCAGGAGGTGGATCAGGACTATTTGTCCGAGCTGCTTGAAATTCTGGGACTGACCGACCGACGGGATCACTACCCCCATCAGCTTTCCGGCGGGCAGCAGCAGCGTGTTGCCATTGGCAGAGCCTTGATTGCAAAGCCGAAGCTGCTGCTGGCGGATGAGCCCACAGGCAATCTGGACAGCCGGAACAGCCGGGAGATCGTAACCCTTTTGCAAAATTCCGTGCGGAAGTATAACCAGACCCTGCTGCTGATTACCCACGATGGGCATGTGGCTGCTCATGCAGACCGGGTGCTTCATATGCTGGATGGCAGGCTGTGTGATCGGGCGGAGGACAATGTATGAAATACTTATTGAAAATGTCCTGGCGGTTTTTGCGGGAGCAGAAGCTGCGAACCTTTCTGACAGCCGCCTGTCTAACTCTGGCAGTGTTTGTGGTAGGGGTCTGCGGTGTGTTTGGAAGCTCTGCCTTGTTCAGCGCCCGTAACATTTATCGTCTTCAGTATGGCAGCTACCATTTCTCACTGAATACATGTGTTCCCGATGGCGAATCTCTTTCCCCGGAGGCGGTTGACATCCTCCGATACCACAATGCCATATCCGACTTCGGGGAGGCGTATTCTTATTCCCTGGAGAATTTTCCATATGATTCTTCATTGTCGAATACGTGGTTAGCTTTGGAAGAGTCAGAGCCTGGCGCACGTTTGAACTGCTGGCGTATTACGGTGGATGATTACAGCTGTGTTAGTATTTCGTCCTATGCCATGGGGTTCATCAATTATGATGAAAAGCTTTCTGAATTGATAGGAATAGAGCAGAGTATGAGCAGCAATTCCCTGATTGGCCGTATGCCGGAACAGGCTGGGGAAATTGTACTGCCGCTGAACATGCGCAGCGGATACTATGACTCCTGGCTGAAGGACATGGCCTTGATACAGGATGGAGAAGGAGGAGTCCAGGGCAAGGGTTATCAGATCGGGGATACGATCCATCTGACGATCCAGAACGGGATCACAGCATACTCCGGGGATAAAACGGAGGACCAGCAGATGCTTCAGGCAGGCGCTGCTGTGCAGGCGTCCTACAAGGTAGTAGGTTTTCAGGATGGGGCGTTCCAAGCCGTTGTGCATACCTCGGACACGCAGCTAGCGGCACTGCGGTATTCCCAACCGGATCGGGTCTACTGCCGCATCCGGGATGGATTGGATTTTACGGCAACTCTCAATGAACTGATGAAAGCTGTGGGCTTGAAAAGCATTCTCGAAGCAGGGAAGATACTGTACCAGAATGAGGACCTGCTGATGCTGGAGCTCCGGGGCGATGACGCCATGGTTTCCTTTGCTGCCTGTTTCGGCTTGGTTTTCCTCCTTTGCATTTTCCTGTTTTTCTTTATCCGGCTGGTGATTGACAACGCCTTTGAGATGTCCACCCAGGAACGTGTGCGGCAGTTTGCCATTCTGCGGACGGTGGGAGCCTCCCGGTGGCAGATTGCGGTGATGGTTATGCTGGAGGGAATTATGTATGCTGTTGTAGCGATTCCTCTGGGCATCGGCGGCGCTTGCCTGCTGGGATACGCAGACCTGGAGAGCTTCCGGTCCGGTGTGGAGGCACTGTATGCTGAAAGCTATGCAGCATTGTTGTCCCAGATCCAGTTCCATTTGTTTTCACCCATCATGATTCTGACCGTGCTGATTGCGGTGTGGTCCATTTTGATTTCAGCGTATACCTCCGCCATGTGGGCGGCAAAGGTGGATCCCATGCAGGCGGCACAGTTCGGCAGACCCAAAAAGGAAAAGAAGATCCACCACAAAGCATGCAAGACCCGGCATCGGTTTGGTTTTGCCCTGTATTTTTCCCGGCTGAACCAGAAGCGGAACAAAAAACGCTACCGGATCACCATGTTTTCCATTGCCATGGGTATGGTGATGTTCATGACCTGCTACGGACTGAACCGGACGATCCGGTATATGCTGGACGTGGAAATGGGAAATCTCCGGGATGCGCAAGTCAGTATCAGTGCGGATCAGTATACCGCAGCCCAGGGGCTTGCACTGCTTCGGGAAAGCGGACTGTTTTCAGACTGCTCTGTTTCAGAACGGGTGGTGTTGGAGCTGGATCCAGCCTTGCTGCAAGAAATGCAGCAGGAAACGGATGATACGGATTTGATCGGTATTTACCGTCCCACAGATAATGCTGCATACTTTCTTCCGGTGGATCAGGTGGAGTATGAAGCCAAGTACGAGAAGGCGGTTGGACTGAGCTATGCGGATTTTTGCAGCAGCGGGGGCTTGTATCTGGGCAGCACAACGCTGGTGTATGTGGAAAAGGACTCAGGCTTGTCCACCGGGTATTACAAGGAAGTTGAGGTGTTAAAGCCCACAACGAAGCCAATTCCTGCAAAGCTGACGGTGAATCGGGTTGGCGAGGATTCAGAGGGCGGTTTTGAGATGATTAAGGAGCCGGTCACCATTTGTGGCGTTTTCGACAGCACAGCCTGTTCCGACCTGATGAGCGAATCTCTCTCCAATGGCATTCCTATTCCCTTTGGCATTGTGGATGTCAACCACCTTGAGGAATACCGGTTTATGCGGGATTATCAGGGAAAGTGGAAACAAGATGTCAATGACTACACCATGAATTACGCCCCGGGCAAACAGCAGGAGGCTAAGAAATGGTTTGCCCAGAAGCAGCAGGAGGGCTTGATTCTGGATTACAATGGCGAATGCTCAGCGGAGCTTGAGGTTTCCCTGCTTGTGCTGGAGCTGTTTACCCGACTGTGCTATCACTTTGTACTGATTGTGCTGGCCATTAGTGTATTCACCATCATGAACACCATGAACACGGCGGTGCTGAACCGGCGGCACGAGCTTGGAATGCTCCGGGCTGTGGGCATGTCCGCAAAGCAGATGCGGCTGACCCTGCTCAGTGAAGCATGCAGATATGTGATAAAGGCCGGCATTGGCGGCAGCCTGGTTGCAGGAGCGATCTGTTTCTATCTGGTGAATACAAGCTATTACACCTCCAAGTGGATCTGGTTTGTACTGCCCGGTGTGCTGATTGCCATGGGCGTGGGACTGGTTTTTGCGGTGCTGTCCACCCTGGTGCCTCTGCGGAATCTGGAAAAGCAGGATGCGGCACAGGTGATCCGGGACATCAATTGATTGCAAAAAAAGAGCATGGGTCTGGTTCAGATCCATGCTCTTTTGCGGTAGTGGAGATCAGCTCAGCTCGAACATGCCGGTGTAAAGCTGATAGTATTTGCCCTTCTGTGCCAGCAGGGTTTTGTGGTTGCCCCGTTCGATGATCTGACCGTGCTCCAGCACCATAATGGCGTGGGCGTTCCGGATGGTGGACAGCCGGTGGGCGATAACGAATACAGTTCTGCCCTCCATCAGCCGGTCCATGCCCTTTTCGATCAGGGCCTCCGTTCTGGTGTCGATGGAGCTTGTGGCTTCGTCCAGAATCAGCACCGGCGGATCAGCCACCGCTGCCCGGGCAATGGCCAGCAGCTGACGCTGACCCTGACTCAGGTTGATGCCGTCCGAGGTCAGCATGGTCTGATAGCCCTGGGGAAGATGGGTGATAAATCCGTGGGCGTTTGCCAGCTTGGCTGCTGCAATGACCTCCTCGTCGGTGGCGTCCAGCTTGCCGTACCGGATATTGTCCATAACGGTTCCGGTAAACAGGTGGGTATCCTGAAGCACCATGGACAGGGAGTGCCGCAGATCATCCTTTTTGATTTTGTTGATGTTGATGCCGTCATAGCGGATCTTGCCGTCCGGCACATCATAGAACCGGTTAATCAGGTTGGTAATGGTGGTTTTGCCTGCACCGGTGGATCCCACAAAGGCAATTTTCTGACCGGGTGTTGCATACAGGCTCACATCCTGCAGCACGGTTTTGTTTGGCTCATAGCCGAAGGTCACATCGTCAAATTCCACGTTGCCCGCCACCCGGGTATAGGTCAATGTGCCGTCATGGTGGGGATGCTTCCAGGCCCAGATGCCGGTGTGGTGGTCTGCTTCGGTCAGTGTGCCGTCCGGTGCAAGCTCTGCATTCACCAGCGTCACATAGCCGTTGTCCACCTCCGGCTCCTCATCAATCAGCCGGAAAATACGTTCTGCACCTGCCAGCGCAGTAAGCACTGCATTGAACTGCTGGGACAGCTGGGTAACGGGCTGGGAGAAGCTGCGGGTATACTGGAGGAATACCACCACCGTACCAAGACTCAGAACTCCGTTGATGGCCAGAATGCCGCCTACAATGGCAGTGACCGCATAATGCACATGGGACAGATTCCCCATAATGGGCATGAGAATATTGGCAAAGGTATTGGCATTGGTAGCTGCATCGCAGAGATTTTCGTTGAGTGCATCAAACTCCGCCTTGCATTCCGGCTCATGGCAGAATACCTTGACCACCTTCTGCCCATCAATCATTTCTTCAATATAGCCGTTGACCCGACCGATTTCCTGCTGCTGCTTCTTGAAGTAAGCGCCGCTCTTGCCGCCGATTCTGGCAATGATGAACAGCATCAGGATCAGGGTCATGATGACCAGAATGGTCAGTTGCCAGCTGTAATAGAGCATCATGATGAATACGCCGATAACCGTAATGGAGGAGGAAATAAACTGGGTGACTGTGTTGCTCAGCATTTCCCGGATGGTGTCCGTATCGTTGGTATACCGGCTCATGAGATCTCCGTGTGCGTGGGTATCGAAGAACCGGATGGGCAGATGCTCCATTTTGGCGAACATATCCGTCCGGATTCTGAACAGGGTCCGGGTGGAAATGCTCAGCATGACACGCTGATAGAAATAGGTGCTGAGAGCGCCGATCAGATAAATGCCCCCCATCAGGAACAGGGTCCGGATAAAGCCGGTCATCAGCTCCGCATTGTATGCCTTGAGCATGGGCTCCAGATAGTTGTCAATGACCCTTTGCAGGAAGGAGGTGCCGATGATCTGGGCAAGGGCACTGCACAGAATGGCAAGGAATACGGCTGCCAATAAGCCCTTGCTGGCGGCCATATACCGGAAGATCCGTTTCAGCGTTGCTCCTACATTCTGGGGCTTCTGCATGGGTTTTCTGCTTGGTCCCGGCATTACAATCCCTCCTTTGCTGCGCCGCTTTGCTGGCTGTTGTATACTTCCTGATAAATCTCATTGCTTGCCAGCAGCTCCTCGTGGGTGCCGAAGGCATCAATCCGTCCATCGTCCAGCACCAGGATCCGGTCTGCGTCACAAACGGAGGAGATCCGCTGCGCAATGATGATGGTGGTGGTGTCCTTCAGCTGTTCCCGGAATGCCTGCCGGATTTTTGCGTCTGTGGCAGTATCCACAGCGCTGGTGGAATCGTCCAGAATGATGATCTTGGGCTTTTTCAGCAGTGCCCTTGCAATACACAGACGCTGCTTCTGCCCCCCCGAAACATTGGTGCCGCCCTGTTCGAGCATGGTGTCATAGCCATCCGGGAACTGGGTGATAAAGTCGTGGGCCTGGGCTGCCTTGCATGCGGCAATGAGTTCTTCGTCTGTTGCTTCGGCATTGCCCCACCGGAGATTCTCCTTGATGGTGCCGGAGAACAGTACATTTTTCTGCAGCACCATGGCAACCTCGTTCCGCAGATGCTCCAGGGTATAGTCCTTCACATTGTGGCCGCCCACCAGCAGCTCTCCGCTGTATACGTCATACAACCGGGGAATCAGCTGCACCAGCGTGGTCTTTGCAGAACCGGTTCCTCCGATGATGCCGATGGTCTCACCAGGGTGAATGTCCAGGTTGATATGCTCCAGGGTGAGATTATTCCCGTCCTTGGCGTAGCTGAAGCATACGTCCCGGAAGGAGACGGAGCCGTCCTCGCACCGGAGGTCGGGATTTTCCTGATTATCCTTGATGTCAATGTCCTCATCAAAGATCTCCACAATACGCCGTGCGGACGCCAGGGAGATGATGGTCATAATGAATACCATGGCAATCATCATCAGGGACATGAGAATCTGGGTTACATACGAGATAAAGCTGGACAGCTCACCGATGGCAAAGGTTCCGCCGATGACCATTTTCCCGCCGAACCAGAGTACCGCCAGAATGCAGCCGTACATGCACAGCTGCATGATGGGCATATTCAGAATCACCAGCTTTTCCGCCCGCAGCTGGTTGCGGCGCACTTCATCCGCATTGGCTTCAAATTTGCTGATTTCCTTTGGCTCCCGGACAAACGCCTTGACTACCCGTATTCCAATCAGGTTTTCCTGAACAGCTGCATTCATGGTATCGTAGCTGTGGAGCATTTTCTCAAACCGGGGCATCGCCTTGGATGAAATCAGGTATAAGGAGATGGCCAGCACCGGAATGGCAATCAGAAACACCACTGCCAGCTTTGCGTTAATCATGCAGGCAAGGAACAGCGCACTGATCAGCATAATGGGTGCCCGCACCGCCATGCGGATCATCATCATGAATGCGTTCTGGGTGTTGGTGACATCCGTAGTCAGACGGGTAACCAGGGATGCAGTGGAGAACTTATCCATGTTGGCAAAGGAAAAATCCTGCACCTTGTAAAACAGCTTAGCACGCACGTTCTTGCCGAAACCCATTGCCGCCTTGGCACCCAGCTTTCCGCCCAGAGCACCGAAGACCAGGGACAGCAGCGCCATGCCGATCATCAGGCAGCCCATTTTTACCGTGTAGCTGATGCCTCCGTCCCCCTGAATGCCCACATCAATGATCTTGGCCATCACCAGAGGGATAAGCACCTCCATAATCACCTCACCGATCATGACGATGGGAGTCAGAATAGCGTATTTTTTGTATTCTCCCACACAGGAGAGCAGTTTTTTGATCAAGTTTGATTCCTCCTTATTTCGCTTGCTCCATAATCCGGTTCAGCAGCGCCTGCATAGCAAAGATATTGTCCGCAGGCAGCTCTTCACCGATCTGCTGGGCCATGTTCCGGGCAATACGGTCCAGATACGCCGCCAGCGTGTCCAGCTCCTCATTACTGAAACCGGAAAAAGCAGCCCGGTCAAAGGCATCAAAGGGCTCCTTGTGCAGTTCCAGTGCCCGTTTGCCTTCCTCGGTGATGGACAGCTGCTTGCAGCGCAGATTGTTTTCGTTGACGGTTTTGGTCAGATAGCCTGCCTTTTGCAGGCGTTTTGTGGAGGTGGCTATAGAAGCCGGTGTTACGTGGAGCGCCTCTGCCAGATCCACCTGGGTGCAGCGGTCATGCTCCCGGATGTACAGCAGCACCGGCACCTGCCCGAAATGCAGGGTAGTATTATTGGTCAGCTGCTGTGAGAACATCCGGCGCAGCAGATGAACCCGTTCCATCTTGCCAACCAGTCGTCCATACAATTCCAACATAACAGTTCCTTTCTTTACCGATTAACAATTAGTCATTTAATTGTTTGCTACCATTATAGTATATCTTGCCCGGAAAGTCAATGGGCATTCATCACAAAAGAAATTGACCTTTCCGGGATGGGAAAGGTCAATTTGATGGCGGTATTTACCGTGTTAAAATCACATAGTCACTTTTGTCAATGCCGCTGGCGGAGGAATAGTTATACAGATACAAGGTCTTGTTATCCGCAAGCTCTAAGTACAGATACTCCGTTTCCCCGTTGTTCGTGGCTTTCACCAGGTGGGTATCCGGATCATAAGAATAGGGGATGCTGTCTGCGTACAGCTGCTGCCCCATGGATAAGAGCTTCAGGCTCAGCATACCGCTTCCAAAGGTGAAGACCCCGTTCATCGGCGTTTCCGGATCATGATAGCCAATATCGTCCAGATCTATGTTCCAGTCTCCGGCAATGGCGGACAGGGGCAGGGGCTTTGCCGGCTTCAGATCTGTTACAACAGTATCCGGTCGGGAATGGGTTGCAGTGGCAGGGGCTGTTGTCGTGCCGGGCGCAGGCTCTCTGGTTTGCACAAGCCCTGTTGTGGTGGTGACGGCGGTGGATGAAGCAGGGCTTGTCAGTGTTGTAACGGTTGTAGTGAGGGATACGGTTGTGGTGAGAGATGGGCTTGTGCTTGTCAATGCGGTGGTTTCCGCCGGAGCGCTGGTGACGGTGGTGGAAATCATGTCAATGACCAGTGTGTTGCTGTCATGGGAGCTTTCCTCCGGCTGTTTGTCCCGGGTCAGATAATAGATGACGCCGGCGACAATGCCGATTACAAGCAACAGCACGATAATCGCGATCACAAGGTATAGCTTACGAGCTTTTTCAGCATCCTGGTTTTCTGTTGTGGGGAGGGGTTGAACATCCTGCTGTATATCCTGGGGAAAAGCAGAAAAATGCTCCGGTTCAGAGACAGGCTGATCCGTCAGAGGCTGTCCGCATCGGTTGCAGAAAATAGACTGCTCCGGATTGTCCGAGCCGCAATGTTTACAAATCATATGGTTTCCTTTCTGATTCAGAGAATAAAGTGCACCGGCATGCCGTTGCGGATAATGGGATAGCGTTCCCCCTGGATCAGCGGCAGGAAGTAGGGGATAGCTTCCTGGCAAACGCCGTTGCCGTCCGGTGTGATCCATTCCTGGGGAAACAGACGAATCCGGTTTGCGACCCGCTGTGCTTCCACCGTGGATATTTCAATCCGGTAGGGAGTATCGCCGGTGCGCTGCAGTGTCATCATGCAGCCGCTTTTGCCCTCCAGCATGGTACAGAGTGCCCCCGCACCTACCTGCAGGGATTCTGCAATATCCGCCTCAGAAGCAAGGTGAGCAGCGCAGCGCTGCATCACGTTCAGTTCAATGGAGCGTACCTTGCAGCCAAGATGCTTCCGGGTCATATTTTCCAGATATTTTCCCACACCTGCCAGATACTTGTGGCCGAAGGCGTCGTTTTCGCCGGACTGAAAATCATCTGCCGCATAGCCACCTTCGCTCAGGCGCACGCCCTCGGATACTGCAACGATCACCGATTTGTGAACGGACTGCATACGGCGCACGTCGATCAAAAATCGCTCCGTGCTGAACGGTATTTCAGGCAGATAAATGAGATGGGGGGCTTCCAGTCCGTTGTGGTGCAGCAGACAGGTGGAAGCGGTAAGCCAGCCGGCATCCCGGCCCATAATTTCTACAATGGTAACAGAGGGCAGATTATAAACCGCACTGTCCTGGGCGATTTCTGCCAGGGTGGTGGTGACATACTTGACCGCAGAGCCGAAGCCGGGGGTGTGATCCGTATACATAAGATCATTGTCGATGGTTTTCGGAATCCCGATTACCCGGATAGGGCTGTTTACGGATGCCAGATAGGCTGACAGCTTTGCCACCGTATCCATGGAATCATTGCCGCCGATATAGAAAAAAGCGTCAATGCTGTGTGTCTTCAGACTGTTGTGGATCGTCTCATAGGGAGCGGTATTTTCCTCAGCAAGGGGCAGCTTTACCCGGCAGGAGCCCAGAACCGTGGAAGGGGTGCGGCAAAGCAGATCAACCTGCTCCGCATCAGGCAGCAGGCTGCGCAGATCTACCAGACGGTCATGGAGAATGCCTTCAATGCCGTTGCGGGAGCCGTAGATCTGTTCAATTTCCGGGTGCTTGCATGCTTCCAGATATACGCCGGCCAGGGTGGCGTTGATGGCACAGGTAGGACCGCCGGATTGTGCGATTACGATATTCATCATGTTTCCTCACAAAGTTTATTTTGCCGCATACGGCTCGGATCCCGGTGCAGCAAGTGACCGGGCGCAGCCTTGTGAGAGAGGGAGCCGCACCCGGAGGGAGCAATTTGTTCTGATGCCTCAAGAGGAAGGTTGTTCCCTCAGAGGACAGTTATAGGGGCGTGTTATTTTTTTTTAAAGCGGCGGGATCCGCCGGATTTACATGCACCATACAGTGCTTAATGGAGGGGAACTTCTCCTCCAGTGTGTCGTGAACATTCTGGGCAATGGCATGGGAATCCTTGAGCAGCAGATTTTCATCCGCACTGATTTCCACATCCACATAGATTTTCGGACCGAACATACGGGTGCGCAGATCATCCAGTCCCAGAACATCCGGAATGGCCAGAATTTCCTCTGCTATGGCTTCTTCTACCTTGGGATCACATGCACGGTCAATGAGCTTGCTGATGGCATCCCGGAGGATGGAAACCGAGGCCTTGAGAATAAACAGGCAGATTACCACGCTTGCAACTGCATCCAGCACCGGCCAGCCAAGCCGTGCGCCCAGGATGCCCACAAGACTGCCGATGGAGGAGAGCGCATCGGAGCGGTGGTGCCATGCGTCTGCTTTCAGTGCGTCAGAGTGGATTTGCTTTGCATAATGCACGGTGTAATGGTACATGGCTTCCTTCACTGCAATGGACAATACCGCCGCCACCAGTGCCAGTATTCCTGGTATTGCCAGATCTGCATAATGCCCACCGATAATGTCACATACGCCCACATAGCCGATGCCAAGGCCGGTGGCCAGCAACACCGCTGCCAGGATAATGGCGGCAAGGCTTTCAAAGCGTTCGTGACCGTAGGGATGGTCAGCGTCCCGCTCCTTGCTGGAGATGTTGACCCCGATCATGACAATGATTGTGGAAAAAACATCGGATGCGGAATGGACTGCGTCAGAGATCATGGCGTTGGAATGGGCGATGATGCCTGCCAAGAGCTTGAATGCGGACAGGATCATGTTCCACACAATGGATACAACGGATACGTGCATGGCGATTTGCTTGTTTGATTGCTGCTGCATCGTAGGATGTCTCCCTTCACTGCAAAAAGATTATTACACCATTATAGGTTTGCTGTGGGGAAAAGTCAACAGTTTTCTGTGGCTAATGCTATGTTTTTGGACAGTCTGCACATGATTCCTGCCTGAATTTATGTGAACTGTATAAATGCTCACAAGGCATCTGCCCGGCTGGTGCGGAAGGGCGCCAGAGGCAGTCCGTTTTTGCCGAATATATGCACCTCCATATAGTTTGTCCAGGCATATCTGCCGTAGACCGGTTCCGGAACCGCATCTGACCGGAGCAGGATTTCGTTGCAGCCAAGCTCCGGGCAGGCAGGATGGAAAACCCGGTCTGCTCCCGCCAGCTCAAAGCCGTCAGCTGTTTCGGTGGGCAGAAAGCCATTCGGTGCGCCGGTCAGCAGGATGTGCATGGTGTCTCCGGCAACGTAACTGCTTTCGTACATGGGTGTGTCAGAATCCGGATCCTGGATGCCGTAGGCCACCTGCAATGCCTGGATCGCCAGGCGCTCTCCTACGGGCAGCTTGTCCGTGGGGTGGATATTGTCCAGCTCTCCGCAGTCCGGGATTATCGCAATGCCCGTGTGCTTCACCGTCTGATAAGCCCGCATCTGTGCCTCCCGGATCAGACACCAGTGCTTATAGTCTGTGTCGTTTTTGTAACGGAACATGGGCAGCTGCACCAGCAGGAAGGGCAGGGTATCGTCTCCCCAGTCTTCCCGCCACTGACCGATCAGTTCTGTCAGCAGCCGGTAGTAGAGCTGTGGCCGGTGATCGTCCGATTCACCCTGGTAGTAGAGAAAGCCCCGGAGGGTATAGGGGCAGACCCGCTGAAGCATGGTTTCATACAGGCCGGCGGGCCGGTATTCGTTTTTCGGACCCATTGGTCCCGGGAACAGACATTTACCGCATATCTCCTGTACCTGATCCCAGGAGTATTCCGGATGCTCCCTATAGCAGGCATCCTTCTTCCGGTTCCATTCCTCGGAATAAGCCAGGTACTCATCAAATTCCCGGATATGCTGCTCCAGGGTTTTTCCCGCCATGGCTTTATCCAGGTCATCCAGATATGGGTGCAGGGCAGTACATTCCTCCAGGCGCTGCCGGCTGATCCAGGCTGTCCCAGAGGTACCGCCCCAGTTGCAGCCGATAATGCCCACGGTTACCCCCAGACGCTGTGCCAGCCGACGGGCACAGTAGAATGCCACTGCTGACCAGGCACGGCTGTTTTCGGGAGAGGCCTCCGCCCAGCAGGTGTTTGCTTCGATGGCGTCAAACTGTTCGTCCTTGTACCGCTGCTTCTGGGTGTAGTAATACCGGACAGGAACCTCCGGCGTCAGACCGGCAAGCACAGCTTCCCCTTCCTTTGCATGCTGAAGCTCCAGCTCCATGTTGGACTGTCCGCCTGCCAGCCAGACTTCTCCAAGCATGACATTTACAAAGGTGATTTCCTCACCGCCGCTGGTCAGCTGCATTTCATAGGGCCCGCCCGCATCCATGGGGGGCAGCTGCGCCTGCCATTTCCCGTCGGCAACAGCCGCCTTGACCCGGATGCCGTTCAGGACAATGGTGACCGTATCATGGCTGGATTTTCCCCAGACGGTGATGGGCTTTTCCCGCTGCAGGACCATATGATTGCTGAAAATTGCTGCTGCTTTGAACATTTGCTTTCCTCCTGTCCGGAGCATTGCTCCGCAGATTGCATTCTGTCAGTAAGCGAATCATACAAATAAAGTATACCACAGATTCCGATGGATTGCAAGGAATACCGTATCTGATTCCGGATGGAACATACAAGCGAATTTGTGCAATATGCATAAAAACAGTTTGTTCTTTCGCAATGTTCTGTAGAATCTTTTCTAAAAGGGTTGAAGAATTTTAACAATTGCGCTATAATAACAGCATATTCAAGTCTGCAGCCTCCGGGCGCACACTGGTGAAGGAGAGAGTAACATGAAACAGTCGGACGCAACGAAAATCAAAAACATCACACTGGCCGGCCATCTGGGTTCGGGAACGACTGCTCTGGCGGAAGCGCTTCTGTATAAATCCGGCGCCACCGACCGGCTCGGAAAGTGTGCGGAAGGAAATACAGTCAGCGATTTTGACCCGGAAGAAGTCAAGCGCCAGATCTCGATCAACACAACCCTTTCTGCTTTTTCCTGTGGGGAGAACCGGATCAATCTGCTGGATACACCGGGATTGTTTGACTTTGCCGGCGGCATGCTGGAGGGTATTCAGGCGGCGGATACGGTGATGATCACCGTTTCGGCAAAATCCGGCGTCAAGGTCGGAACCCGTAAGGCTTATGATGCGGCTGCAAAGCTCGGTCGTTCCAAGATGTTTGTGATTACGAAGATCGATGATCCCAACGCGAATTTCTATAATACGCTGACTCAGCTGAAAACCGTATTCGGCCCTACAGTCTGCCCGGTGGTGGTTCCGGTTATCCACAACAGTCAGATCATTTCCTATGTGAATCTGATTGAAATGAAGGCCTACAAATATGATGACAAGGGTAATGCAGTGGAAACAGAAATGCCCACGCCGGAGGTTTCCGAGAAGATGGAATACCGGCTGGATGGCCTGATTTCTGCCATCAGTGAAGCAGTTGCGGAAACGGATGAGGCTCTGATGGAGAAATTCTTCGAGGGGGAAGCCTTTACCCAGAAGGAGCTGATCGACGGCATCCACAACGGCATGAACAAGGGTATTATTACGCCGGTGGTTTGTGTTTCCTCCACCACGCTGGCAGGAATTGATATGCTCCTCAAGGAGATTGGTCTGCTGCTGCCTGCGCCCCAGGAGGTGGATCCTCCCATTGCCATTGACAATAAAGAGGACCCCATTGAGGTTGTCTGTGATACAGGCGCACCGCTGGCGGCTTATGTATTCCATACTATTGCAGATCCCTTTGTTGGAAAAATGAGCTTTATCCGTGTTTACGCAGGCAGGCTTTCTGCAGATGCAGAGGTGCTGAATGCTACAACCGGCGCAACAGAAAAGATCGGCAAGCTCTATACCCTGCTGGGCAAGAAGCAGGAGGAGATTCCCTTTGCTGAGGCAGGGGATATTGCCGTTGCTGCCAAGATTACTGCCAATACCTGCGATACACTCTGTGCGCCGGAGCGTGTACTCCGGTTTGCGCCCATTGCGTATCCCAAGCCCTGCTACTCTCTCTGTGTCAAGGCGAAATCCCAGGGGGATGAAAGCAAGATTTCTGCCGGCATTGCCCGTCTTCTGGAGGAGGATCAGACCCTGTCCTATCAGCAGGATGATTTCACCAAGGAGCAGATTCTCAGCGGTCTGGGCTCCATGCATCTGGAGGTTACAGCAGCAAAGCTCAAGAGCAAATTCGGTGTGGATGTACAGCTGGAGGTGCCCCGGATTGCCTATCGGGAGACCATCCGCAAAAAGGTCAAGGTAGAGGGCAAGCACAAGAAGCAATCCGGCGGACACGGCCAGTACGGTCATGTCTGGATCGAGTTTGAACCCTGCATGGGGGATGATCTGGTGTTTGAGGAACGGGTCTTCGGCGGTGCCGTACCCCGGAACTACTTCCCCGCAGTGGAAAAGGGCTTGCAGGAATGCGTCCGGAAGGGTGTTCTGGCAGGCTGCCCTGTGGTGGGGCTGAAGGCGATTCTGGTGGATGGCTCCTACCATCCGGTGGATTCTTCGGAAATGGCATTCAAGATGGCGGCATCCATCGCCTATAAGGAGGGGCTGCCTCAGGCGGATCCGGTGATGCTGGAGCCCATCGGCAGTCTGGATGTAACCGTGCCGGACGAGAACACCGGCGATGTGATGGGTGAGCTGAACAAGCGCCGGGGCCGTGTGCTGGGTATGGAGCCGGTTGCGCCGGGCATGACCCTGATCCAGGCGGAGGTTCCCATGCGGGAGATGCAGGACTTTGCCCTGTATCTGCGCCAGGCCACACGAGGCATGGGAGAGTTTACCTTTACCTTCCTGCGGTATGAGCAGCTTCCCGCAAATCTGCTGAGCACTGTGATTGCCAGTGTGAATCAGCAGAACGGATGATGACAATAAAAAACGGTATGGTTCTTCGGAACCATACCGTTTTTCTTTATGGAGAAGCTTTTACATTCTCAGTTCTGCGCCCATTGCATGCAGTGCCTTGAGCACACGCTTCATTGCAGCGTCTGCCTGCTCATCCGTCAGCGTACCATCGTGGGAACGCAGGCTGATGGAGTAGGATACGCTCTTTTTGCCCTGGGCGATCTGCTGCCCCTTGTAGACGTCGAACAGGGTTACCTTTTCCAGGATATTGCCCACAGCCTTCCGGATTGCCTGTTCCAGCTGTGCCACCGGAATTGCATCATCGCATACCAGACTCAGATCCCGTGTGGTTGCGGGATACTTGGGCAGGGGCTGGTAGCTGATTTCCGTTGCCGCATGCTCCAGCATTTCCGGAATATTCAGCTTTGCCGCATAGGTCTTCACGCCGATGCCATAATTGTTCTGTACATCCGGGTGCAGTTCGCCGAAGATGCCCAGGGGGGTATCACCGGCATACAGCACAGCACTTCTGCCCGGGTGGAATGCGCTCTTTTCGTCAAAGGGGCACTCCTCGCCGCAGCGTTCATACCGGCAGTCGGTGATTTTCAGCTGGGTCATCAGCGCCTCGATTACGCCCTTGAGATCATAGAAATCCACATTGCCCCCATACATGCCGATGGTGAGCCGGGCAGGCTCCTGGGGCAGCTGGTCCGGGGTGGTGGGCAGGTACTCCTTGCCGATTTCAAACAGCCGGGCGCTTTCGTTCCGGTTGTTGTAGTTCCGTGCGAGAATTTCCAGCATGGAGGGGAGGGCGGTTGTGCGCATAACACTGGTGTCCTCACCCAGCGGATTGGAGATGACCAGGGGCTTGCGCAGCTTGCTGTCCGCCGGCAGCGCGATTTTATCAAAGTATTTGGGGGACACAAAGGAGAATGCCGCCACCTCATAGCAGCCCAGTGCCACCATGCTCTGTTCAATCTGGCGGGAGAACAGCTGGGAGGGCGTCAGCCGTGCGTCGGCCAGACCCTTCAGCTCCGTGCTGGGAATGTTGTTGTAGCCGTCAATCCGGGCAATTTCCTCGGCAATGTCCGCTTTGCATTCAATATCAATCCGGAAGCTGGGGGCATACACCATGCCGTTTTCCACGGTGAACTGCAGCTCGTTCAGGTAGTGAAGCATATCCCGTTCCGGGATGTTGGTGCCCAGGAAGCCGTTGATCCAGTCTGCATCAAAAGGTACAGGGGGCTTGGGCTCACCTACATTGTTTACGTCGATGATACCGCCGACCACCTCACCGGCGCCCAGCTGCTCCACCAGCTCAAAGGCACGGCTCAGCACCGTGATGGTGGAGCTGGGATCCAGCCCCTTTTCATACCGGGCGGAGGCGTCCGTGCGCATGCCCAGCTTCTTGGCGGTCAGCCGCACCTGGGTTGGCTCAAAGTAGGCGGATTCAAATACCACTGTGGTGGTGTCATCCATAATGCCGCTGTATTCACCGCCCATAATGCCTGCAACGGCGATGGGCTTTTCAGCATCCGCAATCACCAGCATTTCCGGAGAAAGACTGCGTTCCGTGCCATCCAGTGTGGTGATGGTTTCGCCCTCGGCTGCATTGCGGACTGTGATTTTTGCGTTCTTCACATACCGCAGATCAAAGGCATGCATGGGCTGGCCATATTCCAGCATCACGTAGTTTGTGATGTCCACCAGATTGTTGATGGGACGCACGCCGCTGGCACGCAGACGCTCCCGCATCCACCGGGGGGAGGGACCGATTTTTACGTTTTTCACCATGCCGGCGCAGTACCGGGGGCAAAGTGCGGCGTTCTGTACCTCCACGGTAAGCTGTTCGCTGATGGATTCCGTATTGGCGTGATATTCCGGTGTGTGCAGATGCAGCGGTACATGGAAGGTGGCAGCCGCTTCTCTGGCAAGGCCGATTACGGACAGGCAGTCCGGCCGGTTGGAGGTGATTTCAAATTCCACGGAGGTATCGTTCAGACCCAGTGCGCTGTGGATGTCCTCGCCAACCTGGCAGGGCTCCTGGATGACCAGAACACCCTCCGGGTCTGCATAGGGGAAATCGTGGGCAGTGAGCCCCAGGGTTTCCAGCCCGCAGAACATGCCGAAGCTCTCCACGCCCCGCATCTTGCACTTCTTGATTTTGCCCTCCGGCAGGGTAGCGCCGTCCAGTGCAACGGGAACCAGATCCCCCGGTTTTACATTTTTGGCATTGGTGACGATCTGAACCGGTGCCTCAGCGCCGATTTCCACCTGGCATACAAACAGGGCATCCGCGTTTTCGTGAGGAGCAATGGACAGGATTTTTCCCACAACCACCTTGCTGATGCTGCTGCCTTCTGTTTCAAAGCCCTCTACCTTGGAACCGCTCATGGTCATACGGTGGCAGAATTCCTTGACCGGGATTTCCTCCTGAATATAATCGGAAAGCCATTTCATTGACAAATTCATCTTGGATTCATCCTTTCATCTATAGTATCACTGGAACTCAGAACTGTTCAAGGAAGCGAAGATCGTTCTCATACATGAGACGCATATCGCTGATGTTGTACCGGCGCATAACAATACGCTCCAGTCCCAGACCAAAGGCAAAGCCGGAGTAGATTTCGCTGTCAATGCCGCAGCCCTCCAGTACCTTGGGGTGAACCATGCCGGCGCCAAGCAGCTCAATATAGCCTTCACCCTTGCAGATCCGGCAGCCTTCACCGTGACAGTTGAAGCACATCACGTCAACCTCTGCACTGGGCTCGGTAAAGGGAAAGTGATGGGGGCGCAGACGGATTTTGCAGTCTTCTCCATACAGACGCTTCATGAGCTGCTCCAGGGTTCCCTTCAGGTCTGCCATAGTCACGCCCTTGTCCACAACCAGTCCTTCGATCTGATGGAACAGAGGGGAGTGGGTAGCGTCCACCGCATCGGACCGGTATACTCTGCCCGGGGAGATGATGCGGATCGGCGGCTTCTGATTTTCCATGACATGCACCTGCACCGAGGAGGTCTGGGTGCGCAGAAGAATGTTGTCGGTAATATAGAATGTATCCTGGGTGTCCCGCGCCGGGTGGTTGGGGGGCAGATTCAGCGCCTCAAAGTTATAGTAGTCGTATTCCACCTCCGGGCCGTCTGCAACGGAGAAGCCCATGCCCAGGAAGATTTCCTTGACCTCATTTGCCACAATGGTCAGAGGATGCAGCTTGCCCACGGACTGGGGCTTGCCGGGCAGCGTAATGTCAATGGACTCGCTGCGGATCTTCATTTCTTGTTCCTTTGCCTTGAGGGCAGTCAGCTTTTCACTGATTGCCGCATCAATGTCGCTTCTCACCTTGTTGGCAAGCTGTCCGATAACGGGACGCTCCTCAGCGGACAGACCGCCCATCTGCTTGAGAATGCCGGTCAGTTCGCCCTTTTTGCCCAAAAAGCGGACCCGCAGATCATCAAGTCCCTTGATCGAGCTGCAATCTGCCAATGCCTGCTTGGCAGCTGCTTCAATGTTTTCCAGTTGCTGTTTCATGCGATCACCTCTCAAAAAAATAAAAGAGCCCTGCCCGAAAGGACAAGACCCGCTTGTGAACCACCTATCAGTACTGGGAGCCATCACTCCCGTGTCTTTAACGCAGACCTACGTCCGTGCTTACAACCTGTCGGCTTCGGCACAGCCACTCGTGAGTGAACTTCAGCGCTGCTGCATAGGAATCCGTTTTCAGCCGGTGACGGATGCTCTCTGAACCATGCGGATGCTGCGCTTACTCTCTCAGTCAGCATGTTACCCTTATTATAATCTTTTTTTTCTGAAAAAGCAAGCGTTTTTATTGAAGTTTTCAAAATAATATGCTAGTATAGTAGTATTAAGGCAAAATCCCACAGGGTGTTTGCCTGAGAATTTGGAGGTTCAAGCAATGGATACGTTTGCAGAGCAGCTGGTGGTCAAACCGATGACCCCGCAGGATCAATTGAAAAAAACCGGACTGATTTTGGTGACAGTGGTTCTGTGTCTGGGACTGACTTATCTGTCCCTGACCTTTATGCCCCTGATTCTGCTGGTGGTCTGTGCCGTGGCATACGGAGCGTATTTCCTGATTACCGGCATGAACGTGGAATACGAATACTCCGTCACCAACGGTGAGCTGGACGTGGACAAGATTATTGCCAAGCGGAAGCGCAAGCATATGCTGACGGTAAAGATCTCGGACTTTGAAACCTTCGGGTTGGAATCCGAAGCGAAATTTGACAATACGGTTACCACCTTCCTGGTGGGAGACGGGGATGAGGAGCACTACTATGCCGCAGATTTTCAGCATGAAAGCCTGGGAAGGGTGCGGCTGGTGTTTTCTCCGAATGAACGGGTTCTGGAAGCGATCCGCTCCAGTCTGAAGCGGGGACTGCGCTGACAATCAATCATATGGGGGAGACGTTAAGATGAGACTTGTGACACCGCAGCAGATGAAGCTGCTGGAGGATCTGTCCGACAAGAGCGGCGTCAGCTATGCCCAGCTGATGGAGCGTGCCGGACAGCAGCTGTCCGTATTTCTGCTTCGTCAGATCCGGCAGAAAAAGGACGGAAAGATCCTGTTTTTATGCGGCAACGGAAACAACGGGGGAGACTGCTTTGTTGCCGCCCGGCTGCTTTCTGCCCAGGGGGTTCCGGTTTGTGTAGGGCTTTTGTGCGGCATCCCGAAAACCATCCTGGCCTACAGCATGTACAAGCAGCTGGGGGACATCCCGGTGGTCAGCAGTGCGGACCAGCTGAAGGAGGCTATCCGTATTGCGGATTTTGTAGTGGACGGTGTGTTCGGCACCGGATTTCACGGCACGCTCCGTCCGGAGCAGGCAGAGCTGTTCCAGCTTGCCTCCAGCCGCTTCTGCATCGGGGTGGATATTCCCAGCGGCGGCAATGCCGAAACCGGTGCGGTTGTACCGGGTACTATGCGTTGCCGCATGACGGTGACCTTTGGGGCGTGCAAATTCGGCATGGTGCAGTATCCGCTGAAGTCCTACTGCGGTGAAATCCTGGTGGCGGATATCGGCATCCCGGAAACCGCCTACCAGCAGATTGATTATCCCATGGCGGGGATTACGGAGCGAATGATTACCGGATTCCTGCCATCACGCCGTCCGGATTCCCACAAGGGACAGTTCGGAAAGCTTCTTTGTGTTACCGGCAGTGAGCAGATGCCCGGTGCGGCGATGATGAGCGGCGGAGCGGCACTGCGCTGCGGGGTCGGACTGATGCGGGTCGCTGCCCCAAGAACGGTTATTGCTGCCATGGCAGCCCGCTATCCGGAGCCGATGTATCTGCCCATGGAGACGGATGAGGATGGATTTGTCCTGTCTGCCAATGCAGATAATCTGCTGGAGGAGGCTGCAAAGTCCACTGCAGTACTCATCGGCTGCGGACTGGGCCAGACAGAGGAGACAAAGGCGTTGGTGGTACGGCTTTTGCAGGAGGTCACCTGTCCGGTTATTTTGGACGCAGACGGCATAAATTGTGTGACAGGCTGCATAGATATGATCAGGGAAGTGAAAGCACCTTTGATTCTCACGCCTCATCCGGCGGAAATGGCAAGGCTGCTGCACTGCACAGTGGCAGCAGTTCAGTCCGCTCGTATGGAACAGGCAGGCTCCTTTGCCCGGCAGTATGGGGTGACCCTGGTGCTCAAGGGCGCCGGGACCATCATTGCTACGCCGGAGGGCGCCTTTGTCAACAGTACCGGCAATTCCGGTATGAGCAAGGGGGGCAGCGGTGATGTGCTGGCAGGTATGCTGGCGTCCCTGATTGCCCAGGGTATTCCCCCTGCCAATGCAGCATGCCTGGCGGTATTCCTGCACGGTAAAGCAGGGGACTGTGCAGCAGAGCGTCTGTCCGAGCAGGCAATGCTGCCTACGGATCTCATCGGCGAGCTGCCCGGATTGTTTCTCAGGCTGGAGCGGCGCCGGCGTGGCGAATAAACCCTTCCGGATGGGGCTGTAAACATACAGGAAGTGAAAAGCGGTTTTTCAGAGTTCGGCTGCCGCTGCCGGAAAGCGGTACAGCATGGTGCCGCTTTTTTGCGCCCTGCGGAACGGAGTTGTATGATGAAAAAGTTGCTTTTATGTGGGCTTACGGCCCTGTGCCTTGCCGGTACCGGATGCGGAATCGGCGGCGGTGAAAGCGGAAAAGTCCAGGTGGATCTCCAGCAGCCTTTTCAGGTAGATGCAAAGCTGACGGTGGATGAGACTCAGGCAGAGGCGTCCATCTCCCGGTATGGGGATCAGGCCTGGGATGTGACCTTCTCTCAGCCGGATTCTCTGGCAGGGGTTCAGCTTGCATTCCTGGACGGACAGGTGACCGCCTCCTACAAGGGACTGAGCTTTTCCGTGCCCCAGTCCGCCATGCCGGTGAAATCCATGCTCTCCATTTTTATTGAGGTAGCGGGGGAGCTGGACGGCCAGAAGGAGCTGGACTGCGTGAAGGAGGGTGATACCTGTGTGGTGGAAGGCTCCGTAGAGCAGGGCAGCTATACCCTGACGCTGGATCAGCAGGGAATACCGCTGAAGTTTGAGATGCCCAATCAAAAGTTTGAGATGCAGCTGACAAACTTCCGGCAGACGGAGGCGCCGGACGGAACGGAGGAAACCACAGCGCCAGCGGAGCAGAATGCCACGGAGCCGGAGGGTACTTCCGGCACAGCAACAACAGCGCAATAATTTACGGGCATTGCAGTCTGAATCGCTGCAATGCCCGTTTAGGTTTATGACAGCCGGAGAAAGGCACTGCCTGCCTGGATGGTACCGGAGCCCAGGGCTTCTGTTTTCTGGTAATCCTCGCTGTTGCATACGATCAGGGGCGTGGTCAGCAGATAGCCTGCTTTACGGATTTTGTCCGCATCAAAGCTCAGCAAAAGATCACCGGTTCTGACCTGTTGTCCGTTCTTGACATGGGCGGTGAAGTAGGCTCCCCCCAGCTTCACTGTGTCGATACCCACATGCAGCAGCAGTTCCGCACCCTGGGCAGAACGCATATTCAGCGCATGCCGGGTTTCAAACACCGTGTCAACAGTGCCGTCGCAGGGAGCATACAGCTTGCCCTCCGTAGGCTCAATGGCACAGCCCTCCCCCAGCACCTTTCCGGAAAAGGCTTCGTCCTGCACCTCTTCCAAAGGGACAACGGTTCCGCTCATGTGGGCATGGAGCAGCTGGCCCTGTGAATCGGAGGATGGCTTTGCATGGGTGTTTTCGGTGGGCGTATGGGCGCCTGCAAGCTCGGCAGCACGGGCTGCCTCAGGGGATTCCAGGAAATCATCCAGGGCGGATTTAATCACCGATACCTGCGGGCCATAGATAATCTGCACGCCGTTTCCCTTGCGCAGTACGCCGGATGCACCGCTGGCCTTGAGCATGCTGTCCGACACCTTGTCCGGGTTCTCCACCGTCACACGCAGACGGGTGGCACAGCAGTCCAGATCCGACAGGTTGTCCATACCACCAAGGCCGGTGAGAATCAGCGCACTGATGGTGTCCGGGCTCTTTTCGGCTTCCCGCCGGGATGCTTTATCCTGGTTGAGGTCATTCCGGGTGTACAGCTTGGGGGCTACGTCATCCGGCTCTCTGCCGGGTGTGCGAAGATCCAGCTTGATAATCATCAGCCGGAACACGAAATAGTATACTACCGCATAGACCAGTCCCACTGCTACAATCCACAGCCAGTGGGTTTTCTGGTTGCCTTGCAGGATGCCGAATAAGGTCAGGTCAATGATGCCCCCGGAAAAGGTCATGCCCACGCCCACATTGAAGATATGCATCAGCATATAGGACAGCCCTGCCAGCACGCAGTGTACTGCATACATCACCGGCGCCACAAACAGGAACGTAAATTCCAGGGGTTCGGTAATGCCGGTCAGCATGGAGGTCAGTGCGGCGGAAAGCAAAAGGCTTCCCACCAGCTTTTTCTTTTCCGGCCGTGCGGTTCGGTACATGGCATAGGCTGCAGCCGGCAGACCGAAAATCATAAAGGGGAATTTGCCGGACATGAACCGGGTGGCGGATACGGAGAATACCTGTGTGGATCTGGAGGCAAGCTCTGCGAAAAAGATATTCTGCGCGCCGGTTACGGTTACGCCGTCGATGACCATGGAACCGCCCAGCTCCGTTTGCCAGAAGGGCATATAGAATACATGGTGCAGACCGAAGGGGATCAGTGCACGTTCAATGGTTCCATAGATCCACGTACCCGCATAGCCGGAGCTGAGCACCAGGCTTCCCAGCTTTGCAATTCCCAGCTGCACCACCGGCCATACAAAGAACAGAAGCACGCCCACCGCAAGGTAGGTTACAGCGGAAATAATGGGAACGAACCGGGTGCCTCCGAAAAAGGAGAGTACCTGGGGCAGGCGGATTTTATAGAAGCGGTTGTGCAGCGCCGCAACCCCCAGTCCCACGAGAATGCCCCCGAATACGCCGGTCTGCAGGGTGGTGATGCCCAGAACGGAAGCGGTGGAATTGGCGGCCATAGCCTCCACACCGCCCTTTGCAGCAATCAGTGCACTGATTGCGGTGTTCATGACCAGGAAGGCAATGGCACCGGACAAGGCGGCAACTTCCTTTTCTTTTTTCGCCATGCCGATAGCCACGCCCATGGCAAACAGCAGCGCAAGATTGTCAAACACTGCACTGCCTGTCTTGCTCATAATATCCAGCAGGGTATACAGGGTGCCGCCTTCGGGAATGATACGCTCCAGGTGATAGGTTTCAATGGTTGTAGGATTGGTGAAGGAGCTCCCGATGCCCAGTAGCAGACCAGCAATCGGCAGCAGTGCAATGGGAAGCATAAAAGATCGTCCCACCCGCTGCAATACTCCGAATATCTTGTCTTTCATATACCATTTCTCCTCCCGTATGCCTTACGGTATACATGTAATGGTAGTAGTATGACAAGGATATGCCGGATTATGCAGGGAAGCTCTGTGTGACTGGCTTGGAGCCTTTGGAAGCAGCAAAAAGCAAAGGCACTTTTGACAGCAGATCAAAAGTGCCTTTTGGTATAGTGCATATCAGTCAGCAGCTGGCGGCCGATCAATCTTCCATCAGCTTTTCCACACTGGCAAGCTTGACGCAGATGCAGAACAGCTCCATTGCCTTGGTCAGCTCTGCAACGCTGGGATACGTAGGCGCAATCCGGATATTCCGGTCCTCCGGATCCTTGCCGTAGGGATAGGTTGCACCGGCGCCTGTGAGAGTTACTCCTGCTTCCTTGCAGAGCTGTACAATTCTCTTTGCGCAGCCGGGCAGCGCATTAAAGGAGATGAAGTAGCCACCCTTGGGCTCCGTCCAGTCAGCAATACCCAGGGGCTTAATGTCGGCGTTGAGCTTGCTGATGACAGCATCAAACTTGGGCTTGATAATCAGACGGTGCTTTTCCATATGCGCCTGCAGACCTGCCGCATCCTTGAAGAAGCGTACATGGCGCAGCTGGTTGATTTTATCATAACCGATGGTACGGATGGACATGGTCTTTTTCAGATCCTTCAGGTTTTCCTCGCTGCCGGCAATCATGGCAATGCCCGAGCCGGAGAAGCTGACCTTGGAGGTGGAGGCAAAGATGTAGGCCAGATCCGGATTGCCTGCCTGCTTGCAGGCATCCAGCAGATTCAGCACCTTGGGGGGATTCTCCACCAGGTGGTGGATGCAGTAGGCGTTATCCCAGAAAATCCGGAAGTCTGCTGCCTTGGGCTTGAGTGCGGCAAAGCGCCGGACAACCTCGTCGCTGTAGCAGCAGCCGGTGGGATTGGCATACTGGGGCACGCACCAGATGCCCTTGATGGCACTGTCGGCGGAAACCAGCTTTTCCACAAGATCCATATCCGGCCCGTCATCCTTCAGCGGCACGTTGATCATTTCAATACCGAACCACTCACAGATGGAGAAGTGCCGGTCATAGCCGGGCACAGGACAGAGGAACTTGACCTCCTTCTGTCTGCACCAGGGCGCATTGCCCAGGATGCCATGGGTATATGCAGCGGCAATGGTATCAAACATCACATTGAGGCTGGAGTTGCCGCAGATAATGATTTCCTTGTCAGACACGCCCAGAATCTCTGCAAACATGCGCTTTGCTTCCGGAATGCCGTCGATCAGACCATAGTTGCGGCAGTCTGTGCCGTCTTCGGTCTGGAGTATATCCTTAGAGGTCAGCACATCCATCATGGGCATGGAAAGATCCAGCTGTTCAGGCGCCGGCTTTCCTCTGGACATATCCAGCTTGAGATTCTGTGCCTTGAATGCCTGATATTCTGCTTCATATTCCTGCCTGCAGGCAGCCAGCTCTGCTTTTGTACATGCTGTTAACGCTTTCATTGGATGACCTCCGGTTTTCAGATTGAATTCTGGATCAATGCCCAGTAACCTTTGTATATTATAGCATACTGACAGGGAAATAACAAGTAGGATATTGACGAAAAGGGGTATTTCCTGCTGTTTTTATTTGTGAATTGTGTCGGCATACTACAAACAATTGTCCTTGCATCAAAAACAAAGTCCTTGTGCAAGGAGAATCTGCACATATTGCTGCACCGGGCATATGCTGAGAAAAAGCGGGGGAAACCCCGAAAGGGAGGGAACGCTATGGAAGGCGCTTTTATGACCGGTGTGCTGCTTTTGTGTGTGCTGCTTGTTTTGCTGACCGTCAATGAGCTGACCCATATGCTTTGTAAGGACAGGGAGTGCAGCGGCGCAGGGCTTGTGACCATCATTCCGCTGCGGAAGGGGGACGCCCGTGCACAGGTGCGGATCAGACGGCTGATTTCCCAGCTGCGTTGGACGGATGAGGCATTGGTGGGAACCATTCTGCTGTTGGATGTGGATGCGGATCCGGAGCTTTTGGCCCATTGCGCCCAGTTGTGTGAAACCTATGGCTTTATGCGGCTGGTTAAACTGGATCAGACGGATCTGCTGCTGCGGGAGCTGCTTACATAGGACGAAAAAGCCCGCAGATTGACTGCGGGCAATGTTTATGCTTCAGATACTTTGCGTTTCTGAATTTTGATGACCTTCATGCGGGCAAATTCTTCCCGTTCCTTTTCCTCCAGGTTATCCGTGATGAATTTTACGATTTCCTCGTATCGGGGGATCAGGATGTTCCGCAGTGCATTGGCCCGGCGCTGGGTTTTCTTGATGGCGGTTGCCAGCCGGTAGATGCTGTTTTCCACTTCTGCAAGAACAGTGGTGGTTCTGACCACCTGGCGGAAGGATACATAGGCATGATCCAGCTGGGAATTGGTATTCAGAAAGCCGTAGGGAATCAGGCTTCTGTCCTGGCTTTCCTCCAGTGTGAGCTGGGGAAGCTCCACGCCCATCACGCTGTGGGAAACCAGACTGATGCCGTTTTCAATGGGTACTGCATCCGCAATCTGGTCGATGACGCCCAGGGTGATGTTGGCTTCCTGCAGTGCGGCGTAGGCTGTCTGATAAGTGCCCTCAATTTCGCCCCGCAGGGACTTTGCTTTTTCGATCAGGGACATCATTTCACGAATGAGAATATTCCGCTTGCGATCCATGAGTTCATATCCGAGCCGACAAAGTCCCAGCGTTTTTTTCGCATTGATGAGATTACCCTTGGTCGGAAAAACCTGTTCAGCCATACAGTCTCACTCCTTGTTATCGCATGAATTTCTTTGCATTTTCCGGATTGTATTTTTCCTTCAGCAGCGATTCATCCACACGATCCAGCTCGCTCATGGGCAGTACGGACAGCAGATCCCAGCCCAGATTCAGGGTTTCGTCAATGGTTCGATTTTCGTCAAAGCCCTGGTTGATGAAATACTGTTCAAAGAGTACGCCGAATTCCATATACTTTTTATCCGTTTCGGAAAGCTCCTCCTCGCCGATAACCGAGGCAAGGGCACGGGCTTCCTGTACCTTTGCGTAAGAGGCGAACAGCTGGTTGGATACTGCCGCATGGTCGCTTCTGGTGTATCCCTCACCGATGCCGTCCTTCATGAGACGGGACAGGGAAGGCAGTACGGAAATCGGCGGATAGATTCCGGTCTGATCCAGATTCCGGTTCAGAACAATCTGTCCCTCTGTGATATAGCCGGTCAGATCCGGTACCGGATGGGTAATATCATCGTTCGGCATAGTCAGAATCGGGATCTGTGTAACGCTGCCCTTTGCGCCCTTCACGATGCCTGCCCGCTCATAGAGAGAAGCCAGGTCGGAATACAGATAGCCCGGGTAACCCTTTCTGCCGGGAATTTCTCCCTTGGAGGAGGAGAATTCACGCAGCGCCTCTGCATAGGAGGTCATATCCGTGAGAATAACCAGAATGTGCATGTTCTTTTCATATGCCAGATACTCGGCCACGGTCAGGGCGCACCGGGGTGTCAGGATACGCTCGATGATGGGGTCGTTGGACAGGTTCAGGAACATAGCAACATTCTGCAAAACGCCGCTGTCCTCAAAGCTCTTGCGGAAGTAGTCCGCCACGTCATTTTTGACGCCCATGGCAGCGAACACAACGGCAAATTTTTCTCCGCTGTCCTCGGCGATCTGTGCCTGGCGGACGATCTGCACCGCCAGCTTATTGTGGGACAAACCGGACCCGGAGAAGATCGGCAGCTTCTGCCCCCGGATCAGGGTCATCAGACAGTCGATGGAAGAAATACCCGTGCGGATATAGTTCCGGGGATAGGTTCTGGAAACGGGATTCAGGGGCTTGCCGTTAATATCAGCAAACTTTTCCGGAAAGATGTCTCCCAGTCCGTCAATGGGTCTGCCGGCGCCGTTGAATACTCTGCCCAGCACCTCCTCGGACAGGGGCATTTCCATAGGATGTCCCGTAAACTTTGTTTTGGTATTGGTGAGAGAAAGCCCCTTAGTGCCTTCAAATACCTGAAGCACAGCCTTATCGCCGGAGATTTCTACCACACGACCCAGACGTTCCGTACCGTCCTCCAGATGCAGCTCGGCAACCTCGTCATAGCTGATGCCGCTGACCTGATCCAGGACAACCAGCGGGCCGTTGATCTCATTAAGACCCAGATATTGCAGACTCATGCGCTCTGTCCCTCCTCCCGTGCGGCGCTCAGCTTCCGGAACGCTGCATCGATATCCTTTTTGTACACGTCAAACAGTTCCGGCTTGTCGTTGGGAATATCGTACTTCACTTTGATAACCTTTTCAAAGAGACCGGTCTGCACAATCTCACTGAGGGGAACACCCTGAGCAACCTGTGCCTGGGCACGGTGATAAAGGTGCAGGATCAGTCCCATCATCAGGAATTGTTTTTTCAGCGGAACATAGGTATCGTCCTTGTGATATGCATTCTGCTGCAAAAAGCCTACACGGATAACCCGGGCGATCTCGATAATCAGCTTCTGGTCGTCCGGCAGCACGTCGGAGCCGATCAGCTTGACAATATCCATCAGCTTATTTTCTTCAATCAGCAGATTGGAGATTTCCTGCCGGAAGGGCAAAAACTGGGGATCCACCTGTTCTGTATAGAAGTCGGAAAGATCCGGCACATACTCGCTGTAGCTGGTATTCCAGTTGATTGCCGGATAGTGCCGTGCATAAGCAAGGGACTTGTCCAGAGCCCAGAAGCAGCGGACAAAACGCTTGGTGTTCTGGGTAACCGGTTCAGAGAAGTCGGAACCCTGGGGGGATACGGCGCCGATGATGGTCACGCTGCCCTCTCTGCCGTTGAGGGTTTCCACGTAGCTTGCACGCTCGTAGAATTCGGACAGACGGGAGGGCAGATAAGCCGGGAAGCCTTCCTCCGCCGGCATTTCCTCCAGACGGCCGGAGATCTCACGCAGAGCCTCCGCCCAACGGGAGGTGGAGTCCGCCATAATGGCAATGTGATAGCCCATATCCCGGTAGTATTCCGCCAGGGTGATGCCGGTGTAAATGGACGCCTCCCGGGCTGCCACCGGCATGTTGGAGGTGTTGGCAATCAGCACGGTTCTGTCCGTCAGGGGACGGTTGGT
>JALELB010000021.1 GCA_022768805.1 Ruminococcus sp.
CGGTTATTCGCCTAAATGATAGGTTGTGCTGAACGCCTTGCGCTGTTCATCGAAGGCGGTATCAAGCGTTTTGTCCATGATGCACTTGCTGTCCTTGGCGGTGATGCTCAGCCCGCCCAGCTGGATGGAATCATCCTCGCATACCTGGGCGCCGGAGCTGCCCTTCAGCAGATCCGCATACTGCATATCTGCCGGAGCAAGATAGATGATGCTGTCTGCACTCAGCTTCACATCCCGGAGCTGTTTCTGCAGATAGGCAGGGTAATCCTCGCTCTGACGGAACTGTACCAGCCGCTTTCTGATATTGTCGAAGATCTTTTCCACAAGTGCTTCCCGGTGGGAAAGCAGGGAGCGGTGATGCTCCTGTTCAGCCTGTGCGATCATACGCTTATACTGGGCTTCTGTATCCTTGACAGCCTTCTGGATCCGGTCATAGGAAGCCTTCAGCGCATCATCCTTTGCGGAGGACTTGATGGCTTCTCCCTCTTTTTCCGCTTCCCGGAGCATGCCAGAGATCTGTACATCCACCTCACCGTTTACAGAATTGACAAAGCGGTCGAGCTTTTCCTGTTGAAATTGTTCCATTTGTATCCCGTCCTTTCGGTGAACACAGTCGTTGCCTTAGATCGTAACGCCGATGGCGTCGGACACATATCGAGAGATCGTCTGGGTGATCTGGGATGTGCCGTGCCGGTCGGGGATCTCTACGATCAGCGGGGTTTTCCGGTTGAGCTTGATGTCATACACCAGGGAATCGCACAGCCGCACCAGCTTTTCCGTCATCAGGATTACGCCGATGTTCCGGTTTGCCAGCGCACTGCGCAGGGCATTGCGAACCTCTTCCTCCTCGTGTACCACGACGCCGTCGATGCCGGCAAGGCGCATCCCCATACGGGTGTCGATATTGTCACTGATTACATAAAACTGCATACTACTGCGGCAGCCCGGTTGCGGCCGCCTCCTTTCTGAATCCGGGAATCAAAGAGAGTTCAGGATGATGAAGGAGATCAGGAAGCCGTACAGTGCAACACCTTCGCCCAGTGCAACAAAGATCAGGGACTTGGAGAAGGACTTGGGCTCTTCTGCAACGGCACCGATTGCGGCAGGAGCTGCGCTGCCCACTGCAATACCACAGCCGATGGAGCCGAGACCGGTGGCCAGCGCTGCGGCGATGTAACCCAGGCCGGCGTTGCTGTTCACTGCGGTTTCAGCAGCTTCTACGGCATCAGCACTGATGAAGCCGCCGATCGGCAGAATAATGGCAAGTGCCAGTACAGCGAAAAATCCGCAGAGATTGAAGAGAAATGCACGCTTTGCCACCTTGCCGCCCTTGCGGTTCCGGATGATGGCAATGACCGGAATGGTCAGCAGAATTACAGCCAGCAGGGGAAGAAGCAGAAGTTCAACGATGTTCATAATGATAACCTCCAAATAATTATTCCACAACGGGATCGTAGTTGATGGATACAGGCGTGAACGCCTTGCCGTCGCTCTCGGTATAGAACCGGGAGAAGATTTCGTAAAATTCCAGACGCAGAACCTGGATAGCTGCCAGAACGCCCTCCATGCCGATGACAAACAGGTTGCCCAGCACGATGATGACCGGGGATGCACCGGCAGAAGCGGTCTCGGAAAGCATCATAACCACGGACATCATGCCGGCGTGGGAGAAGACAAAGCCGCCGATTCTGACGAAGGAAAGGGTGTTGGTGGCATAGCTCAGCAGGAATTCAAATACCTCGAAGAAATTGGAGGCGATAAAGTCCCCCACGCTTTCTGCGTGGTATTTTTTGTGCTGCATCATACAGCCCAGAGGCTCCCGGAAGAACATGACCACAATGGGCAGCACCAGGAACAGGAGAATGTACCAGGGCTTAATCAGATTGATGTCCAGGAACATGGTTCCCACCAGCATAAACAGGATTGCGCCGAAGAAGATCAGGCCGAATAGTCCGTTATTCCCGAACAGGGCTTCCGTGTAGTCCTTTTTCCGCAGATTCAGCACCGTGTTGATGACAATGGAAATCAGAATCAAAACCACGCCGATGCCGATGGCGGAGAACAGGATCAGGTTGATGTTTTCCATAACCTCGATGGGCTTATGGGCAAGTCCGATGGCGTGATAGAGAGGATCCAGCGCATGCTCAAAGCCGAAAACGGAACCAAAGATCAGTCCGAAAAAGGCACTGGACAAACCGATGCGGGCAAGAATGGCGCCCAGCTGGTTCTTGGTCTTTTTGTAGAACAGGAACCCGAACAGGGAAACCACCAGGCCGTGTCCCAGGTCCCCGAACATGATGCCGAACAGAATGGTGTAGGTGATGGCAACCAGCCCGGTGGGATTAAAGCCGTTGTATCTGGGCAGTCCATACATTTCCACAAACATGGAAAAGGGACGGGTGAAGAAATTGTTCTTGAGCTTGACCGGGGTTTCAATGTTGGTCGCAGTTTCCGGCGGCTTGCATACAATGGATACATCCGGAATATCCGCAAACAGTTTCTTAAAGCGTTCCGTTTCCTTGGAGGGAATAAAGCCCACCAGATAGAATTTATCCCGGTAAATGGAAGCGTAGCTGCGCAGCTTGAATTTCTCATAGAGAAACTTGACCTTGCAGAATACAGCGTTGATCTTTTCGGATTCCCGCTCCAGAAGCTCCTGCTGTGCCTTGTGGGCTTCATACAGCTCAGACTGGGCAATTTCCAGGTCTGCCTGCAGATCGCTGGTTGCCTGCTCCGGAGTACCGGTTACAAAATCTGGCATCCATATTCGTTCAAAGAACAAAGAGCGCATGATCTCATCGGTTTCTGCAATACTGTCCTTGGGGGCAAAATAGAAGCCCCAGCGGTACTCCCCATCGTCATCATAGGGAAGGAACAGGAAGGTCTTTTCCTGGTAATAGCTGAGCTTCAGGTAGCTGTCGGAGGGCAGCTTGCCAAAACGGATGGCGATGTGTGAGCACTGGAACAGCTTCTGCAGATCCACATTCATCCCCTGCAGATGTTCCAGCTGCTTCAGGGCCTGGGTCCGTCCTGAGATATAATCCGTATATTGGGCAATCTGAGCGGAGAATGCGGAAAACCGCATATGCATATCCTCGATATACGCCTTCATTTCCTGATCCGTCATGCCTGCTACAGAAGCAGTATCTGCTTCATGCAGCTTATAGCCGTTCAGATCCATGGAAATGATTTGCTTGAGCAGATCCTTGTATGGATTCTGTTCGTGCAGATTGACAAACCCGGCGGCACCGGATTCCTCTGCAATCTGGCTGGACTGTTCTATGTGGAACACACCGCTGCGGATACAATGTATCAGCGTATCATCCAGATACCTGATTAGTCCCACAATGTTGACCAGCTCCATTTTTTCAATAGACGACATTGGTACACCCCTTTCTGTTCGTCATCCTTACTGTATCACAAGCAGGTTTTCAATATAGCTGACATCCTTCTGATAGCGGATGCCTTCAATGATGGTGATAATATTTGTCACTTCGATTTCCAGCAGATACATCATGGAGTACAGGCTGACGGAAACGTCCTCCGCAAGAACCAGGGAGCGCCGTGCCAGATTGCACCGGAGCTTGGTGAGCTCATGCTCAAAATGTACGCTGTCCGTGCATTTGTCCAGCTCGCTGATCTGCTTGCCGTAAATGGTATCGCCCAGCACCCGGAGAAACTCCTCCGTATTCGCTGCTGCATAAAGCTCCTGCAGCTTGCTCTTGGGCAATCGCCCGGAGAAGGGCAGCATAGCCTCATTCAGTTCGTCCGCAGTGGCGTGAAAGTCACATTTCATGCGGTAAGCGTTGATGATGTTGATGAGATCCGTCTGCATTTCGATCTGCTGGGTCAGCGCCTTGCGTGCCGTTCCCTTGAATTCCTTGGTTGCCAGATTCAGCAGCCAGCGCATATAGTAGGTACGAAGCTGCAGTTCGCATTTGCTGTAATCTGCAAGGCCGTCCTGTCGGACCGGAATATCCTTGAGTACCTGGTAATAAGGCGTGCCCCGGATCACCGAAAGAATCTCAGCGAAGCTTGTGGCCTTCCCCAGATCCAGCACCGGAAATGAAGCATAGGTTACCAGATAAGCAGGCATGGAGGAAATAAAGGACTGCATCGAGCCGGCATTCATGCACATGATGCCGTGCAGCAGGGATTTGATCTCGTATTCTACAATGCGGAACCGGTAAAATGGCTGCCGGTCCAGCTGCTGGAATTTGCAGAATTCCAGATACCGGTCAAACAAATTCCGCCGGAGAATCATTTCCAGATAGCCCCGGTGAACGGTAGAGGCGTCAATATTCGCCAGAGCCTTGCTGTACATGGTGCTTCCCTTGAGATACTCCGTGGCTTCCACTACGGACTTCTTGGAGAGAAGCTCTTCGTAATCCGCCCGGCTCAGCCGCTTGCCGTACTGTGTCCTGATTTTGGTGATTGTCGCATAATGCGCATTTTTATCAAGCGCAGACAAGGCTATTCACCTACAATTCTATTGAAAATCTCAGTTTCAATCTGTTCGTGCTTTTCTTCAAAGCTCCGGTTCAGTGCCGTAACGGAGGCATCAAACTTTTCACTCAGCTCCTGGCTGATGCGCCGGTATTCTCCTTCGTGATACAATTCCACCTGTGCGATCCGGTTGTCGGCCTTTTTCTCCAGCTCTTCCTGCTGCTGGCGGGCATCCGCCCGGGCATCCTCCAGGATCTGCTGCTGCTGCTGCTTGGATCTGGCCAGCTTTTCGTTTGCCGCACGGTCAATTTCAATGATTTTCGTCACAATGTTTTCCATACTGATTCCTCCGTTTACTGTCTGAGCATGCAGCCTTGCATATCCCTATGCATTGCTTTCTGCATGACAGAGAGGTTGATCTTTCCCAACTTATTATTATATACCTTTCACAGAAAAAGTCAATCGTTTTCTACAAAATCACCAAAGTGCACACAGTTTTACGCCAAATCTATGGATTTCTCGTACAAAGTGGCGCAGATAAAACCGGGCTTTTGTGCTGGCGTTGAATCGTTGACAGATCCTTGCGGCTATGATAAAATACAAGCATGAAGGGAGGCATATTACAATGAATAAAAAAGAAGTGGGAGAAATCCGCAAGAATTTTACCGATGCCAGCGGTTTTATGGTAATGCACCGGATGCTGACTGCATACATAGATCCGGAAAAAAATGTGCGCTGCCGCCAGGTTCAGTCCTGTATCACCATGCCGGAGGACAGCCGGGCCGTGTGGAAGGATACGCTGCGCCGGGTACTCAGTCCCAGTGTGGGCAAGGCGCTGACGGAGTATGCATTTCCCAATGAGCAGTACGCAAAGGGTGGCACCCAGGATATGCTGTATCAGCTTTTGCAGACGAAGCTGGAGGATGAGGAACCCATTGATGCGTTCCTGACCCATGTATCCGAAAAAATTCAGTACGCTTCCGGATTCGCTTTTACCTGCGCCTACTGTACCTATACCATCCGCAGCAAGGACAAAAACGATGAATACAACGAAACTGCTGACGAGGAATACAGCTTCCTGCTGGCAGCCTTCTGCCCGGCGAACACGGGGGATGATGGCTTTGTATACAGCGAATTTGACAATGCGCTGGTGAAGAAGGAAAATAACGAGCTGATTGTCAGCAAGGCGCCTTCTGATGGCTTTCTGTATCCGGTGTTCAGCGACCGTGCGCCGGACATCAATCATGTCATGTACTACTCCCAGAAGCCAAATAAGCCCAATCTGTCCATTGTGGACGATGTGCTGGGCTGCCGGTTTCTGATGTCTCCCAAGGAAGAAAAAGCGGAGTTCCAGACCATTCTGAGGACGGTTGCCGGAGATGACCTGAATTACATGATGATTACCAGCGTGAATGAGCGGCTGGCGGAGGTGGCTGCAGATCATAAAACGGAAACAGAGGTTCCCACCCTGGACAGCAGCAAGCTGAAGGATCTGCTGTATGATGTGGGTGTCAGCCGTGAAAAGCTGGAGGTTGTGGAAACTGTCTATCAGAAAACTGTGGGTGATGCGCCCCTGACCGTATCCAATCTGATCGAATCCAGAACCGTTGTTTCCACCCCGGAGATTACGGTACATATCAAGCCGGGTGCAACGGATAAGGTGCGCACCAGCGTGGTTGGCGGGCGGCACTGCCTGCTGATTGACTTGGATGATCCCTGCGTGGAGATCAATGGACTTACGGCAAAGCTGTATCAGGCTTCTGCCTCAGATACTTGATTTTTATAATCATAATCAAAAATATTGATTTACTGTCTTGACAAAACGGGTTTAATCGTGTATAATATTATAAAATTAAATCATCGAACAGAAAAGACGGTAAGGAAATATGAGCGGCATATGGAAAGAGAAAACCCAACATAATGAAGTTGCACCAGCAGTTGACTCCAGCCTGCTTCAGCATAAGCGGCCGGAAACAGCATGCAGGCATTACATGTCCGGGCGGTGTTATTCTCCCTTTGCCGATTCCCGGGCATGCCGCTGCCGGGGTGCAAAGGGCTGTGAGAATTTTGAATGGCGCCGGGGATGACTCCGGCTTCCCCGTGGCTGTATGGCTTTTCCCATAGGGCTGCGGTTTTTTTGTGACAGAAAACTGAAATTTTCTTTTTTTCTGATTCCCCACTAGCTATTTTCAAAGAATCATGATATAATAAATTTATATGTTCATACAGGGGAACCCTGTGAGAAAAAGGAGGACTAGCATGCCTGTTTCTTATCTCAGAGAATCCTTGGCAGATGGAATTGCATATACATCCATTGTTGATGAAAAATTCAAGACCAATCTGGTTCGGATTCGCCTGATTACACCCTTGCGGATGGAAACGGTGTCCGATCATGCGGTTGCGCTGGGTGTGATCGGTGTATCCAACCGGGAATACCCGGATCTTTCCGCACTGACCGCCCGGCTCAATGAGCTGTACGGTGCAAACATCGGCGTCGACATCTCCAAGCGGGGAGATCTGCAGATTCTGTCTATTTCCGTCAGCGCTATTGACAACCGATTCGCCCTGGAGGGGGAGGATATTACCGGAGAAGCAGTCCGGATTCTTCTTTCCTGTGTGTTTGATCCGAACCTGGAGGGGGATGCCTTCGGAGAGAATGTGTTCCGCTCCCGCAAGAAGGAACTGCTGGATGCAGTGGAGGCGGAGATCAACAACAAGCGGGGATATGCACTGCTGCAGGCCCAGAAAACCATTTTTTCCGGAGAGCCGGCGGCATATTCCTCCTACGGCACCCGGGAAACGGCGGAGGCGGTTACCGCAAAAAGTGCCTATGCAGCCTACAGAAAGCTGCTGGAAACCGCAATGATCGAGATCTACACGGTCAGCGCAGCACCCATGCCCCGGGTGAAGGAGCAGATCCGGACAGCCTTTTCGGCTATCCACCGGCATCCGGAGCAGATTTCCTGTACTGCAGCCAGCCCGTTGAAGCCGGAGCCGAGAACGGTGATTGATCCCATGGATGTGGGTCAGTCCAAGCTGGTTATGGCCTTCAAAACCGATGGGGAGGATCTGCATCTCATTCGGCTGCTCAACGCCATGTTCGGCGGCACGGTTTCCTCCAAGCTGTTTATGAACGTGCGGGAGAGGCTGAGCCTTTGCTACTACTGCGCCAGCACGTATGTGGACAGCAAACGCACCATGCTGGTGGATTCCGGCGTGGAGCTTGCCAACTACGAAACAGCCCGGGATGAGATTCTGCATCAGCTGGATGCGCTGCGTAGCGGTGATTTTACCGACGAGGAAATGGACAGCGCCCTGCTGAGCCTGGTCAACTCCATCCGGGGCACAGGGGATACCCCCTCGGGCTGGATCGGCTGGTCCTTCTATCTCTACTGCAACGGACTGGATCGGACGCCCCAGCAGGAGGCGGACTATTACCGCAGTATGTTTGACGACCGGCAGAAGCTGCGGCAGCGGCTGATGGATGCGGCAAAATCACTGAAGCTGGATACAATTTATCTGATGCAGCAGCGGGAGGGGGTATAAGCATGCAGCAGGAGATGATATCAAATCCCCAGACAGGGGATCAGTATATACTGGTACACCATCCCTCCGGACTGGATATTCTGATCTGTGAGATGGAGGGCTTCAGCACAACCGAGGCGCTGTTTGCCACAAAATACGGTTCCATCAATACCCGGTTCCGCACAGCGGAGGATCCGGATATCTGCGTAGTGCCGGAGGGTATTGCCCATTTTCTGGAGCATAAGCTGTTTGAAAATGAGGATTGCGATGCCTTTGCGCTTTATGCAAAGACCGGCGCAAACGCCAACGCTTATACAGACTTTGACAAAACCTGTTATCTGTTCAGCTGCTCGGATCACTATCAGGAATCACTGGGCATTCTGCTGTCCTTTGTACAGGAGCCCTACTTTACCCAGGCCAGTGTGGACAAGGAGCAGGGAATCATCGGGCAGGAGATCCGCATGATTGAGGACGATCCCTCCTGGCGGGTGCTGTTCAATCTGCTGAAGGCCATGTATCACAGCCATCCTGTTCGCATTGACATCGGCGGTACGGTGGAGAGCATTGCGAAGATTGACGCAGATCTGCTGTACCGGTGCTACAACACCTTCTACAATCTGCACAACATGGTGCTGGTGGTTGCGGGCAATGTAAAGGCAGATGAGGTGCTGAAGATTGCGGACGAAAAGCTCAAACCCTGCAAGGATCTTTCCCTGGAAACCTTTTTCCCGGAGGAGCCTGCGGAGGTGCTGAAGCATGAGGTGACGGATCATGCAGCGGTGGGGCTGCCTTTGTTCCAGATCGGCTTCAAGTCCCGGCCGGAAACCGGCATTGACCGGCTCCGGGCTGAGCTGGAGTGCTATGTGGCCATCAACGCACTGGCGGATCCTGCTTCTCCCCTGTACCGGAGTATGCTGGAGGAGCAGCTCATCAACTCCGCATTTTCCTTTGAGGTCTTCACCGGTGACGGTTATTTTGCCAATCTGTTCGGCGGTGAATCATCGGATCCCCACGCCGTAAGGGACCGGATTCTTGCAGAGATTGCCCGCTGCAAGCAGGAGGGACTGGATCGGGCGCATGTGGAAAGTGTGAAGAAAGCGACCTACGGCTCTATGCTGCGGGAATTCAATAACGTGGAGGCTACAGCCACCAACCTGATGAATGCCCATCTGGCCGGGGTCAAGCCCTATGACAGTCTGCAGATTCTGGCGGATATGACCTATGAACAGGTACAGCAGGCACTTTGTACCCGCTTTGATCCGGAACGGATCGTACTCTCAGTTGTGGAAAAGGAGTAAGGACTATGACAGAACTCGGCGATCTTGGGTATTATGAAATTGTATTCCCGAAGCTGGGCATTGACATTACAGTCAAGAGCGTAGCATTTACCATTTTCGGCATGCAGATTACCTGGTACGGACTGATTATCACTCTGGGCATGCTGCTGGCGATGATCTATGGCTTTTCTCAGATGAAGCGTTACGGCATTGATCCTGACCGTGCCATTGATGCAGTCATCGGCGGTATTGTGGGCGGCGTCATCGGTGCCCGTGCCTATTATGTCATCTTTCACTGGGACAGCTTTTCCGGGAACTGGAAAAGTGTGTTCAACATCCGGGGCGGCGGTCTTGCCATTTACGGCGGCATCATCGGAGCGCTTCTTGTGGGGGGACTGGTTGCAAAGCTCCGGAAGGTGAAGCTGCTGCCCATGCTGGACATTGTGGCAGTAGGCTTCCTCCTGGGTCAGGGCATCGGCCGATGGGGCAACTTTACCAACCATGAGGCCTTCGGCACCAATACGGACAGCATCTTTGGCATGTCCAGCGGCAAGATCCAGGAGTGGATTATCAACAACACTGCCTATGCGGGCACCACCCTGTACGGCAAGGGCATCAACCTTTCCGAGCACTATCCGGTACATCCCTGCTTCCTGTATGAATCTGTCTGGTGCCTGCTGGGGTTCTTCCTGCTGGCATACATTGCCCGGAAGCACCGGAAGTTTGACGGTCAGATTTTTCTGATGTATGTGGCATGGTACGGTCTGGAGCGGTTTTTCGTGGAGGGGCTTCGCACCGACAGCCTCTATATCGGTACGCTGCGTGTATCCCAGGTTCTTGCAGCTGTGTCCTGCGTAACAGCTGTGATTCTGCTGGTTGTATGCTATTTCCGGGTGAAGCGCATGGGTTCGGATTATCACTTGTATTGTGATACGGCGGAATCCAGACAGCTGCTGGCAGAAGCTGCTGCCCGGGAGGAAGCTGCCCGGAAGAAGAAGGAAGGGGACGTGGAGCTGACAGAAAGAATTCTGTCGGATGATACGGACCCGGTGGATACGGAATCCGAAACAGAAGCCCCACAGGATACAGAAGCTGAAAAGCAGACAGAAGAGGATTGAGGAGGAACAGGTTATGGCACAAATCATCGACGGTAAAAAAGTATCGGCACAGGTCAAGGAGCAGGTTCGGGAGGAGGCGGCGCAGCTGAAGGCTTCCGCCGGTCTGCAGGTGGGTCTGGCTGTTGTGATTGTGGGAAACAATCCGGCATCCCGGGTGTATGTGAACAACAAGAAGAAGGCATGTGAAGCAGTGGGCTTCCAGTCCTTCGAGTATGCGCTGGAGGAGGATACCACCCAGGAGGAGCTGCTGGAACTGGTGGAGGTGCTCAACGAGAATCCCCAGATCAACGGCATTCTGGTACAGCTGCCTCTGCCGAAGCAGATTGACGAAAAGGCGATTATTGACGCCATCAGCCCGGAAAAGGATGTGGACGCTTTCCATCCCTCCAATGTAGGCAGAATCATGATCGGTTCCTATGCGTTCCTGCCCTGCACCCCGGCTGGGGTTATGGAGCTGATTGCCAGCACCGGGGTTTCCGTCAGCGGAAAGAACTGCGTGGTGATCGGCAGAAGCAATATTGTGGGCAAGCCCATGGCCATGCTGCTGCTCCACCAGAACGGCACTGTGACCATCTGCCACTCCCGGACCCAGAACCTGAAGGAGATCTGCGCAAAGGCGGATATTCTGGTGGCGGCAGTGGGTAAGGCAAACTTTGTGACCGCTGATATGGTCAAGGAGGGCGCCGTGGTGATTGACGTAGGCATGAACCGGCTGGAGGACGGCAAGCTCTGCGGTGACGTGGATTTTGCAGCAGTAGAGCCCAAGGCCGGCTATATTACCCCTGTTCCCGGCGGTGTTGGCCCCATGACCATAGCCATGCTGATGCGGAATACCCTGACCGCTGCAAAACAGCAGCACGGGCTGGTATAAGCCGGATAAGCTGTACACAAAAAGCCTGGGAAGACCGGAATCTTCTCAGGCTTTTATGCAATGCATGGGGCTTATGTTTGTCCGTGTGTTCATTTCAGCTTCTTTTTCTGGATTTCATAGGTAATCGCGGAAAGCAGCTTGTGGGGGACAAAACGGCTGCCGAATACCCCCAGCCGTACACGCAGCTCCGGGATCAGGATCAGCTTGCCTTTCAGTGCCCCGTCAATGCCGTATCTGGCAACCCGTTCAGGGGAGGCAGGGGGCATGCTGAATTGAACCCCTGCCCGGTTGTTGAAATTGGTATCCACCGGACCGGGGCAAAGCAGACTGACCGTTACCTTGCTGTTTGCCCGGCGCAACTCCTCATGGATCGCCAGGGTAAGGCGTACCACGTAATTTTTGGAGGCATAATAGGAGGAAAGCAGGGGGCCGGTAAGAAACCCGGCGCTGGAGGCCACATTGAGGATCCTGCCCCGATTGCGCTGTTTAAAGTCCCGGAGGAACAGCTTGGTCAGGATATGGAGGGCACGGATGTTCACGTTCAGCATATTCAGCTCATCCTCCAGGTCAATCTGGTCAAAGGGACCGAACAGACCGTAGCCTGCATTGTTGACCAGCAGATCAACCTGCTTGTTCTTACAGAAGGCATAGAGCTGAAAGGGCGCCCGGGGCTCGCTCAGATCCAGGGTGATGGTTTCCACTCTGGTGGGAAGGGTCTGCTGAAGCTTGCGAAGCATTGTCTCATTTCTGCCGGTGAGAATCAGATCATATCCCAGCTGACTCAGGTACACTGCCATTTCCTTGCCGATGCCGGATGTGGCGCCGGTGATGACTGCGCGCATATAATCCCTCCTATTTGTTTTTTACAGTATACCACAGGCTGGTCCGGAAATCCAGTGGCGGCAGAGAGAAATTTTGATGAAAATTTCGTGTAAATCGATTTTTTTTCAGAAAACTATGGACAATCGCTGAGAAATATAGTATAATTAACAGGTATTTGATTTCAACGATTGCAGGAGGAATACCATGAACGTTTTGAAAAAATGTACAGCGGCGCTGCTCTCCATGCTTATGCTGCTTTCCTTTTTCGGATGCGGCGAGAGAACAGCATATGTGATGAAGGTGGACGGCGTTGAAGTTCGTGCCGGCATCTATATTTACTACTCTATAGATGCATATTTTGATGCACTGCAGATTCTGGCAGAGAACGAGAATTTCAACTATGCATCCTATAAAACCGACAAGGAGCTGAAGAAGGCCATCAAGGACAAGATGGTGGAGGGGCTTCCGATTCAGGAATGGATCCAGAACAAGGCGACTGAATACTGCCTGCAGTATGTTGCCATTGAAAAGGAGTTTGAACGGCTGAATCTGACCCTGCCGGAGGATACGGAAAGCGAAATTGATACCTATTATCTCTCCAGCTGGGCTTATCTGGGAGATTTCTACACCGCCAGCGGAATCGGGGAGCAGACAGTAAAGGATGTACTGCTTTCCAGCGAAAAGCGGAACGCCATCTATCAGGCTTATTATGGCGAGGATGGTTCCGAAGGTGTAACGGACGAATCCCTGCGCACTTATTACAAGGACAACAATGCCCGTGTGGAGTATGTCAAGATTGCACTGACCGACGGTGAGGGGAATCTGCTCAAATCCGACGGCAAGGCTAAGATGAAGGCAATGGCTGAGCAGTATCTGGATCGGCTGAAGGCACAGTCCTCTGAGGAAGCAATGCTGGACGAGTTTGACGCTGTCATCAGCGAATACAAGGAGTATGCAACCTCTGTTTCCAATGCAGCAGTCACTACTACCGATGAATCCGGCAATCTGATTACCACTGCAACCACCGTCAAGACCACTACCACAACCACCACCACCGTGACCACCACCGCTGTTTCGGCGGATGCAGAGGGAACGGAGACAGGGGACAGCACCACCGTGGTTCCGGATGTTACCACGGTTACCACCACTGCGCCTGCCACTGCGGACAGTACTGCTACATCTGACACCACAACCACCACCAGCCCGTATGCCAACGAAAGCATCATTGCTAAGGTAACCACTGCACCGGAAAGTGAGCAGAAGGAAGATGAGACCACCACAGCGCCTTCCTATACCCCCTCTGAAAAAACCTACAACTTTATTTTCAATGACGCAAAGCTGGGCGTGCCGGAGCTGATCGAAGAGGATGAAGCACTGTACCTTGTGGTTCGTCTGAATATTGAAGACCGTATGACGGAGGATGACCTTTGGTCCGAATCCAATGTGGAAAATGTTCGCTATGCCATTTATGGAGAGGCCTTTGACCAGAAGGTTGAAGATTGGGCAAAGGGCTATCAGGAGGAGCGGTACGCAGCAGCATACCGGCGATATGATCCGCTGGATCTGGGCATCATCACCTATTACACGGCGATTATGCAATCCTACAGCGGCTATTACGGTAGCTAAGTGATTTGAATGGGGGAAGGCTGGACCTTCCCCCATTTTTGAAAGGAGTATTGTAATATGGATGCAAATCAGAAGGCGGTTATTATGCGCCGGATGCAGCAGACCGGAGAGGCTCTGACCCGCAACCGGATGCACGTGTATTATGCGGACAATAAGGCAGAGGCGCTTGAGCAGGTAAAGGCACTGCTTCACCCGGGGGAGGTTGTGGCTACCGGCGGTTCCATGTCCCTGGCGGAATGCGGGGTGATGGAGATGCTGCGAAGCGGTGCATATCAGTTTCTTGATCGTGCAGCATGCAAGCCGGAGGAGATGCAGGCCTTTTACCGGAAATGCTTTTCAGCGGACGCATATCTGTGCAGCAGCAATGCGGTAACTGCTAAGGGAGAGCTGTACAATGTGGACGGCAACAGCAATCGGGTTGCGGCTATCTGCTTCGGACCCAGCCGTGTGATAATGGTTGTGGGCTGCAACAAGCTGGTGCCGGATCTGGATGCAGCCATAAAGCGGGTGAAGACCTGTGCGGCACCGCCGAATACCGAACGGCTTTCCTGTCCCACGTACTGCAAGGAAACGGGCAGCTGCATTTCACTCTCTCAACCGGATCCGGGAATGACGGATGGCTGTCACGGAGACGGCCGGATTTGCTGCAATTATCTGGTGTCTGCCCAGCAGAGGAATCCGGACAGGATGCATATTATCCTGGTGGCAGAGCCCCTGGGTTATTGAGAGAACAAAAAAGGAGCATCCCTTGAGCGGGATGCTCCTTTTTCTATTATGCCTGGGGTCCCAGTGCATCTGCTGTACTCAGGTGTGCCAGATACCGGGCAAGGGCTGTCAGATCGTCTGCATCAATGGTATTGTCATAGCTGCAGTTGGCCTGCTCCAGCCCCTGGGGCTGAATGGTGACCCCATTATCCTCTGCCACATACCGGGCAAGCAGCACCACGTCATCAATACCGATGTTCCCATCCAGGTTGATGTCGCCGTACAGGGCTTCTACGGTGGAGGTTGTTGTGGTAACAGTGCCGGTACCCTGGGTGGTAGCAGCTGTGGTTACCGGTGCATCCAGAGGGAAGCTGCGGATATCCGGCAGCTCGTCCAGGGTGATGCAGTACTCACTGTTGTAGATTTCATTCAGCAGCTCCACCGGATTGTTGACTTCGCCGGTAAGATAGTAGCCGTACCAGGGACAGAAATACAGCCAGGCTGCCCGGTCATTCACCAGATTCTCCAGAGAGGGAATGGCGTCGTTTTCGGACATGGCCACCATCTTCTGTCCATTGGTGCTTTCCACCAGGCCATAGAAGGTGGAGGCAATGGCACTGGGATTGGGAAGACCGTCGCTGACGTTGTACTTGTCATACCCGATGAGATCCACCACATCATCCCCCGGATACCATGCGGCGGAGTTGGGTGTGGTGTAGCTGGTCCACTCCCAGATAATATTGTCCAGACCGTATACATTGGTCAGCTGATCGTACAGCAGCCGGTATAGCTTGACACAGGGCTCGGGTCCCTCTGCGCCCCACCAGAACCAGGCGCCTTCCGCTTCATGCAGGGGACGGAAGATGACGGATACATCCGCATCCTCCAGCATCTGGAACTTGCTTGCAACCAGTTCAATGTCCTTCATGATGATTTCGTGTTCCCGGGTGCCTTCGGTGACCGCCTTGGAAATGCTGAAATCCGTATAATTCGCATTGGCGGATTCCACATAGAATGCGTATTCACCGGTGCTGGAGGGAACGCTCCAATGCCAGCTGATGGTGGCGATGCCCCCATACTTGTTTGTCCACTCTATGGCGCGTTCCGCAGCGTAGTCCTGGTAGGAAAGCTCTCCGTTGGCATCCAGATGGTAGGTCAGAAAATCGATGCCCCGGATTGCGGGCTGCTTACCGGTCTTCTCCTGGAGATAGGTGAATTCCGCTTCATTGTCCACGATAAAGCCGGCAGAGGGATCCGCATTATAGTTATAATTGTGGGAGCCGCACATTTCCTGCTGACCGGACAGAATGTGGTTGCCGTACACACTGCGCAGATATGCGTAAAGCCGCTTGGTGGTGTCATTGGCGTTGGGATTGGAAAGGGAATCCGTAGGAGAAAGCCGGGAGATGCTTTCGTCCGCCGGTGTCAAAGTAAAGCTGTCCAGGTAGGTATACCCCCAGTAGCCCCTGAGTTCAATGGTATTGCTGCCCTCCCGCAGGTTCACCAGCGTAGAGATTTCGCTCCATTCCAGATTGTATGGAAAGGTGACCTCCCCCTGGTTGGAGCCGTTGATATTCAGATACTGTACCTTTTTATTGGTATCATTGGGCTGCAGGTAGCGGATGTTCATATGATAAAGACCCGCCTGTTCCATTTCCACCGTGCAGGTAACGGAGCTTCCCTTGTCCGTCAGGTAAACAAATCCGTCTCCAGAGGGATTTGTGCAGTCATAGGTGTCACCAGCTTCATTGGTTTCCGTCCAGCCTGCATCATACAGCTTGGCCCGGTCAATCACACCCTGTTCAAATTCATAGGTTGTCAGTGCCTCTGACGAAACAGTGCTGCCGGGAAAGCTGAGCAGGGTTGTCATCGCCAAAGCAGAAGCCACCAGCAGGGACAGCCGGCGTTTCCGTTTTTTCATATTATCACGACTCCTTTTATCTGGAATTACCAACAGTATAGCATAGTTGCCGCCTGATTTCAAGTGAACGGAAGAATTTTTTTACTTAAAGGAATACCGCACAAAGCATTTTTGCAGCTTTGTGCGGTATAGGGTTGTGTTCAGTGGATTTTCGGATTATAAAACAGCTGAATCAGCTTAACGGATGACGCAGTACATGTATACGGACAGAGCCGAAAACAGAGCTGTCAAAGATGGAATCAGACAGCGCACCACTTTTGCAGCGCCGGAGGCAAACTGATTTTTGTGTTCTTCCAGACTGCTGTTGTAGGCAACCGACAGGCACAGTCCGCCGAAAATCGCCGTGGGAACGATATAGCGGAAATCCATGGTGCAGCCGAAGGGGTAGTTGATATTGAAATTGATGCTGAAGCCATACATGAACATCCACAGTGCGGGGATGCCGAAACGGAGCATGGGCTTTTCCTTGGTGCAGCATATAACATAGATCATAGCGAACAAAGACAAAAGGATCAGTGCAAAGTTCACCAGAACCAGTCCGTAGGATACCCACTCCGGCACGCCGTACTGGAATTCTCCGAATACGGAGCATTTAACCAGATACATGGGATAGTTGTAATCCTCCCAGGGATTGGCATAGGGTCTGAGCTTCAGATTTTCCATACTGAAGTAAAGGAATCTGGAGGCAATGGAGTGGTCACCGCAGTACAGATCACAGGTAATCGGCAGGGGATAGACATAGTTAAAGGGCTGGTCAAAACGAACCAGATTCCTTATGCAGTACCACATGCCCAGGGGCAGGGAGATACAGCCGAATACGCCAAGCTTGGCAAGCAGGGGAGCTGCTTTTTTCTGCTTGATCGCCTGTACCAGTTTAATCAGCATCAGCACCGCTGTAAAAATGGCAAATACGGCGCAGGAGATTTTGGTGGAAATGGCAAGCCCATAGACCACAGCCAGCTGGATGGTCAGGGGGAAGGTCTGGCTTTTGAACCAGCGGATGGTAAGCAGAAGCGCCAGCATCATCAAGTAAACGGACAGGGAGTCCGGTCCTACTCTGCCAGCCAGCAGGTAGAATTCCGGCAAAAATGCAGTAATCGCCAGAACCACCGGCTCAGCCCGGCGGTCCAGCTCCAGCTCCTTACACAGCTTCGGCACCATCAGCAGCACCGAGCAGGAGGCGAAGCAGGATACGATTTTGGCTGCATTGACCAGTGCGTGGGGATCCTCTGATGTGCCCAGAATGGCATTGACCACAGCGGAAACGATTGCACTGATGATGTAGTAAACCGGCTGCTGATAGAACTGGCCGTGATTGTCCTGGGGCAGTTGGAAATTCTGCATAATCTGCAGAATATAGCTGTCATGCCCTCCGGCAATGTCGTGGGGGCGGGTATAAGCGTCCGTATAGAGCATATAACCGATGCGCATCACCAGCCCGGCAAAGAGCATCAGGCGGATCAGCTCCTCGGTTTTATCCGGCACTTTGCGGACTCTAAAGTGGAAGAGAATCAGCCCTCCCACAATCAGCACACCCATCACTACATTGATGACATGGGTGGTGTCGTGCAGAAGAATCTCATTGATTTTTAGTCCTTCGGTCAGCAGATAGCAAAGGATGATGCCTGCGGCCAGAAGGAGGGGACTGTATGTTTTGATTTTGGTCAGTACAGTTTGCTTCATGCTTTCATTCCTGTTCGTTGGTTTTGTTTTTGGACTCATCTTCGGGCCGGCCAGAGAGATCTCTCTTGAGATACTTGGAGTGCCGTTTCTTTCGCTTTTCGGTATACATGATCGTATCCGCCAGGGTTACCATGGCAAAGAGGGATTTGTCCGGTGTGGGAACTGCAATGTGGTATCCGCTGCTTGCATGCAGAGCAAAGGGCATGCTGGTTAGCAAATTGAATTCCATCATTTTTTTCTGAAGATTATCCGTTAACCGGTCGGCATCCCGCTTGGTGTAGCCGGCAGCAAAGATAATGAATTCATCCCCGCCGAAACGGCAGCAGATTTCACCGTTTGTGCAGCATTCCTGCAGGATGGCTGCCAGGCTGCGGATGGCAATATCGCCGGATTTATGTCCATAAGTGTCGTTAATCATCTTCAGTCCGTCCATGTCGATGAACATGACCATAACCGGCTTCTGCTCTGCAATACACCGGTCAAAGATCGGTTCAGTCTGACGGCGGAATCCGTTCCGGTTCGCAATGCCGGACAGGGGATCCGTGGAATACAGCTTATCCAGCTCCTGTACTGCATTATCCAGGTAAATAATGCGCCGGATGTTTTCCATGGAATTGCTCAGGTTCAGGGACCAGGAGTGAAACAGGGAGCTGCGCATGGGGAACGCAGTGTTGCAGATGGCATAATACCCCAGGCAATGCTCCCGGAAGTGAAGCGGAACAAAGTAGAAGCAGCGAAGATGGTCTACCTGCCGGTACAAGGCGGGCAGCATCTCATCTACCAGAAAGTCTTCATGACAGCGGAATTTGCCGTCGTAGTAGGAAAGAGGAACCAGCATGCGCTGGGTGTAGCCCTCCACCAGGCATTCGTCCGCTGTGTCAGCATCCGGCTCTGCCTGGTTTGCAGGCAGCTTATGACCAAGCCAGTTTTCGCAAAGGCAAAGATAGAATTCCTCACAGTTTGTTTCCAGGACAAATTCCTTCAGTGCCTCGATATACTCATCATAATTTGCGCATTCCACCAGGGAGCATGCCATTCGGCTGAGCAGGGAGATGTCAATACTGAAATCCTCCTGAATCTGGTAGTTATGCTTTTTGAAGTCCCGGATGGTATCACAGTAGTGGGCATCACAGCCGCAGCTTTCTGAAAAGCGGGGCTGCATTTCCAGCTTGTGTACCCGCTCCTGCTGCACGCCGTTCCAGGCATTGTACAGCAGCTCACAGGCAAGGGTGCCGCACTGGATCAGAGGCCTTGCGACTGAGGTGATTTCCGGTGCATAGTTCCGTGCATTATAGGTGTTGTCAAAGCCGGAAACCATAATATCCTCCGGCACTCGGAGTCCATGGGCATTCAGCGCGCTGATGACGGAAACCGCCATGGTATCATTGGCGCAGACGATTGCTTCCGGCATGGGCAGCTCCGAGCGCAGGAATACATCTACAGCCGTTCTGCCGTCTCTGCGCTGGAAAGAGCCGTGATAGATCCGGTCTTCTTCGATGGGGATATTGTGTTCTGTGAGCACCTGCTTATAGCCGGCAAGCCGTTCGATGCTGTCAGGGTTATCGTCGGGGCCGGATATGTAGTTGATCCGACGCAGACCGTGTGTGTCGGTAAAATGCCGGACAATCTGTGCCATAGCGCTGCGGTTGTCCACACCGATGGAATAGAAATCTCCGTAATCTGCATCCACGCTGACGGCGGGTATGCCGGATGCCCGGACCTGACTGACGATCTCCTGGACCGTTTCCGGTCTTGCAATGGTGTTTGTCAGCAGAATGACGCCATCCAGTGCCTTCAGATTCGGCAGACGGAAAATGTTATATTCTCCGGTATCGTAGCTGCCGTTGTTCAGGATGCCGCCGAAGGCAATAAAATGCAATACATCAATGCCATGGGCAGCTGCAAATTGATGGATGCCCTGTGTAATCTGATTCTGGTATTCTTCATCCAGGCCGGACAGGAATACTGCAATCTTCTTTCTGGTACTGCTCATTGTCCCCTCCAAGATTTATCAGACTCGGAACGATGCTTATCGTCTCAGATAGCGGGAGGTCTTCTTCCGCTTTTTCTGTTCGTACATTCTTTGATCCGCCAATGTAATCAACGCAAATATCGGCATATCCGGCCCGGGTACTTCAATGTGATAGCCGATGCTGGCGTCAACCTGGAACGGATTGTTGTGGGTTTCATTGTAGTTCCGGAACTCGTCCAGAATGGAAAGCTCCAGAAGCTTTGCCTTTTCTTCCGTATAATTGACGGCAAACACCAGGAATTCATCGCCGCCGAACCGGGAATAGATTTCTCCGTTTTTGCACGCCAGCTTCAGACACTGACCCAGAGCCCGGATGGCCACATCACCGGATTTATGCCCAAAGGTGTCGTTGATATGCTTGAGCCCGTCCATATCCAGAAACATTACCATAACCGGAACCCGATGCTCCTGACAGTACTGGTAGATCTCCTGGGTGTTCCGGCTGAAGCCGTTCCGGTTGTAGATGCCGGACAGATTGTCAATGACGTACAGCTTGTCAAGCTCCTTGACCACAGCGCTCAGACAGCGCATTTTCCGTACATTTTCCAGGGAGTTGCTGATATTCATTACCCAGGATACAAAGCTGGCACTTTCCAGGGGGAAGCTGCTGTTGCATATGACGCAGTATCCTAGGCAGCGTTCTCTGAAATGAATCGGAACAAAGTAGTAGACCTTTCCCTTATCCTCCGGTTCATACAGCTCGGGAAGCATGAGACTGGTTTCAAAATCCGGGATATTCTCCAGGAACCGGCCGTTGCGGTAGGCGAGCGCCACCTGCATTTTCTTGGAATAGCCTTCGGAAATAAAGTCATTGAACGCATAATCCATGGGGGAGGAAGGCTCGCTGCCGTTTTGAAAGTTCCCTGACCAGTTTTCACACAGACACAGATAGAAGGATTCACAATTGATTTCCAGAATGCAGTCCTTCAGCTTGTCAAGACTCTTGGCGTAGGAGTCTGATTCTGTCAGAGTGCAGGCCATGCGGCTGTTCCGGCGCACGTCAATGTTATAGCGCTCGATAATGCGGTAATTGTCCCGTTTGAAATCCTCAATGCTGTCGCTCATACAGTGCTTGCAGCCGCAGCTTTCCGTCAGCACGGGGACAGCGTCCAGAATCACAGAACGTTCCTGCTCTCCGTTCCCGCGGATATGATTGTAGACCATTTCACAGGCCCGCCTGCCGGATTCCACCAGAGGCCGGGAAACGGAAGTCAGCTCCGGTGTGCAGTTGCGTGCGGAGCGGATATTGTCAAAGCCGGTGATGATTACATCCTGGGGGCAGTGAATGCCCTTGCTCTCCAGCGTAATCAGTGCAGAAAGTGCCATATTGTCATTGGCGCTGACGATGGCTTCCGGGAATTCCAGATTGGAGGAAAGAAAGGCTTCGGCGGCTTCTCTGCCGTCCTGTCCCCGGAAGAGCCCATAATAAATCCGCTCCTCCTCCACGGGAATCTGATGTTCGCTGAGTACATCCCGGTATGCCTGTAAGCGCAGCAGGCTTTCCGGGTTGTTCATCGGACCGGAAATATAATTGATCCGCCGTGCACCGTGAACCTCGATTACATGCGTGACAATATCGTGCATGGCAGTGTAATTGTCAATGCCGATATAGTAGCATCCCGGAATATCCTGATCGATAACAGCAGTAGGCAGTCCGCATTTCTGTACATGATTCAGAATGATCTGCTTCATTCCGGAGGAACAGATTGTATTGGTGAGAAGAATGGCGCCGTCCAGCTTGTCATAATTCACCAGATTAAAGATATTGTATTCGCCGGCGTCATGATTAGGATTCCCCAGCATGCCGCCGAAAGCAACGAAATGACAGATGTTGATGTGGTGGTTACGTGCAAATTCATGAATGCCCTGCAGGATGTCATGCTGGTATTCTTCGTCGATGCCTGATACCATGACTGCAATGTTCAATGGTTTTTGCATGATCGGATCAGCCTCCGTTTTCATTTCTTTTACATAATGCGCTAATCGTTCCAGTTAAGTGACACATGCGTATAACTCATTATACTACAACAAATAAAAAAAAGAAATAGGCGGAACAAAAAAAGATGTGCTAAATTCAAGAATTGTTTATATTGACGGAATTATTTGTGCAGTTTACACAAAGAATCCTACGGACGGTCGGAAGCAGAAAAAGCATAGCGCACACAACAATGGTATATATCTTAATTAAAACAGATATGCTTGAAACAGTTGCTTATTTATGTTGTTTATGCTATAATGAATGATGTATATGGTTTATGTCATGTTTTTAGGAGGAACGACTATGATTCAGATTGAAATGGAAAACGGGAAAAAGATCAAGATTGAGCTGTATCCGGAGATTGCGCCGATCTCCTGTGAAAATTTCGAGAAGCTGGTGCGCCAGGGCTTCTATAACGGGCTGACCTTTCACCGGGTGATTCCGGGCTTTATGATCCAGGGCGGCTGTCCGAACGGTACCGGCACAGGCGGTCCGGGCTGGTCCATCAAGGGAGAATTTGCGGCGAACGGCGTAAAAAATGACCTGAAGCATACACGGGGTGTGCTTTCCATGGCACGGTCCATGATGCCGAATTCCGCCGGCTCCCAGTTCTTCATCATGCATGAGGATGCGCCCCATCTGGACGGTCAGTATGCCGCTTTCGGCAAGGTGGTTGAGGGCATGGAGGTTGTGGATGAAATTGCACAGGTTGCAACAGATTACAACGATAAGCCCACCACACCCCAGATCATGAAGTCTGTAACGGTTATTGACTGATGGAACAGCGTATCAGGGAACGATTTGACAGCCTGGAGCCGCTGATCGGCCATACGCCCCTGCTGGAGATCAGCTGTACCTATAAAGGCAAGCCACGCCGGGTTTATGCCAAGGCTGAGTATTACAATCTGAGCGGCAGCATCAAGGACCGGGTGGCATTCTACGTGCTGCGCCGTGCTTATGAAACCGGACAGCTTCATCCGGGGGATCTGATTGCAGAAGCCACCAGCGGAAACACGGGCATTGCCTTTTCTGCAGTGGGCAGATACCTTGGTCACCCGGTGGTGATCTATATGCCGGACTGGATGAGCGAGGAACGCATGCGCCTGATTCGCAGCTACGGCGCACAGATCCGCCTTGTCAGCAAGGAGGAGGGCGGTTTCCTCGGTTCCATCCGTATGACGGAGGAACTGGCAGAAAAGGGCGGCGTTTTTCTGCCCTGTCAGTTTTCCAATGAAGACAACTGTTCCGCCCATTATCTAACCACGGGGGCGGAGATTGCGCAGCAGCTTTCCTCCATCGGGCTGACGGCGGACGCAGTGGTGGCCGGTGTGGGCACCGGCGGTACGGTGATGGGTATCGGCCGGCGGCTGCGGGAAACCAACCCTGCATGCAGGCTTTATCCGCTGGAGCCGGAAAATTCCCCCACTCTTTCCACGGGCTATAAAACCGGCAAACACCGGATCCAGGGGATTTCCGATGAGTTCGTTCCGCCCATCCTCAAGCTGGAGGAAACGGATGCTGTTGTGGCGGTGGATGATATAGATTCCATCCTCATGGCGCAGATGTTGGCCCGGGAGCTGGGCATCGGCGTAGGCATCTCCTCCGGGGCAAACTTCCTGGGCGCCCTGAAGGCTGGGGATATGCTGGGGGAGGATGCAGTAGTTGCCACTGTGTTTGCGGACGACAACAAGAAATACCTGTCAACAGATTATTCGGATACCCATACCCGGAAGCCGGGCTATCTGACCGGAGAGATTCAGCTCACCGGTGTGCGGGCCATCCGATGCACTGTACAGTAACGGGCATGGCCCGGGGAAGGGAGGCGTAAAGCATGCGGATTTTTCTGATTGATTATGAAAACGTGAATTCCTGCGGGCTGGCTGGGATTTCCCGGCTGAATGCAGAGGACCGAGTGATTCTGTTCTACAGCCAGTCAGCCAATACGCTGAATTTTGATATACTGGATGAGATCATGCAGTCCCCGGTGCGGACGGAAAAGGTGAATCTGAATCAGTCCGGCAAGAATGCGCTGGATTTTCAGCTGGTTACCTATCTGGGCTATCTGATCGCCCGGCAGGAGGCGGATGACTTTTATATCATCAGCCGGGATATGGGCTATGTGGCAACCCAGCAGTTCTGCAAGAAGATGCTGGGGGTTAAGGTGCAGATCAAGCCCTCTATCCGGGATGCACTGACGGAAAAAACGTCGGTTCCGGTGAAGAAGATGACCGTTTCGCAGCCGGTTATGCTTCAGCAGCCTGTTCCGGCAGAGAACAAGCCGGGGAAAAAGAAAAAGCAGAAGAAGCAGCCCAAGCAGATCACGGTGCAGGCAAAGCCTGCGGCTCCCACAGTGAAGATTGTCCGGAAGCTGCTGATGGAGATCGATCCGGAGATCCAGACCAACCGGGTCAAGGATATTATCCGGTGCATGACGGACAGTGAATCCACTGCTGAATTCCACAATACCCTGCAGCGGCAGTTCGGCGGTGCGGAGGCTACGGATTATTACCGTGGGCTGAAGAAATACTTCGCTGATATGCAGGAGCAGGAACATGCGCAGGACTAGGGAAGGAACCACTGCATGAAAACCTTGTACATTTCAGATCTGGATGGAACGCTGCTGACTTCCCGGGCGTGTTTGTCGGCGCATTCCACAGCGCTTTTGCAGCAGCTGTCCGCAGAGGGTGCGCTGTTCTCCTGCGCCACTGCCCGCTCCATGGCCTCCGTCAGCCAGATTCTCGCACAGGTGCGGATGCCGGTGCCGGTTGTGGTGATGAACGGCGTATGCATTTACGATATGCAAACCCGGCAGTATCTCCGCTGTGAGGCCATTGCTGCAGATACTGCCATGCAGGTGGCAGAGCTTCTGGAACAGATGCAGGTTCCGGCATTTCTGTACACTATGGAGAAGGGCAGTCTGGGCTGCTTCCATCACCGTCTGGATGATCCGGTTATGGAGGCATACCGGGCGGCACGTCCCCAGCGCTTTGACCGTCCCTTTATCCAGGTGGACAGTCTGACCCAGGCGGTATCCCAACAGACGATTTATATCACCATGGTGGACAAGGAAGAGCGGATCCGGCGGATCCGGGATGCGATTGCCCCTTTGCCCGGTCTGCAGCATGCCTTTTATAAGGATGTATACGACAGGGATTCCTGGTATCTGGAGCTTTGCGGCGCAGGTGCGTCCAAGCGTCAGGCAGTGGAATATCTCCGGAATGCCTATGGCTTTGAACATGTCATCGGCTTCGGGGATAATCTCAACGATCTGTCCCTGTTTGCCGGATGTGACGAATCCTATGCGGTGGCAAACGCCCGGCAGGAGGTCAGGGCAGCCGCCACCGGGGTGATCGGCAGCAATGAGCAGGATGCGGTTCCGGAATGGATCCTGTGGCATTATCATCAGAATCAAAAACAGAAAGGATAAAAGCAATGAAGAAGCTGATGCTTGGAAATGAAGCCTTTGCCAGAGGGCTTTACGAGAGCGGATGCCGGATTGTCTCAAGCTATCCCGGCACACCCTCCACGGAAATTACGGAAGAGGTTGCTAAATACGACGAGGTCTATGCGGAATGGGCGCCCAATGAAAAGGTTGCCATGGAGGTTGCCCTGGGCGCATCCATTGCCGGTGCCAGAAGCTTCTGCGGCATGAAGCATGTGGGGTTGAATGTGGCGGCGGATCCGCTGTATACGGCTTCCTACACCGGCGTCAACGGGGGAATGGTGATCGCCGTAGCGGACGATCCGGGCATGCACTCCTCCCAGAATGAGCAGGACAGCCGGCATCATGCCATTGCCTCCAAGGTGCCCATGCTGGAGCCCTCCGATTCCGGGGAATGCAAGGAATATGTCAAGCTGGCCTATGAGATTTCCGAGCAGTTCGACGCACCGGTGATTGTCCGTATGTCCACCCGTGTGGCTCATTCCCAGAGCTCCGTGGAGCTGTGCGACCGGGTTGACGATGGTCTTAAGCCCTATGAAAAGACCCCCCAGAAGTATGTGATGATGCCCGCTTTTGCCAAGGGCCGTCATGTGGTTGTGGAGGAACGCACCAAAAAGCTCACCGCCTATGCGGAAACCTCGCCCCTGAACCGGGTGGAGAAGCACGATTCCAAAATCGGCGTCATCACCAGCGGCATTGCCTATCAGTACGCAAGAGAAGCGCTGGGGGATACGGTTTCTTACCTGAAACTGGGTATGGTGAACCCGCTGCCGGAAAAGCTGATCCGGGACTTTGCAGCGGACTGCGACAAGATCTATGTGATCGAGGAGCTGGATGACATCATCGAAACCCACTGCCGGAAGCTGGGGCTCCAGGTGATCGGCAAGGAGCTGTTCGGCTTCATCGGGGAGCTGTCCCAGTCCATTATTGCAGAAAAGCTGCTGGGAACCACCAAGGAGTATGTTACATATCCGGAGCAGCTGCCGGTTCGTCCGCCGGTGATGTGTCCCGGCTGCCCCCACAGAGGCGTGTTCTATGCCCTGTCCAAGCTCAAGTGTATCGTTTCCGGCGACATCGGCTGCTATACCCTGGGTGCGGCTGCACCCCTGTGTGCAATGGACAGCACCATTTGTATGGGCGCTTCCATTTCCGGTCTCCACGGCTTCAACAAGGCAAGAGGTGCGGAAAGTGAGCAACGTGCAGTGGCAGTTATCGGGGATTCCACCTTTATGCACAGCGGCATGACCGGCCTTGTCAATATTGCCTACAATGCCACCAACTCTACGGTTATCATTCTGGACAACTCCATCACCGGCATGACGGGCCACCAGCAGAATCCTACCACCGGTAAGAATCTGAAGGGGGATCCGGCGGCGGCAGTCTGCCTGGAGGATCTTTGCCGGGCCATCGGCATCCAGCGCGTCCGGGTTGTGGATCCCTATCACCTGGCTGAAACCGAAAATGCCATCAAGGAAGAGCTTGCCGTGGAGGCGCCTTCTGTGATTATTTCCCGCCGACCCTGTGCGCTGCTCAAATATGTAAAGCACAAGCCGGCACTGCATGTGGATGCTGACAAGTGCAAATCCTGTAAGATGTGCCTGAAGCTGGGATGCCCGGCAATTTCCATGCGGGACGGCAAAGCAGTCATCGACCACACCCAGTGCGTAGGCTGCGGAATCTGCATGGAACAGTGCAAATTCGGCGCAATCGGAGAATAAGGGAAAGGAGCAGAAGCGAAATGGAAACACAATCAGTCATGATCGTAGGCGTAGGCGGCCAGGGCAGTCTGCTGGCTTCCCGTATTCTGGGCAATGTGCTGTTGGCACAGGGGTATGATGTGAAGGTCAGCGAGGTGCACGGCATGTCCCAGCGTGGGGGTTCCGTTGTGACCTATGTAAAGTATGGAGATCAGGTGTATTCTCCCATCGTAGAAAAGGGAGAGGCGGACGCCATTATTTCTTTTGAACTGCTGGAGGCTGCCCGCTGGGTATCCTATCTGAAAAAGGGCGGATGCCTGGTGGTATCCAAGCAGCAGCTGGATCCTATGCCGGTGGTCACCGGCGCAGCCACCTATCCGGAGGATATTCTGGGGCATCTGGAGACCCTGGGTATTGACGTTACCGCTGTGGATGCACTGGCGCTTGCAGAATCCCTTGGCAATGCCAAAGCATCCAACGTGGTGCTTATGGGCGTGGTATCCCGGAAGCTGCCCTTCCCGGAGGAGGTATGGCAGCAGGCACTGGAGCAGTGCGTGCCGGCGAAATTCCTGGAGCTGAACAAAAAGGCGTTTGCGCTGGGACGGAATGCAGTGGCATGAATAAAATGGTTCAAAGCCTGTGGTACGGGATCGGCAGCTTCCTGCCGGGTATTCTGTTCCTGATTGCGTTGGTTGCCGCATTTATCATGATGCAGCAGGAGGGAGACATTTCAGCAAGGTATGGACTTTCTTTGGTTCTGTTTGTTTTCCTGATGGTTGTCCTGTGCTGGTTTTACATCATCACCATGATGGTGGACGCCGCAAATCATTGCGAGGGCAATGAAAAAATCATCTGGATTATCCTGCTCTATCTAATAAATATATTTGTCTTTCCTGTTTATTGGTTCGTTTGCGTTCGAAAAAGAACCAACCATTTTTAATAAAAGGAGTATTGCAAAATGTATTGGAACGAAAACTTAGAATGTGCCACGCTGGATGAAATGCGGGCGCTCCAGTCTTTCCGTCTGTCCCAGACAGTCAGAAGAGTCTATGAACGGGTTCCGCTGTACCGGCAGCGTATGGATGAGGCAGGGGTTTCTCCGGAGGACATCCGCAGCGTAGACGATCTGCACACGCTGCCCTTTACCTATAAGCAGGATCTGCGGGATACCTATCCTTACGGCATGTTTGCGGTTCCCATGAATGAGATCGTCCGTCTCCACGCTTCCAGCGGTACTACCGGCAAGCAGATTGTCGTTGGCTATACCCGGAAGGATCTGGACGCCTGGGCAGAGTGCTGTGCCCGGGCACTGACCGCAGCAGGCGGTACTTCGGAGGATATCATCCACGTTTCCTACGGCTATGGACTGTTTACCGGAGGACTGGGTGTTCACGGCGGTGCGGAGAAGGTCGGCATGACCGTTGTTCCTGTTTCTGTGGGCAATACCAAGCGGCAGATCAACATTCTCCGGGACTTCAAGCCCACCTTTATCTGCTGTACTCCTTCTTATGCGCTGTTCCTGGCAGAAACCATGGAGGAAATGGGAATCACCAAGGAGGAGCTGGCGCTGAAGGTCGGCATCTTCGGCGCCGAGCCCTGGACGGAGGAAATGCGCCGGGAGATCGAAAGCAAGCTGGGACTGAAGGCCCTGGATATTTACGGCTTGACGGAGATCATCGGACCCGGCGTGGCCTTTGAGTGTGAAGCCCAGACCGGCATGCATATCAACGAGGATCACTTTATTGCGGAAACCATCGACCCGGACACCGGCGAGGTATTGCCTGAGGGCTCCCAGGGTGAGATTGTGTTCAGCTGTATCAACAAGGAAGGCTTCCCGCTGCTCCGGTACCGTACACGGGACATCGGTGTTCTGGTACGGGAAAAGTGCAGCTGCGGCCGAACCCTTATCAAAATGAAGAAGCCTGCCGGCAGATCGGATGATATGCTGATTATCCGGGGCGTCAATGTATTCCCGTCCCAGATTGAAAGCGTGCTGCTGCAGCTTGGCAATACGGCGCCCTATTACCAGCTGATTGTGGGCAGAGTTAATAATACGGATACCCTGGAAATCCAGGTAGAGATTACACCGGAGATGTTCTCCGACACAGTGAAGAGTCTGGAGGAACAGTCACGGGTCATCAAGCAGGCAGTGGAATCCACACTGGGTATTTCTGCAAAGATCACGCTGGTTGAACCGAAAACCATACCCAGAGTAGAGGGCAAGGCAGTACACGTGGTGGATACCCGGAAGCTGCACGACTAAACGACGAAAGGGGAAGCATTATGCAGATCAAACAATTATCAGTATTTATTGAAAACAAAACCGGGCGGCTGTCCACGATAACCGGGATGCTGCGGGATAATCACATTGACATCCGTGCACTCTCCATTGCAGACACCAAGGATTTCGGCATTGTCCGGCTGATTGTAACGGATACGGACAAGGCGTATGAAGTGCTGAAGGAAGCTAACTGTATGCTGAAGGTGTCCAATGTAATCGGTATCGGCGTAGCGGATCAGCCGGGCGGATTGGCTGCGGTTATGGATCTGCTCCGGGATGGGGGCATTACGGTAGAATACATGTATGCCTATGTGAGCCGGATTGAGGATACAGCTTTTGTCATTCTCAGGGCGGATAATAATCAGAAAGCGGCGGAGCTGCTGCAGGCCAATGGCGTAAAATTGCTTTCCGCAGAGGATGTATGCGGCTGATCTGAGTGGTATTGCAGAATTTAAACAAAAATACTTGACAAAGTTAGCCGACAGGGTGTATAATGTGACTATAGGAATGCGTATCTCTGTACGTTTAGGAGTGAAAGGGTAATGAGTTTTTTAGACAAGGTTACTGACGCCGGCAAGGGTGTTACCGGTAAGATGCAGAATTATTCTGAGGTGAATAATCTGCGCAGAAAGATTCTGTATGAGGAAGAACGGATTATTGAGATTTTTGCAGATATCGGCAAAAAGTATTATAAAAATCCGGAAGAAGATCCTCAGGTTTTCCGTGCGCTGTGCGAGGATATTGACACTCGCCGCCGCCGCATCAAGAAGATGCGTTTTGAACTGAACACCTTGCGTGGCTTTAAGCTGTGTCCCAAGTGTGAAACGGAAAACAGCGACAAGAATCAGTATTGTGGCGTGTGCGGTGCCCGGCTGCCGGATATTGACGATGCGGATTTTACCTCGCTGGAGGATAATGACTATTACACCGAAAGCAATCAGATTTTCAACGCTGACCCTACCAACCTGCATTAACAGAAAAGGCGTGCATGTTTCCATGCACGCCTTTGTTTTTAGCCGCCTGTGATGATGTCGCTGACCGGGGATGCAAATTCCCAGACCACGCCGCAGTATGCATACAGATACAATCTGGATCTGTACTTTCTGCCGCTTACCATGCCGCTGTAGCTGTCGCTGACATAGAGGGGATTGGTTGTAGTGGTGACCTCCTTGCGCTTTACCTCGTACCAGTGCCCGTCCCGGTACTCCTCCAGAATCAGGATGCCCTTCATCTTGGTGGTGACGGACTTGAATTCAGCGCCACCGTTGTAGGAGCATTTGCTGGACCCAGTTTTCCGGATGGTTGCATAGGGATTTCGGTAGTAGTTATCATCGCTGATTTCGTAGGGACTTGCGGAGACGCCCGATGCCGTCGGAATCAGTGCGGCGGGTTTGCTTGCAGCGCTGACGGCGCTGCAGGGGAGAGCGGACAGCAGGGAAGCTGCTGCAAGGACGGTTGCGAGGATTCTGTTGGTTTTCATAAAGAAAAACCCCTTTCGTTTATATAGTAGAGTGTTTTGCACTCTCTATCTATATAAACGAAATGGGATATTTAAACAGGTCAACTTTTCCAAAAGAAAAATTATTTTTGTGAAATATGTACAGAATTTGCCACTGATATTACCACATCTTGTATACTATCGAAGGTCATTTTATTTGATGTATCTACATAGCAAACGTAGTAATCATTCAGACCATCACACCAGATCATCGTACAGTAAACGGATTTTTTATCTTTTCTAGCCAGAATAAATGCATCATTGCCCCGATAAGTGAAGACACGGCTCACACCTTCATCATTCTTTGGCAGAGTGCTGAACCATAAGCGGGATGTATGCGCAATCTGTACATCAATATTGAGCCAGCCGACGCCTTCCTGCTCATAACATCGTCTGACGCTGGAAACTTCGTCCCAGTTATTGTCCAACTCTATCTCTTCAAAGCTGATGGATTCCGTTTTTTCGTAAGCAAGTGCAAAGCCCTCCGGAATATTGCCGATGTCAAAGGCTGAAACGTGGTCGGGAAAGCCTGGTGCGGTGTAGCCGATAAAGTCAATGGAGTTATAGCATTCCGCTGGGAACGGGAATCGTGCCTCCATACTGCCGAAACATCCGGATTTTTGATAGCCGAATCGTACATCATTGCAGCCTTGAGGGTCAGCAACCACGCCCCCAAGCCCAACCAGCATACCGGTAGTTAATACGGCTGCGGCAATGACCGCTGCTGCATAGCGCATACCCAGCTTTCGTATCCGGATTTTTTGAGGCTTTGCGGCCTCTGTCGGGCTGGGTGCAGGATGGAGATATGCTTCGATTTCTGCATCAGTAAAGGGTTCTCCGTAGACAGCAGTATTTAGCTTGAGCTGAAATTCTTTGGAAAAGGTGTGGGATTCGCCGATACTGTAATATGCACACAGGGCTTCCGAATCACGGAACAGTGTTTTAGCATATTCCCGGCAATAACGTTTTGTTTTGAAATAGGTAAGCATGCGTTTGGTTCCTTTCGCAAAAACTCTTTCATTATAATAAACGAATTACAGAGAACGATTGGGTCATAGCATGGAAAATTTTTTTGAAACAGCGAAAAGCAGGGGAGAGAAGGACTGGAATTGGGACGGACTTCAACTCGGCATATAACCAAAAAGCACGCAATTCCAAAAAGGAACTGCGTGCAGTTTTCTGGAGCTGTTTACTGGATTTGAACCAGCGACCTCTTCCTTACCAAGGAAGTGCTCTACCAACTGAGCTAAAACAGCATTTGGTCAATTTGTTTTGTGCTCTCTTTCCGAGTGCTTTATTATTATACCGCACTCTTTTATAAATGTCAAGCCTTTTTTTCAAAAAAACAAGATTTTTTTGAAAAAAAGGTTTCGGTTTTCGTAATCTCAGCTAAATTTTAGCGCAGGAATCATGCAATATGTAGAAATGCACAAAAAAATCACGTTATCCACTTCACAAATTGCGCATTTTATGTTATACTACTGGAGTAATACAGCACAGCTTAGCAAAGAGGGTATGCAGGATGAAGAAATCAGTTACAAAGCTGATTGCAGCATTGACGGTCACGGCAGTGATGGCATTTCAGACAACGGTTTATGCGGCAGAACCGTCCGTACTGATAGAAAACGATATGACGCAGGAGGTTTCTGCAGAAACAACGGATGCAGATGCGGAGGACTCCGGCACAGAAGAAAATCTGACGGAGATCATTCGTCTGCCCAGCTGCGCACAGCTTAATCAGGCTTTGTGCAAGTCGGAACAGAATCCGGCTGCTGATGATACATATGATATTGATGGGAACGGCGTGATCAATGCCTTTGATAATGTGCTGCTGAAACGGCAGCTGCTTGCCGACCAGTGCGAGTATGCACATTTGTTTGTCTCAAAGGCATCAGGTTATCCGGGGGACGTGGTCCCGGTAACAGTGTCAGTTGCAGGAAACCCTGGTTTTCAGAATATTGTCATGAGCTTTGATATGATCCAGGGGGAGTATCTGTCCATGCAGACTGAAGAGGATGATACGCTGGTTCTGATGCAGCCGGATCAGGAATTGACTCTGCGTGCAGTTTCCGGCGGAAATGTGGCGGCTGTTTATTCTACTTCTGCTGTGAACTTTACAGAGGATGGGGAGCTGTTCACGGTTTATGTTGAGATTCCGGAGGATACTCCCGCAGGCGTATACCAGCTGGAAATAATTGTACGTTCCATGGAACAGCCGGGCAATCAGAGTGTGCCATTTGTGATTTCTCAGGGCAGCATAACAGTATACCCGGAACTCGTACTTCCGACGGTTACAACCACTACGGCTCCGCAGGAGTCCACCACTACCACGACCACTACAACAACATCCACCGGTGCAAACGGACAAATCTATGATGGCATTGATGTTTCCAAATGGCAAGGCACTGTGGACTGGGCCAAGGTCAAGGCGGATGGCTATCACTTTGCCATTGTGCGTGCAGGCTATGGCAAGGAGGCATCCCAGGTGGATCCCACCTTTGCCGCCAATGTGGAAGGTGCAAAAAACGCAGGATTATACTGCGGGGCATACTGGTACAGCTATGCGCTGAACGCCGCTGACGCACAGGCTGAAGCAGAGTTGTTTTTGCAGACTGTCAAGGGCTATCAGTTTGATTTTCCTTTGGTATTTGATATTGAAGACAGTACCCAGCAGTCTCTGAGTAAGAGTACGATTGCTTCCATTGTGGATACGTTCTGCAGTACGGTTGAGAAAGCAGGATATTACTGCACACTGTACAGCTATGCGTCTTTTCTGACAAATAATGTTCCTGCATCCTGCCAGGCTGAGCATGATATCTGGGTTGCCCATACCAAAACGGATAAGCCCGCTTTTTCCGGGGCTTACGGCATGTGGCAGTACAGCCATACAGGAGCGGTCAACGGTGTGTCCGGTAGTACAGATCTGAACTATGCTTATAAGGATTATCCGGCAATTATGCAGAAATACGGTTTTAACGGGTTTTAAGGTTTTATAGCATCTGCTCAAAATCTGCTGCACAAGCGTTATATTGTATTGCGTTCAAGATGTCTCAAAGGGTCACAGCATTTCACTGTGACCCTTTTGTGATATCGATGCATTGAAATGTCAGCTAATGTGCTGAGTGTAAACTCAGAACCCTTGTTTGCATAAGCAGAAAAATAGTTATTTGACTTTACGAATATGCAAATATGCAAACTGTTTGGGAGACTTTTTTTT
>JALELB010000022.1 GCA_022768805.1 Ruminococcus sp.
GACCGACGACCAGCCCATTCCCATTACCGTGGAAAAGATCATTGCAGAGGTTGCCAACGTGTACGGGGTATCCCCGGACGATATCCGTTCCAACAAGCGTTCCTCCCAGATCTCCAACGCCCGGAAGGTGGCGATTTATGTGGTCCGGGAAATCACCCAGATGCCCCTTGCCTCCATCGGTATGGAATTCGGCGGCCGGGACCATTCCACCATTGTCTATGCGGTGAACAGCATCTCCCAGTCCATCCACAAGGACTCCAATCTGAAGGAGCTGGTGGAAACCCTCATCAAGAACATCCGGGAGCGGGGCAAGAACTGAAATTCAACAGCTGTTTCAACAATGTGTTAAAAGAGAGGGGAGGGAAATCTCCAGGCACAGGGCACATCTGTGCCCTCTGCTCCACAGTTTGCCCAATCACGCTTCTGACACTTTTCCGACAGCATCCGACACAAGCCCGCGCTTTCCACAAAAGTTTCCAGGCTTTTTCCCTTTCCACTCCACAATTTCTGCCGGATTCCACAGGCCCTTTGGGGTTTCCACTTTTCAGGAAATATTCCACCCAGGGGCTGTGGAGGAGAAAAGCCCGGAAAACTGCCGGTAAAGGGCTGAATAAACAGTTTCAACCCCTCTACTGCTACTACTGAAAAATATTTAGATGGATGGATGGATTTCAGCAGCACAGCTGCCTTGCACAAAGCCGCCGGCTGTGGAAATCCGGAAGCATCCCCGAAAAGGAGCCGATTATGAAATTTTCCTGCAAGAAAGAAGATATCTGCGCCGCCATCAGCAACGTGTCCAAGGCGGTCAGCGTCAAGTCCACCATTCCCGCACTGGAGGGAATCCGCATCAAGCTGTCTTATACGGTGCTGGAGCTGACGGGCTATGACCTGGAGCTGGGGATCCGCTCCACCATTGACGCCCAGTCCGAGGACTGCGGTGAATTCGTGGTAAACGCCCGGCTGTTCAGCGAGATCACCCGGAAGATGAGCGACGAGGTGCTGACCTTTGAAACCGACGAGATGCTGAATATCCGCATCACCGGAGCGGTAACGGAATACTGCATTTCCGCCATGTCCGCAGAGGAGTATCCGGATCTGCCGGAGGTCAGCGACGAGCATCGGTTCCTGGTGCCCCAGGATCAGCTGCGCTCCATGATTAACCAGACCGCCCATGCGGTTTCCCTGAACGAAAACAAGCCCGTGATGACCGGCGCTTTGTTCGACATTACCGAGGACGGGAATTTCAACATGGTCACCAGCGACGGGTACCGGCTGGCCTTGCGGACGGAGCATATTGACACGGCGGAGGTTCACCGGTTCGTGGTGCCTGCCCGGACACTGTCGGAGGTTTCCCGGCTGCTGAAGGAGGACGCCAAGGCCCCCTGCGGCATTTACAACAATTTCAAGCACATAGTCTTTGAGCTGGGGGAGATTACGGTATTTTCCCGGCTTCTGGAGGGGGATTTCCACAACTACCGGGCTTCCATCCCTTCGGACAAGCGGACGGAGGTTATCGTCCGCACCAGGGAGCTGGTCAGCTGTCTGGAGCGGTGCGCTCTGCTCATCAACGAGAAGAACAAAGCGCCGGTTCGCTGCGTGATCGAAAACGGCACGGTGAAGGTCAGCTGCAAAACCGGCATCGGCAGCATTTCCGACACCATTCCGGTGGATCTCAGCGGAGACGCTATGACCATCGGCTTCAACAACAAATTCATGCTGGACGCCCTGCGTGCCTCCGAATGCGACAAGCTTCGGATTCATCTCAGCGGAGGCAACCGGGTGGTGAAGATCATTCCGCCGGAGGGGGACAGCTTTGTGTTCCTGGTGATGCCGGTGGATCTGAAATGCTGAGAACAGGAGGGGCTTTCGCATGAAACAGGAAAGCGTGGCAATCCGCACCGAGTTCATCAAGCTGGACGCCCTGCTGAAATATGCCGGGCTTACGGACACCGGGGGCTTTGCCAAGGAGCTGATCCAGGCAGGGCAGGTGAAGGTGAACGGTGAGGTCTGCACCATGCGGGGGAAGAAAATCCGTCCCGGGGATACGGTGGAGGCCGGAGAATACCGGCTGACGGTGAAGTCATGTACCTGACGGGGCTGGAGGCGGAGCATTTCCGGAACCTTGCCCACATCCGGCTGGAGCCTGACCCCCGGTATAATCTCATCGTGGGGCAGAACGCCCAGGGGAAAACCAATCTGCTGGAGGCCATCTGGCTGCTGACCGGCTGCCGCAGCTTCCGGGGGGCAAGGGAGCGGGATCTGATCGGCTTTGACCAGGAGGTTATGCGGATGCAGGCCGCCTTCCGGGACAGCCGCCGGGACCAGCAGATTACCTATGCTCTGCAGCGCAGCAGCCGGGAAAAGAAAATCACCCTGAACGGGGTGCCCCTGCGGGGAGGCAGCCGCCTGTTCCAGCAGTTCCAGTGCGTGGTGTTCACTCCGGACGATACCATGCTCATCAAGGGGCTGCCGGACCGTCGCCGGAACTTTCTGGACCTTTGCTGCGCCCAGATCCGGCCGAAGAATATGGAGGTTCTCCGCCGGTTTGATAATCTCACCGTCCAGCGGAATCTTGTACTGCGGAGCATTGCCGCAGGAAAGGGCACGCCTTTGGATCTTGCCATATGGGACGCCCAGCTGGCTATGGTTGGGGCACAGCTTTCCTTTGTCCGGCACCAGTATGTGCAGCGGCTGGCGCCGGTATGCGCCCGGCTGTACGGCATCATTACCGGCGGCAGGGAGCAGCTTTCCGTGGAGTATCAGTCCGGTATGTACCGGGAGTATGAGATGCCGGACCGGGTGGACGAGCCCATGCGGGACTATTACCTGCGAAAGCTCACCATGTCTTCCACGGACGATATCCGGGTGGGATACACCACCATCGGCGCCGGAAGGGATGATCTTTTATTCAAGATCAACGGAAAGCCCGTGCGGGATTTCGGCTCCCAGGGGCAGAAAAAAAGCACTGCGCTGGTGCTGAAGCTTGCCCAGGCGGAGATTTTCCGCACAAGCCAGGGACAGTCCCCGGTGATTCTGCTGGACGACGTGATGGGAGAGCTGGACAAAAGCCGGCAGCAGCTGGTTTACAGCATCGTGCAGGATATGCAGGTATTTATTTCCACATGCAACGAAAGCGCCGTACTGGACAGCGACCGGGGCATGCGGATCACCATAGAAAACGGAAAAATCGTGTAACGGAGGCGTGGGATGTATATACACCTGGGCAATGAAATCTCTGTGTCGGACAAATGCGTTACCGGCATTTTCGACCTGGAGAATACCACCATCGGCAAAGCCACCAAGGAATTTTTAGACCGGGCGGAACGGGAAAACCGGGTGGTGAACGTAAGCTACGAGATGCCCAAAAGCTTCATTGTCTGCAACGAGCGGGGCAGAGAAGTGGTGTATATTTCCCAGATCTCCGTTGCCACACTGCGCAAGCGTGCAAAGACGCTGTTTTGAAGAAAGGATGGAATCATGAGCGAAACAGAATACACAAGCCCCCAGCAGTATGACGAAAGCCAGATCCAGGTGCTGGAGGGGCTGGAGGCTGTCCGGAAGCGTCCGGGCATGTATATCGGCACCACCGGCTCCGGGGGACTGCACCACCTGGTGTATGAAATTGTGGACAATTCCATTGACGAGGCCCTTGCCGGGTACTGTACCCATATCCAGGTGGAGATTCTGCCCGGGGACGTGATCCGGGTAACGGACAACGGCAGAGGCATTCCCACCGGCATCCACCCCAAGGAGGGGATTTCGGCGGCTACCGTGGTGTATACCGTGCTGCATGCGGGAGGAAAATTCGGCGGCGGCGGCTATAAGGTTGCGGGGGGTCTTCACGGGGTAGGCGCCTCCGTGGTCAATGCTCTGTCCCAGTGGCTGGAGCTGACCGTCAAGGACGGCAGCCACATTCACTTCCAGCGGTTTGAACGGGGAAATTACACGGAGCAGCTGAAGATTATCGGGGATACCACGGAGCACGGCACCTCCGTCATGTTCAAGCCGGATCCGGAAATTTTTGAAGAAACCACCGTGTTTGACTATGAGGTACTGCTCAAGCGCATGCGGGAACAGGCGTTCCTGAACGCCGGGCTTACCATCCAGCTGACGGATCAGCGGGATCCGGAAAATCCCCAGGGGGAGACCATGTGCTACGAGGGGGGCATCCGGCAGTTTATTGAGCATATCCACAAAACCAGGGGGCTGGAGAGCCTGTCCGAGCAGGTGATCTACTTCACCGGGTCCAAGGGGGACAACGGGGTGGAGATCGCCATGCAGTACAACGACAGCTACAACGAGCTGATTTTGTCCTTTGCCAACAATGTACACACCATCGACGGGGGCATGCATGAGCTGGGCTTCCGAAACGCCCTCACCAAGACCCTGAACGAATACGGCAAGCGGTTCGGTTTGCTGAAGGATGACTCCAAACTCATGGGGGAGGATGTGCGGGAGGGGCTTACCGCCATTATCTCCGTAAAGCTTACGGACTGCCAGTTTGAAAGCCAGACCAAGGTGAAGCTGGGGAACCCGGAGATCAAGCCCTTTGTGGAGTCCATCGTCACGGAAAAGCTCATGAACTACCTGGAGGAGAATCCGGCGGTGGCACGGGCGATTTTCGACAAGAGCCTGGCTGCACAGCGGGCACGGGAGGCTGCCAAGAAGGCAAGGGAAACCGCCCGGCGGAAAACCGCTATGGAAAGCGCAAGCCTGCCGGGAAAGCTGGCGGACTGCTCCGAGCGGGATATTGAGCTGACGGAAATTTACATCGTGGAGGGAGACTCTGCGGGAGGCTCCGCCAAGGAGGGCAGAGACCGGCGGTATCAGGCAATCCTCCCCTTGTGGGGCAAGATGCTGAACGTGGAAAAGGCAAGAATTGACAAGGTGTACTGCAACGAAAAGCTGATGCCGGTGGTTACCGCCCTGGGCACCAGCATCGGGGAGGATTTTGACATAACCAAGCTCCGGTACGGCAAGGTTATCATCATGGCGGATGCGGATGTGGACGGCTCCCATATCCGGACATTGCTTTTGACCTTCTTCTTCCGGTTCATGCGCCCCCTCATCACCAACGGGAATATTTACATTGCCCAGCCGCCGCTTTTCCGGGTGGCCAAGGGCAAGAAGTTCAAATATGCCTTCTCCGACGAGGAGCGGGACAGGTATATTGCGGAATTCAACGCTGAGGGCTCCAACGCCAAGGTGGAGGTGCAGCGGTACAAGGGTCTTGGCGAGATGGACGCCCACCAGCTGTGGGACACCACCATGAACCCGGACACCCGCACCATGATTAAGGTGGAAATGGAGGATGCGGTGAAGGCGGACGAAACCTTTTCCATCCTCATGGGGGACAAGGTTGCTCCCCGGCGGGAATTTATCGAGAAAAACGCAAAATACGCAAAAAATCTGGATATTTAACGAGAGGAAGGCTGTATGAAGGATGATTTGCTGCAGCGGGAATACAGCATTCCCTATGCATTATTTGCAAAGGCCTTTACCGTATTCCAGCACAAATTCGTTTACCCCCGGTGCTGGATTACCACCGGGCTGCTGGCTGTGGTTATTGCCATTTACACAAGGGCTGCCTTGCAGGATCCCACCAACACCCTCACCTATTTGCTGATCTTTGCCTGCCTGGCGGTGATCTGCATTCAGTGGTACAACCCGAAAAAGATCCGGCGTCAGCTGCTGAACGCCATCAGGGAGCTGGGGGACGAAAGCTACCGGCTTACCGTCCGGCAGGATGGGCTCACCATCGGCACCCTTTTGCCGGAGCCTGTGCAGGAGGATACCCCGGAGGAGGAAGCCACGGAGGAATCCGGGGACGGCTTTCACGACATTTTTCCGGAGGAGCCCCCTGTGCTGGAGGATACGGTGATTACCTTCGGCAAGCATGTAAAAATTGTGGAAACGGCGGAATTTTTCCTGGTGTACCAGGTTCGTGCCATGTTCTATGTGATCCCCAAAGACGCATTTTCTGCGGATGAAATCCGGCAGCTTTCCGGTCTGTTTTCCGAAAATCTGGGAAAGCAGTTCTATCCGGATAAACAGAGAGAAAGGAACTGATTGATTTGTTCAGCGAAACTGAAATTGTGCTGCCTGTGGACATTGAAAAGGAAATGAAAAAATCCTTTATCGAATATTCCATGTCCGTTATCGTGTCCCGGGCGCTGCCGGATGTGCGGGACGGGCTGAAGCCCGTACACCGCCGGATTCTCTATACCCTACACGAAAACGGGCTGACGCCGGACAAGGCATACCGGAAGTGCGCCGATACGGTGGGTACCGTGCTGGGCCGGTATCATCCCCACGGAGACGCCTCCGTGTATGACGCCCTGGTGCGGCTGGCACAGCCCTTTTCCCTCCGGTACCCCCTGGTGGACGGCCACGGCAACTTCGGCTCCGTGGACGGTGATCCCCCGGCGGCTTATCGTTATACCGAGGCAAGAATGGCGAAAATCGCCGTGGAGATGCTGACGGACATCGGCAAGGAAACCGTGCCCTTTATGCCCAACTACGATGACCGGCTCAAGGAGCCCCAGGTGCTGCCCTCCCGGTTCCCCAATTTGCTGGTGAACGGCTCCGTGGGTATCGCCGTGGGTATGGCCACCAACATTCCTCCCCACAACCTGGGGGAGGTCATCGACGGCATCAACGAGCTGATCGATAATCCGGACTGCACCCTGGACGACCTGATGGAGCATATCAAGGGGCCGGATTTCCCCACCGGAGGCATCCTCATGGGCAGAGCGGCAATCCGGGCGGCATACGCCACCGGCAGGGCAAAGCTCACCCTTCGTGCAAATACCTCCTTTGAGGAAATCAAGGGCAGAAACTGCATTATCGTCCACGAGATCCCCTATATGGTCAACAAGGCACGGCTCATTGAGAGCATTGCGGATCTGGTGAAGGAAAAGCGGATTGAGGGCATCCACAACCTGCGGGATGAATCCGACCGTTCCGGTATGCGGATTGTCATTGAGCTGAAAAAGGACGCCATTCCGGAGATTGTCCGGAACAAGCTGTTCAGCTATACCCAGCTGCAGGATACGGTGGGGGTTATCATGCTGGCTTTGGTGGACGGTGTGCCCAAGGTGCTGAATCTCAAGCAGATGCTGGAGGAGTACCTGAACTTCCAGGTGGAGGTTGTCACCAAGCGCACCATCTTTGACCTGAACAAGGCGAAGAACCGTGCCCATGTGCTCCAGGGCTTTGCCCTTGCCATCGACTATATTGACGAGGTTATCGACATTCTCCGTTCCTCCAAGAACGTGGCAGAGGGCAAGCAGCGGCTCATGGAGCGGTTCCAGGATACGGATATGTCCACCTTGCTGGATCGTGCCCAGTACCCCTACGCCAACAAAATCGAAATCGGGGTGGGGCTCACCGAGGTTCAGGCGGAGGCCATTGTCCAGATGCGCCTGGGACAGCTCACCGGTCTGGAACGGGAAAAGATCATGGACGAATTGGAGCAGATCTGCGGAAAGATCGCTGAGCTGGAGGAGCTGCTGGAGGACCGGAGCAAGATGTACGAGGTCATCCGGCAGGAGCTGGACGTTATCCGGAAGAAGTTCGGGGACGACCGGCGCACCCAGATCGAGACCATCAGCGGCGAGGTGGATATTGAGGATCTGATTCCCGTGGAGGACAGCGTGGTGACCTATACCCACAACGGGTACATCAAGCGGTCTCCGGTGGACACCTACAAGACCCAGAAGCGGGGCGGCAAGGGCGTCAGCGGCATGAAGCAGCGGGAGGAGGATTTTGTGGAGGAAATGTTCATTGCCTCCACCCACGACCATCTGCTGTTTATCAGCAACAAGGGGCTTATGTACCGGCTCAAGTGCTATGAGATCACCGAGGGCTCCAAGGCATCCCGTGGGGTGAATCTGGTGAACCTGCTGCCTTTGGCAGAGGGGGAGAAGATTGCCGCTATGCTGAAAACCACGGACTTTGAGGACGACAAGTTTGTGGTGATCGTCACCAAGAACGGCAAGATCAAGCGGACTCCCCTGTCCGCATACAAAAACGTCCGGAAGAACGGGCTCATCGCCATCGGCCTGGACGAAGGGGACGAGATTGCGGCGGTGCGCATGACCGACGGGAACAGCCAGCTGATGGTTGCCACCCGGAACGGCATGGCTCTGCGGATGGAGGAAGGCTGCATCCGGCAGATGTCCCGGTCCGCCCACGGGGTCCGGGCAATTCACCTGCGGGAAGGGGACAGCGTGGTTTCCATGGCAAGAGTCCGGGAGGGTGCAACGGTGCTTACCGTCACCGAGCAGGGCTTCGGCAAGCGTTCGGAGCTGGACAGCTACCGGATCCAGAACCGGGGCGGCTACGGCCTGTGCAACTACAAGGTGGACGAGGAACGGGGCTACGTTTGCGGCATCAAGGTGGTTGACGAGGCGGATGATATTATCCTGATCGCCAGCGACGGCATCATTATCCGGATCCGCACCAGCGATATTCGTGTTATGGGCAGAATTGCCAAGGGCGTCCGGGTGATGCGGGTCAGCGAAGGGGCAAAGATCGTCACCTTTACCCGGGCGGAGCATGACGATTCCGCAGAAATCCAGGCGGTGGAGCAGCTGTCCGAGGAGGAGCTCCGGGCACAGCAGGCGGACGCCGCTGCGGAGGAGCAGAATGAGATCATCCCGGAGGATGCCGGGGACGAGGCGGAGGATTGATCGCCTATGGAGCAATCCACCCTGAAAAAACTAGGGTTATTCGCTATGCTTGCGGCGGGGAGTCTGTTTTTGCAGACCCTGCTGTGGGCGGCCTATGATTATTTGCAAATGCAGGTCTGGGTGCTGGCGGGGCTGCCGCTGCTGATCTGCATGCTGTACCATGCGGTGCAGCTGGATTCGGGAAAAGGAAAGCTGATGAGCCGGCGGTTCGTGTTTGCCGGCAGCTGTATTGCGCCTCTGCTGGCAGGGGCGGCGCTGGGGCTGTGGATGTACTGGAAGTATCCGGGGCTGGAGGTGTTCGGCGGTACCGGCTGGGGCGGCGGCCCTGTGCAGGAGACCATCGCCAAATACTCCGCCCGGTATCTGCTGACCTCCGGGTATCTCATCCTGTTCGCAGGGCTGGATGGGGTGTATTTTCGCCTGCGAAAGCAGTAAGGAAAAGAGCATGCCTTGGCATGCTCTTTTTTGGTTTTGTGTGACCATTTTTTGCGTGTTGTTTTTTATGCTCTGCGTGCTGGGGGCACGCAGTACGGGTTTACCGATGCTTGGGAAAATGTGCAGAAGTTTATTTGATAAACCGGGTCATTTACGCATGACCGCTCTACCCTTGTCTTGGGGAGACAACCCCAGGGGCATACTCAATGCCCCTCCACGCTGTGCGAGCGACAACCTCTTTGGGAGGGGAGAGAGCGCAGCAAGCTGCTTATTCTCTCCCCTCCCAACGGTTTTCTCTCGCGCTCTCTTTTCCACACCCTCCCCTCTCTTGTGGGGAACGAACCGACGAGATACTTTCCCACGATTTCCTGCGCAAGATTTATTCAGCACCGTTTTGTGCAGCATCCTGGGAATGTGCAGCGCTGCATCACATCCCCCAGGGGGATGGGGAAGAAGGAAAGTGGGGGACTGGGGGAGAAAACCCAGAAGGGGAAGGGGGATAAGCATGGCAATGCGCCCCCCTTCCCTGGGGTTGTCTCCCCAAGACAAGAGCATCTCCCCTCCTAAGGAGGTTGTCTCTCGCACATGGGTTAACCGCTGAGGGTATGCCCCACGGGCAAGACAAGAGCAAAGCCCACAAGAGTGCCCCGGCACGCAGATGATACGCAACTCTCCAAAAGAAACCCGAACATATGTTCTTCCCGCTTTGTAAGAACATATGCAGAATTTCCGACAAAACAATTGACGGAACCCCGCCTTTCATGCTATAATAAAGTGTTATTTAAAATACGGCAGCGCTGTGGGGTGCTGCCTTAAAGGAGCAGCAGTTATGTCTAATACAAATTCTTATGAGTCCCCCTTCTGCACCAGGTATGCCAGCCCGGAGATGCAGTATCTCTTCTCGGCGGACAAGAAGTTCACCACCTGGCGGCGGCTGTGGGTGGCGCTTGCCCGGGCGGAGCATAAGCTGGGGCTGCCGGTGACCCAGGCCCAGGTGGAGCAGCTGGAAGCCAATGTGGACAATATCGACTACGACGTTGCAAGAGAGCGGGAAAAGGTCTGTCGCCACGACGTGATGAGCCATGTGTACGCCTACGGTGTGGCATGCCCGGAGGCAAAGGGCATCATCCACCTGGGGGCAACCTCCTGCTATGTGGGGGATAACACGGACGTGATCATCATGCGGGATGCTTTGCAGGTGGTTCGCCGGAAGCTCATCAACGTTGTGGCAAATCTTGCCCGGTTTGCGGACAGCTATAAGGCTATGCCCGCCCTTGCCTATACCCATCTTCAGCCGGCGCAGCTCACCACCGTGGGCAAGCGTGCCACCCTGTGGATCAACGAGCTGCTGATGGATCTGGAGGAAATTGAGCATAGAATCGCTTCCCTGAAGCTGCTGGGCTCCAAGGGCACCACCGGCACCCAGGCATCCTTTGTGGAGCTGTTTGAGGGGGATTCCTCCAAGGTGAAGCAGCTGGAGCAGATGATCGCAGAGGAAATGGGCTTTACGGAGGTGGTGCCGGTTTCCGGTCAGACCTACTCCCGGAAGGTGGACGCCCAGGTGCTGGCGGCACTGGGTGGCGTTGCCCAGTCCGCAAGCAAGTTTGCCAACGATATGCGGATTCTCCAGAGCTTCAAGGAAATGGAGGAGCCCTTTGAAAAGGGACAGATCGGTTCCTCCGCTATGGCATACAAGCGGAACCCCATGCGCTGTGAGCGGATTACCGCTCTGGCAAGATATGTGATGATCGACACCCTGAACCCGGCATTTACCGCCGGCACCCAGTGGTTCGAGCGTACCCTGGACGATTCCGCCAACAAGCGGATCTCCGTGGCGGAGGGCTTCCTGGCTGTGGACGCAATCCTCAACATTATGCTGAACGTCACCGACGGGCTGGTGGTTTACCCCAAGATCGTCCGCCGGAGAGTGATGCAGGAGCTGCCCTTTATGGCAACGGAAAATATCATGATGGACGCAGTGAAGAAGGGGGGCGACCGGCAGGCCCTCCACGAGCGGATCCGGGAATACTCCATGATCGCCGGGAAGAATGTGAAGGAAAACGGGCTGGAAAACAACCTGTGCGAGCTGATTCTGGCGGACGATATGTTCATGATCTCTAAGGAGGAGATGGACAGGATCATGCAGCCGGAAAACTTCACCGGAAGAAGTGAGGAACAGGTTACGGAATTTTTGCAGGAATTTGTTCAGCCCATTCTGGATGCAAACCAGGAGATTCTCAACGAGACTGCTGAGCTTTCCGTATAAATCTATTGACTTTCCTTTGCGGATAAGTTATAATATTGTTAATTGTCGGTTTGTGGGATGCGCTCCCCCCGGCAGAGAATAAGTTTAGGAGGCTTGACAGTGAAAAAAGGAAACAAAGCCGTGTTTTTCATTGTGTTTGCGGTCATCCTGGCATTTGCCGCATCCACAGTTGTTGGTCTGGACTATCAGTACGGTGATATCTCCACGACCTATATACACGGACTGGACGACATTCGTCTGGGTATTGACATCCAGGGCGGTGTGGACGTCACCTTTGAGCCGGAGAATGACATTGACGCAACGGAGCAGCAGCTGGCTGCCGCAACCGAGGTCATCAAGCTCCGTCTGGCGACGCTCAACATCAACGACAGCGAGGTTTATTCCGACGCCAACAGCAACCGGATTATCGTCCGGTTTCCCTGGCAGGCAGGAGAAGAGAATTTTGACCCGGAGGCTGCAGTGGACGAGCTTGGTGAAACTGCGGTGCTCACCTTCCGGTACGGCAACCAGAGCGACGTGGACGAGGAGGGCAATCCCACCGGCGAAATTATCCTCCAGGGCAGCGATGTAGCCGAGGCAGGCACCGGCCAGCAGCCCAACGATATGGGCGGCGCTGACTGGGTGGTTACCCTGAAGCTCACGGATGAGGGCAAGCAGGCCTTTGCAGACGCCACCACGGAGCTTGCCACCGAAAAGGGCACCATCGCCATCTGGATGGACAACTACTGTATTTCCGCACCTACCGTAAGCTCTGCCATTATCGACGGCAGCGCAGTCATTACCGGTTCCAAGACCTACGAAGAGGCAAAGGCGCTGGCGGACAAGATCAATTCCGGCGCACTGCCCTTCAAGCTGACCACCTCCAGCTTCAAGACCATTTCCCCCACTCTGGGCAGCGGTGCTCTGCGGGCTATGGTGCTCAGCGGCATTATCGCCTTTGCATTGATTGCAGTATACATGATCTTCCTGTACCGGCTGCCCGGGGCTGTGGCTGTCATCACCCTGTCCGGACAGATCGCCGGCACCCTTGCCGCCATTACCGGCTGGTTCGGATTTATGGACAGCTCCACCCTGACCATCCCCGGTATTGCGGGTATTATCCTGGCGGTGGGCATGGGGGTTGACGCCAACATCATCACCGGCGAGCGTATCAAGGAGGAGCTGAACCGGGGCAAGAATCTGCAGGCTGCCCTGCGTTCCGGCTATCAGCGTGCCCTGTCCGCCATCGTGGACGGCAATATCACCACCATTATCGTGGCCATTATCCTGATGGGCGCTTTCGGCGTTCCCACCAGTGCCTTTGCCAAGCTGCTCCGGCCCCTGTTCTTTGCCTTCGGCGCAAGCACGGAGGGCGTTATCTACTCCTTCGGCTATACCCTGATGGTGGGCGTACTGCTGAACTTCCTGATGGGCGTGCTGGCATCCAGACTGATGGTTATGTCCTTGTCCAACTTCAAGATATTCCAGAACAAGAAGCTGTACGGAGGTGACAAGGCATGAGCAAGCAGTTGAAAATCCGGAAATTTACCGAGCATATGCATATCTATCTGATTATCTCCGCCATTATGATTCTCTGCGCCATTGCCGGCTCCCTGATCTTCGGGGTGGAGGTAGCCATCGAATTCAAGGGGGGCACCATCCTCAGCTACAGCTACACCGGGGATGTTGACACCGGCGAGGTGGAAACCCTGGCAAAGGGAATCCTCAACACCCCGGTTACCATCCAGACCGGCGAGGCTCTGGGAGAGGGCAGCGAAAAGAGCATGACCATCTCCTTCAGCTGCGAGGAGGGCTCCTTTACCGCAGAAATCCAGGGCCAGCTTACCTCCAGTCTCCAGGGCAAGTACCCGGACAATAAGCTGGAGCTGCTGGAATCCAACGACGTAACCCCCACCTCCGGCAGACAGTTCTTCTACAAGTGCCTGGTGGCAGCCCTGGCGGCGTCGGTGATCCTCATCATCTACATCGCCCTCCGGTTCAAGCGCATCAGCGGCTGGTCCGCCGGCGTCTGCGCAATTCTGGCGCTGCTTCACGACCTGATCGCCGCATACGGCACCTTTGTTATCGCCGGGTTTGAGATCAACTCCAACTTCATGGCGGTGCTGCTGACCATCCTGGGCTACTCCGTCAACAATACCATGGTTATCTACGACCGGATCCGGGAAAATCAGAAGCTTATGGACAAGAAAACCTCTGTGCGGGAGCTGGTGAACACCAGTATCAGCCAGACCCTGACCCGGAGCATCCGCACCTCTGTGACCACCATTTCCGCAATGCTCATCATTTCCATTGTGGCGGTCATCATGAACGTGAACTCCATCCTCAGCTTCTCCATTCCCCTGACGGTGGGCCTCATTTCCGGTACCTATTCCTCCATGTGCATCGCCCCTATGATCTGGGTATGGTGGACGGAAAGACAGGGCAAGAAAACTGTGGGCAATCTCCAGAAGAAAAAGTAATTTCATACAAAACGGCAGGCAAAACACCTGCCGTTTTCTGCTTCGGCGCACTTGCAAATTGCGTCGGATTGTGGTATCATGGTCATGAGGGCGAAGCGTAGGGCAAAGCCCGGAGGAAACGGAGGGAATTCTGCATGCAGGCTGGGGTATCCACAGCATGTCTGTATCCACGTCTGCTGGAGGAGTCGGTGTATGATCTTGCGGTAAGCGGCATTGCCCATACCGAGGTCTTTGTCAATACGGTCTGTGAGTGCTCCCGCACCTTTGTCAGCGGCCTGGCGGACACCATGAAGCGGTTTGATATGACCTGCAGGGCTCTGCACCCCTTTACCTGTCCCATAGAGCCCATGCTGTTTTTCAGCGAGTATGAGCGCCGGGTGGCGGACGCCCTGGAATTCCACAAGCGGTACTTCCAGGCTATGAACTGGCTGGGGGCGGAGATCTTTGTATTCCACGGGAACCAGGCGGGCAGCAGCATCCCCCAGGAGCTTTATTTTGAACGGTTTTCCCGGCTTGTGGAGCTTGGAAAGCAGTTCGGCGTTATCGTGGCACAGGAAAACGTATCCCGGTGTACCAGCGGCTCTCTGCGCTTTCTGAAGGAAATGAAGCGTGCCCTGGGAGAGGACGCCCACTTTGTGCTGGATACCAAGCAGGCAATCCGCAGCAAGGAAAATATCTTCGATATGGTCCGTGCCCTGGGCAGCTCCATTGTGCATGTACATATCAGCGACCACGGGGAACGGGGGGACTGCCTCCAGATCGGCAGGGGGCGGTTTGATATCCGCCGGTTTCTGTGGCTTTTGCAGCAGGAGGGGGCGGACTGCTCCATTATGCTGGAGCTTTACCGGTCCAATTTCAGCACGCTGACGGATCTGGTCAGCAATTATAACACGCTCGTGCATATGATCGGCTCTTTGGAGCCTGCCGGGCGCTGAGGAGGAATCTGTATGCGCTGTCCCTTCTGCGGCTATGAAGACACCAAGGTCATCGACTCCCGTCCGGCGGACGGAAAGAAGCGGCGTCGCCGGGAATGCACCAACTGCCAGAAGCGGTTTACCACCTTTGAGGTGGTGGAGCGGCCGCTGCTGATGGTGGTCAAGCGGGACGGCAGCTTTGAGCCCTTTGACCGGCAGAAGCTCATTACCGGCATCTGCAGTGCGGTGAAAAAGCGTCCGGTTTCGGTGGAAACCGTGTCGGCGCTGGTGGACGAAATCGAGAATTACTACGCAAACGAAATGAAAACCCAGGTAACCTCCGCAGAGATCGGGGATATGGTGCTGGAGCGGCTCAAGCGCATCGACCCTATCGCCTATGTGCGGTTTGCGTCGGTGTACAAGGATTTTACCGACGTGGAGGGCTTTATCCGGGCTATTCGTGAGCTTGACGGCTAAGGCCGAAGCAATAGATATTTTGGGCATATGCCCGAGAAAGGAAGAATTTTGTATGGAAGAATTTTTTAAGAATCTGCTGAACACCACGGATCACACCGACGAGTTCAGCCCGGAGGACATCAACAAGAACAAGGCGGTTGCAATCGTTGCCTGCTTCTGGATTCTGTTCTTTGTTCCGCTGGTGGCTGCTAAGGACTCCGGCTTTGCCAAGTTCTATGCAAACCAGGGGCTGATTCTGTTCATCACCGGCATCATCCTCAGCGTGGCAGGGGGGATCCTGTCCCACGTTCCCTTTGTGGGCTTTATTCTCCAGCTGCTGGTGGGTCTGGTATCCCTGGGCATGTTTGTGTTCCTGCTGGTGAACGCTGCAAACGGCAAGGCAAAGGAGCTGCCCATTGTGGGCGGCGTGTTCACAGCCTTCAAGTAATCCGCAGAAAAGGCAGCCGGAAGGCTGCCTTCTTTTTTACCTTTTTGCTGTTGTGGGGGGGTTGTCGGATGTCTTGGGAGATGTGCGGAAGTTTATTTGATAAACCGGGGCATTTACGCATGACAGGTTTACCGGATGCTTGGGGAGACAACCCCAGGGACGGGGGTGCAGCACTGCACATTCCCAGGATGCTGCACAGAACGGTGATGAATAGGGTCTTGCCCATGAAATCGTGAAAGCTATTCAGCACGCCCGTTCCCTCTAAGAGAGGGGAGAGAATAAGCAGCTTGCTGCGCTCTCTCCCCTCCTAAGGAGGTTGTCGCTCGCATAGCGTAAACCGGTCATAAATGTGCCCTGGGGTTGTCTCCCCAAGACAAAGGCAAACCTGTACAGCGTGACCCAGCACTGTTAAACAAATGGAGTAACGCAAAAGAAGACAACAGCAAAGCAAGGGCGGGGAGGCGGGTTATGTTTCCCCGTGCAAACCGGTCTGTACCGAGGGCTGCTCCAGGGTGTAGATGCTGCCCGCCACGATGACGCCGCCGCACAGCAGCAGCTCCGCCCGGACAGGCACATCCCCGCCGTAATTCTCCACCTGATAGGTGCAGCGCAGGGCCTGTTCTCCCTTGTGCCTGGACAGGGGAAAGCCCTGTTTTTCCTGCAATTGGCTGTAGGCCCGGTAGGTGTCGTTGAACTGCCGGGGAATGGTCACCGTGTCCTCCTGCAGCAGGGTTACCTGCCAGCCGCAGAGATTCAGGTAGTATTCCCGGCTGTAGGCGTCCGGATACAGCACCACGTTGTCGGTGGTGTCCGGGGTGCGGAGCAGCATCAGTGCGCCGGCTGCGGCCAGCAGAGCTGCCCCTGCAAGGATGTATAGCACTTGGCGTCTGGTCATATGGGATACCTCCTGTTCCGCCGGGGGCGGGGATTTGCGGCGTTGCCGCAGGGTTATTGGATTGGGCGTGACCGGTTGCTTTCGAGTGATTTTGTATGCTCTGCGTGCTCCGGTTACGCATGACAGGTTTACTTTTAGCTTGGGGAGACAACCCCAGGGAAGGGGGGCGCATCAAAGATGCTTATCCCCCTTCCCCTTCTGGGTTTTCTCCCCCAGTCCCCCACTTTCCTTCTTCCCCATCCTCCTTTGGGATGCGATGCGAAGCTGCACAGAACGGTGCTGAATAGGGTCTGGCGCCTGAAATCGTGGGAGAAATCTTAGCCGACTCGTTCCTCACAAGAGAGGGGAGAGTGTGGAAAAGAGAGCGCGAGAGAAAACCGTTGAGAGGGGAGAGAATAAGCAGCTTGCTGCGCTCTCTCCCCTTTCAAGGAGGTTGTCTCTCGCACAGCAGCAAATGGGCATTGCGTATTCCCCGGGGTTGTCTCCCCAAGACAAAGGCAAACCTGTACAGCGTGACCCAGCACTGTTAAACAAATGGAGTAACGCAAAAGAAAACAGCAGCACAACAAGGGCGGGCGGGGGGACATTCTGTTTCAATTTACGCCGGAAGGAGCGAAAATATGCGGCTTGACAAGTGTATTGCGGACCACAGCACCCATTCCCGGAAGGAGGTCAGGGAGCTGCTGCGCCGGGGCAGCGTCCGGGTGAACGGGGCGCCGGAAAAGGATCCGGCAAGGCAGGTGGATCCGGACCGGGACCAGGTTATGCTTTTGGGGGTGATTCTGCCCACCGCCAGCCACCGAACCTATATGCTCCACAAGCCCGCCGGCTGCATTTCCTCCACCAGAAGCGGCAGCACCAAAACCGTGGTGGAGTTTCTGCCCCCGCAGCTGCAAAAGGGGGTATTTCCGGCGGGGCGGCTGGATATTGACACGGAGGGAATGCTGCTGCTGACCACCGACGGGGACCTTGCCCACCGGATTCTGTCCCCCCGGCGGCATATTCCCAAGTATTATCTTGTGCAGCTTGCCAGGCCGGTTGTTGAAAAAACTGTTGAAACTTTTGAAAACGGGGCGGTGCTGGAGGATGGTACCCGGTGTCTGCCCGCCCGGGTGGCACCCCTGCCGGGGGTGGAAAATTTGGCGCTTCTGGAGCTGCATGAGGGGAAGTTTCACCAGGTGAAACGTATGTTCGCCGCTGTGGAAAACCATGTGGAGCATCTGGCCCGGGTGCAGATGGGGGGGCTGCCTATCGACGTAAAACTGGGCAGGGGAGAGTATATGTTGCTTTTGCACAAAGATATTGAGCAGCTGTTTAAAACTCCCGATTTTTCCGAGGTGCTGGACTTTTGCGCTTGTTTTTTTTGTTCATATTGGATAAATGAGTAACTCCATCTTTGGGTAATTAGTGACTTGCAAAATGCCGTGAAATTTGGTATGATAAGTGCATAGCTTATTCTGGGGGACAGAATAATAAAATTTTGATAATTGGAGGACTGGAAGAAATGGCAGGTTTGTCTTTGCGCGGGATTTATAAAAAATATCCGGGTGGCGTCGTAGCTGTTTCAGACGTAAATCTGGAAATCAGAGATAAGGAATTTATCGTGTTGGTAGGCCCCTCCGGCTGTGGTAAGTCCACAACCCTGAGAATGATCGCCGGACTGGAGGAGATCTCCGAGGGCGAGCTGTACATCGGCGACCGTCTGGTAAACGACATTGCTCCTAAGGACAGAGATATTGCAATGGTGTTCCAGAACTACGCACTGTACCCGCACATGACCGTATTTGAAAATATGGCATTCGGCCTGAAGCTCCGGAAGGTGCCCAAGGACGAGATTGCCCGGAAGGTTGAAGAGGCTGCAAGAATCCTGGACCTGACTCACCTGCTTGACAGAAAGCCCAAGGCGATGTCCGGCGGTCAGCGTCAGAGAGTTGCGCTGGGCCGTGCGATTGTACGTCAGCCCCAGGTATTCCTCCTCGACGAGCCCCTGTCCAACCTGGACGCAAAGCTCCGTGCACAGATGAGAACCGAGATTTCCAAGCTGCACAAGAGACTGGGTACCACCTTCATCTACGTAACCCACGACCAGACCGAGGCTATGACCATGGGCGACCGGATCGTAGTCATGAAGGACGGCTTCATTCAGCAGATCGATACACCCCAGAACCTGTATGACCAGCCGGTCAACAAGTTCGTTGCAGGGTTCCTGGGCTCTCCCCAGATGAACTTCATTGACGCTATGCTGCACCAGCGTGACGGCAAGTATGTGGTTGAGTTCGGCTCCAACGACACCAAGACCACTCGTGGCGTCAAGTACGAGGTTGAGATCCCGGAGGCTAAGGTAAACGAGAACCTGGCACACTACGTAGACAAGGAAGTTATCCTGGGCATCCGTCCGGAGAACGTACACGACGAGGAAATGTACCTGTCCAACGCAACCACAGGCGTGATCAAGTGTACTGTGGAAATCACCGAGCTGATGGGCGCAGAAACCTATCTGTACCTGAACTGCGAGGGCTACCCGCTGACCGCTCGTGTATCCCCCCGTTCCACTGCCCGTCCTCAGGATGTGATCGATATTGCCATCGACCCGAACCGGATTCACCTGTTCGACAAGGAAACCGAAAACACCATTATGAACTGATGCATTGCCCTCTGGGCGATGGGGAAAAGCACTCCCGGTATTTCCGGGGGTGCTTTTTGTTGTATTTTGGGTGGGGAGGTTGTCTTGGGGACGTGTCTTGGGGAGACAACCCCAGGGAAGGGGGGCGCAGCACAGCTGCAATCCCCCTTCCCCTTCTGGGTTTTCTCCCCCAGTCCCCCACTTTCCTTCTTCCCCATCCCCCTTTTGGCACGGTCATACTCTGCACGTTCCCATGATGCTCCGCAGAACGGAACTGAATAAAATCTGGCGCCTGAAATCGTGGGAAAGCATCTCGTCGGCTCGTTCCCCAAAAGAGAGGGGATGGTGTGGAAAAGAGAGCGCGAGAGAAAACCGCTGGAAGGGGAGAGAATAAGCAGCTTTGATGCGCTCTCTCCCCTTTCAAGGAGGTTGTCTCTCGCACATCGTAAACCGCTCAGGGTTTGCCCTTGGGTTGTCTCCCCAAGCATCGGTAAACCCGCACTGCGTAAAAACAGCACGCAGATTATATAGAACCCACAAAAACAGCCCCGCAACCCCAGAAACCCCCAAAAGCTTGACACTCTCCCTGTTCCGTGCTATAATAAAACTGTATGTACTGATGCAAAAAAACAAAAAGAACCCCAGCTTTGCCGGGCTGCCGGCACCGCCGGA
>JALELB010000027.1 GCA_022768805.1 Ruminococcus sp.
ATTCCCCGCTTTCTCTTTGTTTTTTGACTGCTGGCGCAGCTCCCTCCGCCGCGCCGGGCGGAACCGCCGCCGACTTGCCCAACAGTTTTTCCGCCATTGTCTATATTTTATTGCATCTGCACAAACTTTTCAAGTCATTTATTGCGAATAATTTTCCGCTCGGTCATTTTTTGCTTTTAAATTGTTCATAATTATCCGGCCAAGCAAAAAGGCGCTCCCAAACGGGAACGCCCCATGCTGTGACCAGGCCGATAAGCCGAGTTCTGTCGTGTGCGATAATTTATCTAGGCGATCCGTCGCCGGAACGCTCAAGCCGCCATTACACGCCTTTCCACCGAGCAGATGTTGAAAGACGGTACCAATAGACGTTGCATCGGGTAGGGTTTACATAGCAGTACGCTCTCACGCACTCTGGTGGGCTCTTACCCCGCCTTTCCACCATCACCGCATTGCTGCGGCAGTATCTCTCTGTTGCACTTGCCCTAGGGTCGCCCCCGGCTGCCGTTAGCAGCTACCCCGCTCTGTGATGCCCGGACTTTCCTCACGGGAGTTGCCTCCCCCGCTATCGCATAGCCTGCTCACCTGTTCAGTATACCCTATTTCCGGGTGATTGTCAACCGAGCAGATCGGACCAATCCCCGTCAGGATTGGCGATTTTCATACTGGAATACTGGAGAATCAGCACAGCGTCGCTGATGTCCACCAGGCTGTCGTCATTCACATCCGCCCCGAACCGGGCGTCCTTGTCCAGGGGATTTTCTCCGGTGGCAATCTGCTCTGCGCTGGCCTGGAGCACGCTGACAGCATCCGACACGTCCGCTTCCCCGTCTCCGTTCACATCGCCCCGTACAAGAGAATCTCCCACGCCGATCAGGGCGCTGTTGTAATGCACCTTCAGCCGCTCCGTATCTCCCCGGTCGTTGATGGTGCGGGAGCTGTACAGCAGGGACACAACGGCATTCCCGTCCTGCTCCGGGGTGGGATCAAAATAGATCTCATAGACCCCCTCTGCCGCTCCCTTGGGCAGGGTCACGGTAAAGTCCACAAAGGGAAGCTCTAAGTCATAGATCACGGAGTTGGTGGGCACCAGATTGCTGATCATGGTGCCGGACATCCAGGTAACCCGGCGCTTTGCCACATTAAAGGCGTGGAATTTTGCAGAACTTGCAGTGCCGTCCCCATAGCAGTAGGGCGAAGCAAAGTTCCCCTCCCTCAGGGTGACCCCCTCCGGCATGCCGAACTGGAGGGCGATGGCGGAGGTACCCGGATCATCCTCAATGTACATGCGGATCCGCACGTCCACATCTCCTGCCTGGATTTGTGCAGAGCTGATCCGGTTTTCCTCCGGAATCAGCCGGTATGTCACTTCCTTTGCTGCTGTTTCCGCCGCCGGCTCCAGGGTCTGTGCCGTCACCGGGGCTGCCGCCAGGGAAAGGCACAGGGCGCAGCATACCGCCGCCAGCCCCCGCCCCAGTCCTTTGCAAAAGGGTGTTTTCATGGGGTTACTCCTTTCAGCGTACCTTTGCGCCGCAGGGAACGGAATCATCCGCAAAGAGTACCTTTGCCTCTCCGCCGGGCAGCTCCGCCGCACAGATCATTCCGCAGCTTTCCACGCCGCAAAGCTTCACGGGCTTCAGGTTCGCAACCACGATTACCTTCCTGCCCACCAGATCCTCCGGCTTGTACCACTTGGCAATGCCGGATACCACCTGTCTGCCGCCCATGCCGTCATCCAGCTGTAAGCACAGCAGCTTGGAGGATTTCTTCACCTTTTCTGCGGAAAGCACCTTTGCCACCCGCAACTCCGTCTTTGCAAATTCGTCAATGGTGATCTCCGGGGCAAGCTGGATTTCCTCCTGCTCCGGCTCCTGTGCAGGGGCAGCGTTTGCTGCCTGCTTTGCCTGTAGCTGTTCCATCATCTTTTCTGCGTCAATTCTGCCGAACAGGGGCACAGGCTCACCTACCGTATCACCGGCACGCAGACCGCCGAATGCGGACAGACTTGCATAATCCTTGCAGTCCGTATTCAGCTGGGCAAAGATCTTCTCTGCGGTTTCGGGCATGAAGGGCTGAAGCAGAACCCCCAGGAAGCGGATGCTCTCCAGCAGGTTGTACAGCACAGCCCCCAGCCGGGGCTTTTGCGCCTCGTCCTTTGCCAGCGCCCAGGGCATGGTTTCGTCAATATACTTGTTGCTTCTTCTTGCAAGGGAAATGATGGCATCCAGAGTGTCCGCCATCCGGTACTCGTTCATGAGCCGGTCCACCTCTGCTACGGTTTTCAGCGCCGTTGCCCGCAGATCCTCGTCCACAGCCTCTGTGCTGTCTGCCGGCTGGATCACACCGCCGAAGTACTTCTGGGCCATGGCGATGGTCCGGTTCACCAGATTGCCCAGGGTGTTGGCAAGATCCGTGTTGTACCGCTCGATCAGGGACTCATAGGTCATGGAACCGTCGGAGCCGTAGGGCATCTCGCTGAGCAGGTAGTATCTGGCTGCGTCCACCCCGAAGGCATCCACCACGTCGCTGGCGTAGATCACATTGCCCCTGGATTTGCTCATTTTATCCTCCCCGAACAGGATCCAGTTGTGGCCGAACAGCTGACGGGGCAGCTCCAGTCCCAGGGCGTGGAGCATAATGGGCCAGTAGATGGAGTGGAACCGCATAATGTCCTTGCCGATCACATGGCAGTCACAGGGCCAGTACTTGTTGAACTGGTCGCTGGAGCCCTCCGGGTCATAGCCCATGGCGGTGATATAGTTGGACAGGGCGTCGATCCACACATAGATCACATGCTTGGGGTCGAAGGTCACCGGGATGCCCCACTTGAAGGTGGTGCGGGATACGCACAGATCCTGCAGGCCGGGCTTGATGAAGTTGTTCATCATTTCCTTCTTCTTGCCCTCGGGGACGATGAAGTCCGGATGGGTTTCAATGTAATCCTCCAGCCACTGCTGATACTTGGACAGCCGCAGGAAGTAGGCCTCCTCCTTGGCGGGCTGCACCTCTCTGCCGCAGTCGGGACATTTGCCGTCCACCAGCTGGGAGGGAGTCCAGAAGCTCTCGCAGGGGGTACAGTACATGCCCTCATACTCGCTCTTGTAGATATCCCCCTGGTCGTACAGCTTCTTGAAGATTTTCTGTACCACTTCCTCATGCCGGGGATCCGTAGTGCGGATGAATCCGTCGTATGATATATGCATCAGCCTGCAGATGTCCTGGATCTCGCCGACCACCTTGTCCACATGTGCCTTGGGGGTGACCCCCTCCGCCTTGGCCAGCTCCTCGATCTTGACACCATGCTCGTCCGTACCGGTCAGGAAGAACACATCATAGCCCTGCATTCGCTTATACCTCGCTACGGCGTCGGTGAATACCACTTCGTAGGTATTGCCGATGTGCGGCCGTCTGGACGCATAGGCAATGGCCGTGGTGATGTAATAAGGCTTCTTTGACATAATCATTCCTCCATTGTGTATTGTGGCACCATAGGGTGCAGCTTATATTATAGCCCATTTTTTCGGATTTGTCACCCCCTTTTTGCAATTTTGCCGGGCATTGCCCCGCAAAAAAATCCCGCAGCCGGAAAAGCTGCGGGAAAAGAACCTGTGCTACTTGTTTTCATATGCTGCCAGAATCTCTGCAATGTACATATGATGCATTGCATCCTTCTCGTAAAAGGCAGGAATCCCGGAATCCACCGCCTGGGTCATATCCAGGGGCCCGGCGTACAGCTTTCTGCACACCAGCACCAGGGACGCCTGTGCAAAGGCGGTGGAGCCATCCAGTCCCACCAGCACCAGCCCGGTTTCCTTTGCCTTGTCACAGTCACGGCCGCTGTGGGAGCCGCAGAACTGCAGAGCCGGGCGCTCCTGCTCCGGCAGGAAGGACACGGTGAACAGATCGTTCCGTTCGATCAGCTCAAAGGTCTTGCGGGATGTACGCACATAAGCGGTCAGCACATTTTTTCCCCAGAGTACGCCCATCTGACCCCAGGAAGCGGTCATCGTATTGTAGCAATCCGGTGTGCCGCTTGTAAGCAAAAACCATTCCTTTCCAATTTTGGTAAACGGGTTGAATGTCAGCTGTTCAACCTCTGTTCTGACAAATGCCATTTTCCATCTCTCCCTTGCAAATTAGCACAGCTGCGAGTCCGTGCATGCATAATTGATTATATTCATCATATCATAAATGATGCATCATTGCAAGGTGATCAGCAAAAAACGCAGACTGTCAGGACTGGCGCATGGTCACCCGGTGCTGGAGCCGGAGCTTATCGGTAATCAGCGCAATAAACTCCGAATTGGTGGGCTTCCCCTTGCAGGTATTGACGGTGTAGCCGAAGAACGCATTCAGCGTATCCAGATTGCCCCGGTCCCAGGCGATCTCGATGGCGTGGCGGATTGCACGCTCCACCCGGGATGAGGTGGTATCAAACCGCTTTGCCACTGTGGGATACAGCAGCTTTGTGACGCTTTCCAGCAGCTCCGGATCCTCAATCGAGGACAGAATCGCCTCCCGCAGGTAGTGATACCCTTTGATGTGGGCAGGCACACCCAGCTGGTGGATCACATCCGTCACGACAATTTCCATGTTCTCCGTCCCCGGCGCACTCCGCCCGGCTGCGCCTCCCTGCGTCAGAGAGGTGATCCGCTCTCCCAGGGCAGAGATCTCAAAGGGCTTCAGCATGAAATATGCTGCGCCACTCTGCATCACCTGCTTTTCGATGAACGGATTGTCGTAGGCGCTTGTGACGATGAATTGGGGACGCTTTCCGCCGGACGCCTGAACCTTCTTCATGAGTTCTATTGCGTCCATGTGGGGCAGAATCGCATCCATCACAACCACGTCGGGGGCATCGCTTTTGATTGTCTCCAGCAGGGCGGTTCCGTCCTTGGGGCGGGTCATGACGTACATGCCCTGGCCCCGAAGGGTACTGGCGCAGGCGATGCCGTATTCGACACTGTCGTCACCAATCAAAACCTTTACCTTATTAACCATTGTTCTACCTCCTATTTTTTTCTACCCCTATATATTATCACAGATCGTGACAGGGTGCAAGGGTTTTTGTTGCCGAAATATGTTGTAATTTAGATCATTTCATGAACTGATTATTTCTAATCCAAGTAATTTTTAAAATATAAATATTTTCGACAATTATCGTCCAGATTACCCGGAAAGGGAGAAAAAACGGAGTACATATTCTGCGGGCAGGATGCGGCAATGCCGCAGAATACCGGGGGAAACCCGGATTTTGCGCAATATTTTCAGGCGCCGCAGCCCTTAGTCTTCCACAATTTTCGGGGCGGGGCGGTTTTCAAACTCCTCCTTCCGCCGCCTTTTTTCCCGGCGAGCCGACGCAGCCTCATAGGAAAAGTAATGGAGCAGCGCCACCGCCACCAGCAGACAGTACGGGGCGATGGTGGGGAGCATCCGGTCCGACCAGATCTGATAGGCAAACTTGCCCAGATGAGCCTCGCTCTGGGGCGCCCAGCCTGCGCTTTCCGCAATGGAGGCTGCAATGCTCACCGCACAGATCAGCGGGAAGAAGCCCAAAGAGCCGGTGATGAGCGCAGCAATATCCTTCCGGCACAGCACCAGGATCACCCCTGCCGTCATCAGCAGGGCACCCACCGCCACCACCGCCGCCAGGATCCGGAATTTAGCCCCGTAACTCTGGGCGTTCACCGTCCAGCCCAGGGCGGTCATCATATCCATAAACAAGGGATAAATCAGGGTGGTCACCACCAGGGCGATTTTCAAAAAAATCTGTAAAAGCCGGTAAATGCGCTCTTTTTTCATAGCAAAACTCTCCTCCCAGAGGGATGCAGCGCCGAAAAAACGCTGCAATTCAATCTTTGTCAGAAAACATGCAGTAAAATCTACGCTTATAAACCCGTGCAGACGGTCAATAGTAGCAATGAGGCATTCCGGTTCCGGTGTTCGACAGCCGGATGTCTCCGGAAAGGATGAAGCCAATGCTGAAACTGTTTTCGCGTCTGTTCTCCCTGGGGGCAGCCGCGTCGCTGGCGCTGGCAGGCGCCGCCGGCTACTATCACTATACCCTGCCGGACAGCTTTTATGTGACAAAAGGAACGGAGCTTGCCCTGCATACCGCCCTGCCCATCGAATCCGCAGCCAGCGGAGAAGCGCCTGCCTATGCGGCGGAGACCGTCCCCACACGGGGCAGCGTAAGCCTGCGGCTGTTCGGCATTGTGCCGGTAAAGACCGTGGAGGTCACAGCGGTGGATACGCCCCTGGTGGTGCCGGGAGGAGATCCCTTCGGCATCAAGCTGCTCATGGATGGGGTCATGGTGGTGGGCATGGGGGACGTGACCCCGGATGGACAATGCCCGGCAGAACGGGCAGGCATCCAGGTGGGCGATATGGTGCTGTCCGTGGATGACACCCCCATCAACGGGAATGCAGCCCTCCAGCAGGCCATTGCAGCGGCTGAGGGGGAATCGGTCCGGATCCGGATCAACCGGGGCGGAGAGATCCGCACCCTGTCCCTGACGCCGCTGTACAGCCAGTCCGACGGCTGCTACAAGGCAGGCCTGTGGGTACGGGACAGCACGGCGGGCATCGGCACTGTGACGTATTATATGCCGGACAGCGGCCGCTTCGCCGGGCTGGGACATCCGGTGTGCGATGTGGACACCGGAGAAATTATTCCCCTGTCCAGCGGCGAGGTGGTGGGCGTCACCATCCAGAGCGTCATCAAGGGCAGCGCCGGAGCAGCCGGGGAGCTGCGGGGCTGCTTCACCTCCGGCAGAGCGGCAGGGGAGCTGTATCTCAACAACCGCTGCGGCGTGTTCGGCACCCTCACCAGCCCGCCGGATCCGGCAGAGGCGGTACCCCTGGGGCTGAAGCAGAATGTGCATACCGGAGAGGCGGTGATCCGCACCACCATCAGCGGCACGGAGCCCCGGGAGTATGACATTGTCATTGAAAAGGCGGACTGGGGCAGCACCGGCACCAAGAATATGGTGATCCGGATTACGGACCCGGAGCTGCTGGAGACCACCGGCGGTATCGTCCAGGGCATGAGCGGCAGCCCCATTCTCCAGGACGGACAGCTCATCGGGGCAGTGACCCATGTGTTCGTCAGCGACCCGACCCGGGGCTACGGGATCTTTGCGGAAAATATGTATGAATACAGCGCTGAGACGGGGGGCTAAAGGAAAGGGGCGTTACGGAATGTAACGCCCCTCGCTGTTTCTGTCACGACCGGACAGCGCCCCACAAGCTCTGTGCAGGTGCGTTATCTGTTCTCGTCGCTGAAGCCGCTCTCTACCAGTTCTACCAGGGAATCAACGGCAACCTGCTCGTCAGCGCCGTCTGCAATGATTCTGATTGCAGTACCGCCTACGATACCCAGGGAAAGAATGCCCAGAAGGCTCTTTGCGTTTACACGCCGCTCTTCCTTTTCAATCCAGATAGAGGACTTGAATTCATTGGCCTTCTGAATAAAGAAGGTCGCCGGTCTGGCATGCAGACCAACCTGATTCTGCACCATTACATCTTTCACATACATCTCAAAACTCTCCTATTCTCATATTTGGATGGCATGTATTTCTTGTTCACTGATTACCATTATACAGGCTCGGTAAACCTTAGTCAACGCCTAATATACATGAAATATGCTTTTTCAGCGAAAATTCTACGCTTTGACAAATGCCGCCGAAGCTGGCAGGGGCGGATTTTGTTCATTATCACGAAGTTTTTGCTGTTGAAAACTTTCAACACCTCGCATAGTTTTCAACAATAGAAACTGGACAATGCGCACAAAAGCCTATTTCTTTTTCCCTTTTGGCTTCGGGGGTGCCGGGGGATGCGCCTGCATATATGCCGCATACAGATCCGGGCGCTTTTCCTCGGTTACAGAAAGACTTTGTGCAAAACGCCAGTCGGCAATGTTTTTGTGATGCCCCGACAGCAGCACCGGGGGAACAGCCTCCCCCTCCCAGACCTCCGGCCTGGTGTAGTGGGGGTACTCCAGCAGTCCCCCGTAGTGGCTCTCCTCCTGAAAGCATTCCTCGCTGGGCAACACCCCGGGGCACATCCGTGCCACAGCGTCCGCCACCACCAGGGCGGGCAGCTCCCCCCCGGTGAGGACATAATCCCCGATGGAGATTTCCTCGTCCACGATTTTATCCAGAACCCGCTGATCCACACCCTCATAATGCCCGCACAGCAGGAAAATATACGGGTACTGGCATAGAGAGATGGCTTTTTGCTGGCTGAACACGGTGCCCTTCGGCGACATGTATATGGTATGCGGTTTCTGGGGCAGCTGTGCGCACACTGCCTGATAGCAGTCATAGATGGGCTTTGCCTGCATCACCATGCCCATGCCGCCCCCGTAGGGCACATCGTCCACCCGGTTGTGCTTGTTGCCGGCAAAGTCCCGGATCTGGTGACAGTGGATCTCGATGGCCCCGGAGGCTCTGGCTCTGCCGATGATGCTCTCGGACAGCACCGCCTCGCACAGCTCCGGAAACAGGGTAGCAATATCAATCCGCATCCTCAAACAGCCCCTCCAGCGGCCGGATCCGCATGATCCCCTGCTCCGGATCCGTTTCGATCACCACGTCCCCGATGGCGGGGAACAGCAGCTGCTTTCCATCCGGGGTGCGGATGGTGTACACATCGTTGGCGCCGGTTTCCAGCACCTCCTCCAGCCTGCCGTAGACCGCTCCGGTATCCGCATCCACCACCTGCAGTCCGATCAGATCCCGGATAAAGTAGGTGCCCTCCTCCAGCTCCACGTCATCCCGGTTCATATACAGCACGGTATTCCGCAGGGATTCCGCCTGCTCGGGGGTGGAAAAGCCTGCAAAGCGCACCACCGCCATACCCTTGTGTACCCGGGCGGCTTCCACGGACATGGGGGTGCCGTCCGCCCGGTACAGGGTATCAAATGCACACAGAAACTCGGCGCTGTCGCACCAGGGCTGGATTTTCACATCCCCCCTAAGGCCGTGGATATTCACCACCTTGCCGATCTCCAAAAAATCCTTCTGCATAATTTCCTCCACATAAGACAAACGGCGGCACGAAGCCGCCGCATTTCAGGCAACACCCCACAGGCTCTGTGCAGTGCTGCCCGGATTCACTCAGTCGATCTCCACCGCAACCTTCAGGTTTTCTCTTGCGGCGCCGGCACGCATGATGGTGCGGATCGCCTTTGCAATCCTGCCCTGCTTGCCGATGACTCTGCCCATATCCTCTTCTGCCACATGCAGATGCAGAACGGTAACGCCCTCTGCATCCGGCTCGTCCTGGGTAATGGAAATTGCAGCAGGATCCGCAACCAGCCCTGCCACAACCGTATAAAGCAATTCTTTCATATACATAATCGGGAGCGGAACGCCGCACCCTCTCCTAACTCAAAGCAATTTCACCGCCGGCACACCGAAAGCAAGAGCCAAAGCCCTTGCCCCGTGCTTGCCAGAGGGGATTAAAGAACGCCTTCCTTCTTCAGAAGGGCCTTTACGGTGTCGGTAGGCTGTGCACCGTTTGCGATCCACTCCTTTGCCTTGTCGCCGTCGATCTTCACTACGGACGGCTCCTTGGTGGGATCATAGTAGCCCAGCTCCTCGATGAATCTGCCGTCTCTGGGGTATCTGGAATCTGCAACAACTACACGATAGAAGGGAGCCTTCTTTGCGCCCATTCTTCTCAGTCTGATCTTGACTGCCATTGTCAGTTCACCTCCGTTTACTGTGGAATATCTATCAAAGCGGGGAACCGCATTTGAAGCGTTTGTTTATCAGAAGGGCAGCTTTCCGCCGGGATTGCCCATCTTGTCAAAATTCATACCGGCAATCTGTTTCCTTGCCCGGCGGGCAAACCGCTTGGTCTTTCCGCCGCCCCCCATCTGCTTCATGAACTGCTGCATCTGCTCGAACTGCTTGAGCAGCCGGTTCACATCCTCCACCTTGGTGCCGCTGCCGGCGGCAATACGCCGCTTGCGCTGGGGGTTGATGATGGAGGGCTTTGCCCGCTCCGCACGGGTCATGGAGGTAATCATGGCTTCGATCCGGCTGAACTGCTTCTCGTCCACGTCCATATCCTTGACCTTATCCCCCACACCGGGAAGCATGGAGATGATGCTCTTCAAGGAACCCATTTTCCGGATCTGCCGAAGCTGATCCAGCAGGTCGTCCATATCAAAGGAATGCTCCTGGAGCTTTTTGGTGAGCTTTTCCGCATCGCTTTTGCTCATGACCGCTTCTGCCTTTTCCACCAGGGTCAGCACATCGCCCATCCCCAGGATCCGGGAAGCCATACGCTCCGGATGGAAGCGCTCGAATTCATCCAGCTTTTCGCCCATGCCCACGAATTTGATGGGCTTGCCGGTAACAGCCAGCACGGACAGCGCCGCACCGCCTCTTGTATCGGAATCCAGCTTGGACATGAGCACGCTGTCGATGCCCAGGGCATCGTCAAAGGCCTTTGCCACGTTCACGGCGTCCTGACCGGTCATGGCGTCCACTACCAGCATGATCTCGTTGGGCTCAACCTTTTCCTTGATCTGCTTCAGCTCATCCATGAGCTTTTCGTCAATATGCAGACGGCCGGCGGTATCGAGAATCACCACATCGTGGCCGTAGTCCTTGGCGTAGCGCATGGCCTGGGTGGAGATCACCACCGGGTCGATCTGGCCCATTTCAAAGACCTTGACCCCGGCTTTTTCGCCAACCACCAGCAGCTGGTTGATTGCCGCCGGACGGTAAATATCGCAGGCAACCAGCAGGGGACGGTGACCCTCCCGCTTTAAATATTTTGCAAGCTTTGCCGCATGGGTGGTTTTACCGGAGCCCTGCAAGCCGCACATCATAATGACACAGGGGGGCTTGGAGGGCATATTGATCCGGGCGTTGTCGTTGCCCATCAGGGCGATCAGCTCGTCGTTGACGATCTTCACCACCTGCTGAGCCGGGGTCAGACTGGAGAGAACCTCCTCCCCCACGCAGCGCTGGGATACCCTTGCAACAAAGTCCTTGACCACCTTGTAGCTGACGTCAGCCTCCAGCAGTGCCATCCGGACCTCCCGCATGGCCTCCTTCACGTCGCTCTCGGTGAGCTTACCGCGGGATCTGAGCTTTTTAAAGACGTGGTTGAGCTTTTCGGACAGACCTTCAAATGCCATAGTCCCGCCTCATTTCTTTCGTAATTATGCAAGCACCGCACGGCACTGTGCCGCACAGTCTGTCAGCGCCGCCAGCTGCTCCGGCGGGATACGCCCCTCCAGACTGCCGATTCTGCGCTGCAATTCCTCCAGCTTTTCCACACAGGCGGTATGCTGTGCGGCAAAGCCCAGCTTTGCTTCATAGTCCAGGAGCAGTTCCTCTCCCCGCTTGACAGCGTCCCGCACTGCCTGCCGGGAAACCCCTGCATCCTCCGCAATCTCCCCCAGGGAAAGATCCTCGCAGTAATAAAGCTCCATGTACGCCGCCTGCCGTTCTGTGAGCAGGGAACCGTAGCAGTCCAGCAGCAGCGCAAACCGCAGATCCTTTGCCATGTGAGCGCCCCTTTCTGTCCATGCCACGGGTGTAAAGCTGTTTTCCTTTACACAGTATACCCGATTCCGGTGCATTTGTCAATCCCGGCTCCTCAACTCCGTCGAAATACACAGCTGACGGGTACTTTTCTTGTCTTGTTTGTGCAATATGTATATGGTTTTCCCAAAAAGCCCCTTGTCAGCACATTCCCCTGCTGCAATTTTTGTATAAATAACCTATTGAAAACCGCCGCCGATAAGCGTATAATAAAAGTAATGTGGTGCATACGGCCGCCGGAGCATCCGGCGCAAGCCCTGCGGCTGTCCACAGTGACATCTATTCCGATTATCAGGCGCCGGAGAACGGAGCATTGTATGACCAACTACAAAAATCCTAATTATCTCAAGCAGGAGCTTATCAACCGTCTGCAGTCCCAGTTCAACGTTTCCCCTGATGAGGCCTCTGACAAGCAGGTCTATCAGGTTCTGTCCGCCATGGTGGTGGATATCCTGCGGGCAAAGCGCCAGTCCTTTATCAATAAATGCAATTCCAACGGCCGCAAGCAGGTCTACTATCTGTCCATGGAATTCCTGATGGGCAGATCCCTCAAAACCAGTCTTTACAACCTGGAGCTGGTGGACGACATCACCAAGATTCTGGGAGAGTACGACATCAGCCTGGATAAGATCTATGAATACGAGCCGGACGCAGGTCTGGGCAACGGAGGGCTGGGCCGTCTTGCCGCCTGCTATATGGACGCCCTTGCCACCCAGGCGTACCCGGCAATGGGCTACTCCATCTGCTACGAGTACGGCATCTTCAAGCAGCAGCTGGAAAACGGCTGGCAGACCGAGCTGCCGGACAACTGGCTGCCGGGCGGCTCCGTCTGGCTGGATCCCCGGCCGGAGCTTTCCATTGACGTGCACTTCGAGGGAGATCTCCAGGAATACTGGGACAAGCAGTATCACCACATTTCCCATGTGAATTACAGCACCGTCTGTGCCATCCCCTATGACATGTACGTTTCCGGCTACGGCAGCGAGGGGGTTTCCGTGCTGCGGCTCTGGTCCGCAAAGGCCCCCAGCTTCGATATGGCCATGTTCAACAAGGGGGACTATGAAAAGGCCCTGGGAGGCAACTCCATCGCCAACGCCATCTCCAAGGTGCTGTACCCCAACGACAACCACCTGGAGGGCAAGTCCCTGCGTCTGCGTCAGCAGTACTTCCTGTGTGCCGCATCCGTGGGGGATATTGTCAACAACCACATGAGCGTATACGGCACCCTGGACAATCTCCACGAAAAGGTTGCCATCCACATCAACGACACCCACCCCACCCTGGCCATCCCGGAGCTGATGCGGATCCTGCTGGATGACTGCGGCTATACCTGGGAAAAGGCTTGGCACATTGTCACCAACACCTTTGCCTACACCAACCACACCGTTATGGCGGAGGCGCTGGAGAAGTGGGATGTGAACCTGGTGCGCCGGATCATTCCCCGGATCTTCTCCATTATCGTGGAGATCAACAACCGGTACTGCGCACAGCTGATGGAGCGCAACGGCGGCGACAGCGCCAAGACCACCAGCATGTCCATCATCAAGGACAACCAGATCCATATGGCAACCCTGTGCGTTGTGGCATCCCACAGCGTCAACGGCGTTTCCAAGCTCCATTCCGAGATCATCAAGCAGTCCGTATTCCGGGATGAATACGCAGACTCCCCCATGAAGTTCAAGAACGTGACCAACGGCATCGCCTACCGCCGGTGGCTGTATCAGTCCAATCCGGGGCTTACTGCACTGCTGCGGGAAAAGATCGGGCCGAAATTCCTCAAGGACGGCAGCGAGCTGAAAAAGCTGTGCGTCTTTGAAAATGACGACCAAGTGCTGGAGCAGCTGCGGAAGATCAAACGGGAAAACAAGGAGCGGTTCTGCAAGTATGTGATGCAGAACAGCAAGGTGGCCATCGACCCGGACAGCATCTTTGACGTACAGGTCAAGCGGCTGCACGAATACAAGCGGCAGCACCTGAACGTAATGAACATTCTGGCGGATTACCATATGCTGCTGGAGAATCCGGATATGGACTTCACCCCCAAGACATATATCTTTGCCGCAAAGGCTGCACCGGGCTATTACCTGGCAAAGCAGATCATCAAAATGATCTGGGCAATCTCCGAGGAAATCCGGAAGAACCCCAAGATTTCTCAGAAGCTGTCCGTTTACTTCCTGGAGGATTACCGGGTAACCCTGTCCGAGCTGCTGATGCCGGCCAGCGATATTTCCGAGCAGATCTCCCTTGCCGGCACGGAGGCCTCCGGCACGGGCAATATGAAGCTGATGCTGAACGGGGCAGTGACCCTGGGCACCCTGGACGGGGCGAATATCGAAATCGTGGAGGAAGCCGGAGAGGAGAACAACTATATCTTCGGTGCAAAGGTGGAGGAGCTGGAGAAGATCATGCCGGAATACAGCAGCCGGCGGCTC
>JALELB010000036.1 GCA_022768805.1 Ruminococcus sp.
CAGGTCAGATCCACGTCCGTTGCATAGCCGGCAATCAGCAGGTGCCGCTTGCCGTTGTTGCCGCCGGAATCCCGCACCAGATCCACAAAGGTCTGGTTCAGCTCGTTGAGCAGGCCGTATGCCTTTTCCTTGTCACCGGCATTGGTATAGCGGTTCCAGGTGTTGTCATAGACTCCCTCCTCGTTGAGGGATTCAAAGATCAGCTTGTCACTGTATCCGGAAAATTCTTCGGAAACCTGTTTCCACACGGCTTTGTATTTCTCCAGCGTGCCGTCATGGTTTTCATCCGCCTTGGAGATCCAGCCCTGGTCCCAGTGAATGTTGATGATGGCGTACATGTCATTGTCCAGCACATAGCCGGTGACTTCCTTGACCCGGGCGATCAGGGAGGCGTCGATGGTGTAATCCTCCGCCATCATATTGCTCCAGGCCACCGGGATCCGGACGGACTTGAAACCGGCACCGGCAATGCCGTCGATGATTTCCTTGGTTGTGACCGGATTGCCCCAGGCGGTTTCATAGCTTTCTACGGATGTGCTGCTGATCCAGTCTCCGCATGCTTCCAGCGTATTGCCCAGATTCCAGCCGACGCCCATCTCCTTGACCACCTGGGCGGTGGAGATGTCACGCATAGTATCGCCGGAAGAGGTATCCTTGCTGCAGGAAACAGCGGAGGCGCTGCATGCCGCTGCAAGCAACAGGGAGATCCATTTGCTTTTTTTCATAATCGTTCCTTTCCACAGGCAGCCCCGGGGGCATTGCCACACAGTATTACAGGTATATTTGTAGTATACAGGAATCAGAGCCTTCTGTCAATATATAAAACAGCAATCTTTTGGGCGTGTCTATTGATTGACGGACTGGCAGATCTGGTACTTGAAAGAGAAGTATACAGAACGGGAGGATGCAGCGTCCCGTTCCGGGGGAAAAGTACAGGGGTAATACATTCGCAGGGTCAGAGGATAAGAAATACCAAAAAACGGACATTGCAGCAGCTGCAGTGTCCGTTTCCCTATGGATTATGCGTCCGCCAGCTTTGGGGTGCCCAGCATCCGGTTGATCCAGCTGACCGCCAGGGAGAACCATCCGGCGCAGTCCTGATTCAGGTGCCAGGTGCCCATGGCAGTGGTCTGATCCGCCAGAGCAAGCCCATGACCTCCTTTGGGGTAGATATGTGCCTCATAGGGCACTCCCGCAAGACTCAGCCCCTCCATGAACAGCAGGCTGTTCTGCACCGGAACCAGCCCGTCGTCTGCACAGTGCCACAGGAATGTGGGCGGCACATCCGGGGTGATCTGTTTTTCCAGGGAAACCAGCTCCCGCTTTTCCGGAGCCGGGTTTTCCCCGATGATATTGTCAATAGAACCGGCATGCTGATACTGTCCTGCTGTAATGACCGGATAGGATAGAATCAGACCGTTGGGGCGGCAGACATCCGGTGTACCGAATACGCCGGTAATCAGATTGCTGCTCCAGAATACGCCCAGGCTTGCGGCCAGATGTCCTCCGGCAGAAAAGCCGCATACCGCAATACGGTCTGGGTGAATGTCATATTCCTCCGCATGGCTGCGGACGTAGCTGACTGCTGCTGCCAGCTCCAGCAGGGCAGTGGGAAAGGGCTTGTTTACTACGCTGTAGCGGAGCACAAAGGCCTGGATGCCGTAGCCGGCAAAGCGCATGGCAATGGGTTCTGCTTCCCGGTCCGAGCAGAATTCATAGCCGCCGCCGGGGCAGAGAATTACGGCGCTGTGCTGCTTGATGCCGATTTCCTTGCTGGCATCCAGGGTCACTGCGGTGAGGGTGGGATGCAGTCCTGCCGCATCCAGTCCTGCTTTTTCATAGGGGACGCTGAGAGGGATGGTTTGAATAGACATAAAGTACCTTCTTTCTGTTTGTTGGGTTCAGTATAACCCAGAGCAGGGAAAAAGTCAAGGCAATATCCTGCTTGCTTTGTGTAGGATTGTCACAAGTACAGGATTGCCGCAATAGGCTTGCGGGGGAGACGGAAATATGGTATACTAATCATGTACTGCTGATGTAATGCCTGCATTCTGCGGTATTGTCTGGATTGAAGGAGGAAGGAACATGACCAGAACCCAGCGTGCCCGGGCGGTATGTGACCGGCTGGAGCAGTTCTATCCGGAGGCAGTCTGTGCACTGCACTATGAAAAGCCCTATGAATTGATGATTGCAGCAAGGCTTTCTGCCCAGTGTACGGATGCAAGAGTGAATATTGTGACAGAAACCCTGTTTAAAAAATATCCCACCCTGGAGGCTTTTGCGAATGCGAAGCTGGAGGAGCTGGAGCGGGACATCCGTCCCTGCGGCTTTTTTCACACCAAGGCACAGAGCATCATCGGCATGTGCCGGCGGCTGATTGAGGTTTATGGCGGAGAGCTGCCAGGAACGATGGAGGAGCTGCTGACCCTGCCGGGCATCGGCCGGAAAACAGCAAATCTGCTGATGGGGGATATTTTCGGCAAACCGGCAGTGGTAACGGATACCCATTGTATCCGCATCTGCGGACGGCTGGGGCTGACGAAGCATAAGGAGCCTGCCAAGGTGGAAGCGGATCTGTGGAAGCTGCTGGAGCCGGAGCGTGCTTCGGATTTCTGTCACAGGATCGTGCTGTTCGGCCGGGAGATCTGCCGGGCCCGCAGTCCCAGGTGCGAGGGCTGTCCTCTGCAGGATCTGTGCTTGGATTTTCACGATAAATTCCCCAAAAGACTTGACAAATAAGCATAAGCATTGTAAACTTATGTTATGTGTTTGTGAATCAGAAAAAAAGAAAACCACAAAGTATACAACAGTAAAGGCGGAAAATTGAATGGGTATTTTTGAACGCATTTTCGGCTCCTACAGTACAAAGGAGCTGGCTCGGATTGAACCGATCAAGAACAGGATACTGGATCTGGAGGATGAATACAAATCCATGTCCGATGCCACACTGAAGGAACAGACAGTGAGGTTCCGGGAGAGGCTGAAAAACGGTGAGACCCTGGATGATATTCTTCCGGAGGCTTTTGCAGCAGTCCGGGAGGCAGCTGACCGTGTGCTGGGCAAGCGTCCCTTTCCCGTTCAGCTGATCGGTGCCACCGTACTGCACCAGGGCAGAATTGCCGAAATGAAAACCGGTGAAGGTAAAACCCTGGTAGCCTGTGTAGCATCCTATCTGAATGCACTGTCCGGAGAGGGCGTTCACGTAGTCACCGTCAATGACTATCTGGCAAAGACCCAGTCCGAGGAAATGGGCAAGGTGCACCGTTTCATGGGTCTGACCGTTGGCTGTATCCTGCACGGGCTGAACAATGACCAGCGCCGGGCAGCATACAACTGTGATATTACCTACGGCACCAACAATGAACTGGGCTTTGATTATCTCCGTGACAATATGGTCATCTACAAGAAGGATAAGGTACAGCGGGGACATAATTTTGCCATCGTGGACGAGGTGGACTCCATCCTCATCGACGAGGCTAGAACGCCGCTGATTATTTCCGGCCGGGGGGATAAGTCCACGGAGCTTTACACGGTTGTGGACAAGTTCGCCAAGACCCTGACCTCTACCACCGTGGTGGAGATGGACGACAAGCTGGACCAGGACGAGGTCAACGAAGAGGCGGATTACATCATCGACGAAAAGGCAAAGACTGCCACCATCACACGCCGGGGTGTGCGGAAGGCTGAAAAGTACTTCAATGTGGCAAATCTGATGGATCCTGACAATATGACCCTGCTGCATCATATCAACCAGGCCCTGAAGGCAAACGGCATCATGCATGCGGACATTGACTATGTGGTCAAGGACGGAGAGGTCATCATTGTAGATGAATTTACCGGCCGTCTGATGCTGGGCAGACGCTTCAATGACGGTCTGCATCAGGCGATCGAGGCCAAGGAGGGCGTGAAGATCGCCAATGAGAGCAAAACTCTGGCAACTATCACCTTCCAGAATTACTTCCGTCTGTATAACAAGCTGTCCGGTATGACCGGTACGGCTATGACCGAGGAAGACGAATTCAAGGAAATCTATAAGCTGGACGTCATTGCAATTCCCACCAACAAGCCGGTGCAGCGTATCGACCATGAGGACCGGATCTACAGAACCGAAAAGGGCAAGTTTGAGGCTATCATTGACCAGGTGTGTGAGTGCCATGCCAAGGGTCAGCCGGTGCTGGTAGGTACTATCTCTATTGAAAAGTCCGAGCTTTTATCCCGGATGCTGACCCGGAAGGGCATCAAGCACAATGTGCTGAACGCAAAGCAGCATGCCCGTGAGGCGGAGATCGTCGCACAGGCAGGTAAGCTGGGTGCTGTGACCATTGCCACCAATATGGCGGGCCGTGGTACCGATATTATGCTGGGCGGTAACGCAGAATTTCTTGCAAAGGCGGAAATGCGCAAGCAGGGCTATGAGGATGACATCATCAACGAGGCTGTGGGCTATGCGGATACGGACGATGAACAGATTCTGGCGGCAAGAGCCGTTTACAAGGAGCTGTATGACAAGTTCGGAGCTGAGGTCAAGGAAAAGGCGGTAGAGGTCAAGAAGGCCGGCGGCCTTTATATCCTGGGTACGGAGCGGCATGAATCCCGCCGTATCGATAACCAGCTCCGGGGCCGTTCCGGCCGTCAGGGCGACGAGGGCGAAAGCTGCTTCTTCCTGTCCGTGGAGGATGACCTGATGCGGATCTTTGCAGGCGAGCGTCTGGAAAACATGATGCGGACTTTGAACGTGGAAGAAAACATGCCCATTGAAAGCAAGATGCTGACCAAGATTATCGAATCCTCCCAGAAGAAGGTGGAGGGCAGAAACTTCTCCATCCGCAAGAACGTGCTCAACTACGACGATGTAATGAACAAGCAGCGTGAGATCATCTACGAGCAGCGTGCTACCGTGCTGAACGGAGACGATATTCACGAGTACATTATCAAGATGATGGAGGAACTGATCGACTCTACCGTGGATCAGTACCTGATCGATGACGACAACAAGGAAGACTGGAACCTGATCGGTCTCCGCGACCACTTCATGGGCTGGATTACCGGAGACGGGGATCTGGAATATGAGGGTGAGGAATTCGAGGCCATCACCAAGGACGAGATCAAGAAAATTCTCACGGAGCGCACACTGAAAACCTATGACGACCGGGAGAAGCAGTATGGTCCGGAGACCCTGCGTGAGCTGGAGCGTGTGATCCTGCTGAAGGTTGTAGATACCAAGTGGATGGCCCATATTGACGATATGGATGAGCTGAAGCGGGGTATCGGCCTGCGGGCAATGGGCAACAAGAACCCGGTTGTAGAGTATCGTTTTGAAGGTATGGATATGTTCGACGCCATGATCGAATCCATCCGAGAGGATACTGTCCGCTTGTTGCTGACGGTTCAGCTGCAGCAGAACCAGGTGCCGGAGCGTGAGCAGGTTGCCAAGCCGGATGCACCCAATGCAGGAGCAGGAGACGGAAGCTTTTCCAATGCTCCGGCAAAAAAGAAGATTGGACCCAATGAGCCCTGCCCTTGCGGCAGCGGAAAGAAGTATAAATTATGTTGCGGAATGAAGGAATAACAGAACAAGCCAAGACACTGGCTGCGGAATGCCAGGAGGAGCTGACGGGGCATATCCTGCCCTTCTGGAACAAGCTCCAGGACCCCCGCGGCGGCTTTTACGGCAGAATGGATACGGCGCTGAAGCTGTATCCGGATGCGCCCAAGGGTGTGATCCTCCATGCCCGGATTCTCTGGGCATACTCCAGTGCGTATCTTGCCCAGCAGGATCCTTCCCTGCTGGAGCATGCAGCACATGCATACCGTTTTCTGCGGGAGCATTGCTATGATACACAGTACGGCGGTATGTTCTGGTCCGTAACCGCACAGGGGGAGCCCTGTGAGACCATCAAGCATACCTACAACCAGGCGTTCTGTATTTATGGCCTGTGTGCATATTACCGGGCAAGCGGAGACAAGACTGCCCTGGAGCTTGCAACAGAGCTGTTTGACACCATTGAAGAGAAAACACCGGATGCTTACGGCTACGGGGAAGCCTTTTCCCGGGACTGGCAGCCGGCGGACAACGAATTCCTTTCTGAAAACGGGCTCCATGCGGTCAAGACCATGAACACGGTGCTGCATCTCATCGAAGCCTATACAGAGCTGTACAGGGTGACCGGGCAGCAGCGGGTTGCTCAGCGGCTGCGCTGGCTGCTGGATCTTACCCGGGAACGGATTTATGATCCCGACCGGTGTGCACTGCGTGTTTTCTTTGACGGACAGTGGAACGAAATCGGGGATGTTTATTCCTACGGCCATGACATTGAGGCAAGCTGGCTTCTGACCCGTGCCTGTGAAGTGCTGGAGGATGAAACATATACAACGGCGTTTTCGGAGATTGCCGTCCGGATCGCCGGAAAAATTCAGTCCTGCGCCCTGGAGCAGGGTGCGCTGAATGATGAGTATGCGGCAGGAAGCATCAACAAAAAGCGTATCTGGTGGGTACAGGCAGAAGGCGTTGTGGGATTTCTCAATGCGTATCAGCTCAGTGGTGACCCCGCATTCTTCCATACGGCCCAGCAGCTGTGGCAGTATATCCGCACATACCAGATTGACCGCCGGCAGGGCAGTGAATGGTATGCGGAGGTGGCGTTTGACAACGTGCCTATGCAGGATTTTGACATGGCTGGCCCCTGGAAATGCCCTTATCACAACAGCCGGATGTGCCTGGAAACGATGCAGAGAATCCAGGCGATGACGCAGAAGTGATGCAACGAAACAGGAGGGAAAGAGCAGCATGAAGGTCAAACTCAGCAAGCAGGTTCTCATTGCTGCATGCAGTCTTTGTACTGCGGCAGTCATGGCGGCTACTACGGTAATGCCCGTTTTTGCGGATGCAGGAGAAAAACCGCCGGAGGTTACGGAGGAGGAACGGGTATTCCCGGATCCGGACAGCTTTAGCTATGATGACGTAGAGGTGAATTTTGCCAAAGCACTGCAGTATTCCCTGTATTTTTATGACGCCAACAAGTGCGGCCCCGGCATTACCGGAGGTAATCTGGAGTGGCGGGGTGACTGCCATGTGGAGGATGCGACCATTCCCCTCAAGCCCATGGGGGAGGATTTCAAGGGCACGAACCTTTCACAGGAGTTTATCGACGAATACAGCTGGCTGCTGGATCCGGACGGGGACGGACTGATTGACTGCTCCGGCGGTATGCATGACGCAGGCGACCACGTGAAATTCTGTCTGCCTGGCAGCTATGCGGCTTCCACCGTGGGCTGGGGCTACTATGAATTCCGGGATGCTTATGTGGAAACCGGCAACCAGGCCCATGTGGAGGATATTCTGCACTGGTTCAACGATTTCTACATGAAGAACACCTATCTGGACGAAAACGGCCAGGTCGTGGCATACTGCTACCAGGTGGGTGAGGGTAACATTGACCACAACTACTGGATTGCCCCGGAGCTGCAGAATGAAAACCTGCTGGATTTTGCCCGTCCTGCTTATTTTGCCACTGTGGATACTCCTGCATCCGATATGTGTGCAGGCACGGCGGCGTCCCTGGCCATCAACTATCTGAACTTTAAGGATACCGAGCCGGAATATGCAGAGGAGAGTCTCCAGAAGGCAATTGCCCTGTATGATTTTGCAGTCAAGACCCATGCTGAAATAGAGGGCATGAAGGTTACCAGTCTGGGTTATGACGGCGGCTTCTACACCTCCAGCTACGACTATGACGAGCTGGCATGGGCTGCGGTTTGGCTGTATGAATGCACCGGCGAATGGGACTACATTGACGACATTATCCATGTGGACGAAACGATCAGCGGTGATATGGGTGCGCACCCCTACACCGGTTACTTGAAGCGCATTATTGCGGATACCGGAAACTGCTGGCAGAACATCTGGGTACACTGCTGGGATACCGTCTGGGGCGGCGTATTTGCAAAGCTGGCGCCCATCACCAACATCTCCCGTGACTGGTACATTTTCCGGTGGAATCTGGAGTACTGGTCCGGCATGAACGAGCAGGATGCTGCGGCAGCACCTGCCAAAGCGGAGCGGAACAATGTTACCATGGCGGCAGGCGTACCCGCCGTCACATCCCACAAGGATTTCGGCCTGGACGATGAGATCTGGAATACCACCATTACCGCGGAAGAAATCGCAGATCTCCCCACTAAGGATGGCGCATTTCTGGCAAAGACCCCTGCGGGCTTCTCCATGCTGAATGAATACGGTTCTGCACGTTATGATACTGCCGCACAGCTTTGCGCCTGTGTTTACGCAAAGGAGACCGGCGATACCACCTTTGTGGACTGGGCGGCAGGGCAAATGGAATATATCATGGGTAAAAACCCCATGAATCGTCCGTATATTGTGGGCTATTCTCCCACGGCTGCAAGCCATCCCCATCACCGTGCAGCACACGGCTCCAAGACTCTGAATATGGACGATCCGGAGACACAGACCCATGTACTATGGGGTGCGCTGGTGGGCGGCCCTGATTCCAGTGACTGGCATCGTGACATCACCAAGGACTACATCTACAACGAGGTTGCCGTGGACTATAATGCAGGGTTCGTTGGGGCATGCGCAGGTCTTTACACCTACTGCGGCACGGAGGATATGCTCCCCCAGGAGAACTTCCCTCCCTCTGAAGCATCCATGAAGGGCGACATTGTGGAGTATACCCTGAAGGCCTCCATCGGTCAGGAGGACAATATGGCCACCCAGGTTCTGGTGGAGATTGACAACTCCAGCTTCCTGCCGCCTCATTATCTGAAAGAGGCCAAGGTGCGCTATTACTTCAGCATTGCAGAGCTGTTGAAGAATGGCCAGACCATTGACGACCTGACTGTCCGGGTGGACTATGATGCCATGAAGTCCAACACCGACGGAAAATACGAGGTTACCTATGAGGTGGTGCAGTACAACGACCAGGGGGATTGCTACATTGAGATGACCTGGGCGGATTATGAATTCTACGGCACCATGCAGTTCCAGTTTGCACTGATGGCACAGGTTCAGAACGAGGAGTACACCTTTATCTGGGATCCTACCAATGACTACAGCCGTTCCGGACTGTCCACCTGTGATGAGCTGGGTGTGACCCTGGCGGAGGCGCTGACGGAATACGACCAGATCACCATGTATGTGGATGGTGAGCATGTATGGGGCATTGCACCGGAGGGTGCGCCGGAGGACCAGACCCTGTATGGGGATGTGGACTGCAACGGTAAGGTGGAGATCGCAGACGTTGTGCTGCTTTCCCGGTACATTGCTCAGGATGAGAACGTAAAAACCATCAGCGAGCAGGGACTGGTGAATGCGGACTGCGTCAAGGACGGCAATGTGGATATGGACGACGCCACCGCAATTGCCCGGTATCTGGCACATCTGATTGAAGCCTCCGAGCTTGGCAAGGCTTCTTAAAATACCAAAAAAACGGCACAGTGTGTTCTGTGCCGTTTTTGTATTATTTCGGGGAAAATGGTTCCGGTTCGTATAAAATATAGGAAGTTTTTTTATTGACTCGAAGCACATTATATGTTATCATTATAATGTAAAACTATGAGCAAAACAGTGTAACCTTGCACAAAGCAGGTTCCGGATGCTTTGTGCAGTGTTACCGAAGCCATAGTTTTGCAAAACTTTTAGGAAATGGGGCAGAATATGAACATGTTTTTCAAACGGAGCATGTCTGCACTGCTGGCAGCTACCATGTTGACCATGGCAGCGCCATTTGACAGCCTGGCGGTCTTTGCGGATGATCTGATCTCCACCGTAACTATCGGCTCGGCGGACGTCAACGGTGACAAAAAGGTTGACGAGCAGGACTGTGCGCTGATTCTCGAAGCAATCGGCAGCACCGCCGGCACCGCAGCTGTCACAGCAGACAACAAAGCGCTCAATGTGTACGGCGATGAGGTCATCGACGTACGGGACCTGATGGCTGTCAGGGACGCCATCAACGGCAGCAAGGCAACTGTACCGGAGGAGGCGGCCGCTTCAGACCGTGTGGATCTGAACGTCAGCTCCACTACCGGGTATGCAGGCGAGCAGGCTACCATTGCGGTCAGCCTGGCGGACTGGGAGATGGACGTTGCCGCATACGAGGTGAAGCTGTCACTGGATACTGCGCTGACGGTGGAGGAGGTATCCTGTACCGGTTCTGCACAGTGGGTCCAGGAGGAGGGCGCACTGAAGCTCTATGGCATGTATGGGGGAGAACCCGCATACCGGGGCACCCTGGCAACCATCACCGTGACCCTGCCGCCGGAAGCTTACGGCGATTACGGTGTATCCGTGGTAAACGCAGACTTCTTTAACAGCAGCTACCAGGAATATGCTTACCAGGCTGTCACCGGCGGTGTAACCGTGGATATGGAAACCAAGCCGGTTTACCTGCGGGCATCGGAGCTGAATTCCAAATCCCTGCAGCTGACCTGGAGCATGCCCTTTAATGCGGACAAGGTTAGCGGCTATATTATCAGCCGGGACGGTGAGGAGATCGGCAGGACAGAGGAGCTGTTCTTTGACGACAAGGAGCTGGAAACCGGAAAGAGCTATCTGTACAGCGTGCAGGCATACGGCACGGACTACCTGTCCGCACCCTCCCGCACCATTACCGTAACCCCGGCGGCACCGGTTATCCAGTCCATCAGCCTGCCGGACGAAAAAAACGCAGTAGGCGGCAAGTCAACCCTTGTGACCTGTCTGCTGGAGCATGCAGTACGGGCAAAGGAATATGCCCTGTATTGTGTGGATGAAGAGGGCAGCCGCACGATCATCAGCCAGGGGAAGGACGAGAGCTTTTCCGAGCTGCAGGTCAGATGGCAGCTGTCCGATCTTGAAACCGGCACCTACAAGCTGGGGCTGAGCCTGACGGATGTGGACGGTGCGGAGGCATCGGCTGAAACTTCTGTTCAGGTGGACAACACGCCTCCGGCAGAGGTGTTCGGCTTTACTGTGATTCCCGGGGATGAGCAGAATGAGCTCACCTGGGGCATTGCTGCAGAGCTGAAGGTAACAGGCTACCGGATTTACCGGCGGACTGCTACCAGCAACTATAGCGAGCTTGCCTATGTGGAGGGACGTTCCACCCTGAAGTATGTGGACAAGGACGTACAGACCGGTCTGGAGTACTTCTACATTATTGCAGCTGTGGATAAGTACGGCCTGGAGGGCGCCTTCTCCGCAGAAGTCAGCGGTTCTGCCCATGTGGATCAGACCAGCCCGGAAATTACCCTGTTCCTGCCCGGCAGCGGCACGGTGCTCACCTCCGTTGTAACCCTCAACGTGAAGGCTCAGGATAATATCGGTATTTCCAAAATTACCTGTTTTCTGTCGGATGATGAGGGCGAAACCTGGACGGAGCTGTTTACTGCCAGCGGAGACAATATAAGCTATCATTTTGATACCACCGGCTACGAGGAGGCTTCTGTGCAGATCAAGGCTATTGCCTATGATTACGCAGGCAACGAAAGCAGCGGTGCGAATATCAATATTTATGCCATCGACAACAAGGGACCGGAGCAGGTCGGCGGACTGATCCTGAAGGCATCCGGCGCCACCACAGCCACAGTGGCCTGGGAGGATGTTGCGGATCAGGATCTGCGCCGCTTTATCGTCAGATATGGGGTAGCGGACAGTGACAAGTACATCACCCGGTATATATACAATACTCTGGGCATCAATCTGAGCGGTCTCAAGCCCGGCGAAACCTATTCCGTAACAGTTGCGGCAGAGGACATCTACGGCAATGTGGGTGCATTCTCCGAGCCTCTGACCTTTACTACCCCGGAGGATTCCACGGCGCCGGCCATCATTTCCATTCTGCCGGAGCCCAGCTATTTTGCAGCATCCATTCCGCTGCGTGTGACTGCATCGGATGATTATTCCGTTGCATCCGTCACCCTAGAGGCTTCCACGGATCAGAAGACCTGGAAGAAGGTTGCAACCATTGAAAATCAGGCAGCGGGCAGAAGCTTTACTGCTTCCTATACCCTGGATGTGTCCGGCTATCCGGAGGGTACCCTCTATGTGCGGGCCTATGCGGCCGATCTGGCTGGCAATACGGGAACGGTGGAGAATGCGGCCGTATATGCGTATATGGTGGACCGGACTGCTCCCGCAGCTATGGATACCCTGATTGCGCTGGAGAATGACTCCTGCATCGAGCTGCAATGGGAAGAAGCAGACAAGGACGTGGATTACTACCGGCTTTACCGTGCGGACGGGGAGGACGGGGAGTTCCGTCTGCTTTACGATAAGATCCGGTACCTGAACTGCTTTGACCGGCAGGTGGCCACCGGCGAACAGTACCGGTATCAGGTAACTGCGGTGGATATTGCAGGCAATGAAAGCGAGCCCTCCAATCTGGTTTCTGCCCGCCTGCAGGAGGATACCACTCTGCCGGAGATCCAGAGCATCAGTCCGGAAACCGGCAGCGAGCTGAGTGCAAACAATCACTCCATTGGTATTCTGGCGTCTGATAATCTGCTGTTGTCCAGTCTTATCGTGGAGTACAAGACGGATCCGGATGCTGAAACCTATCAGACACTCCAGAAATTCGTCAATCTGACTGACTATTATCTGTTTGCCACTGTAGAGATTCCCAATGTGTTGCTTGTGGACGGCACCACCATCTATATCCGTGTACAGGCAACTGACCGGAGCGGCAATGTCAGCGAATATGCATATTCCGCATACAGGATCAACAATGCGGTGACTTCGCTGACCAAGGTTACCGTGGAGCAGACGGAAACCGCCAATGTGGTCAAGTGGACGGCCAATGAATCCGACCAGACCAGCGGCTACCGGATCTTCCGGAAGATCGGCACCGGCAGCTACGAGCTGATCGGCACCAGGGCAGTGGATCCGGGGATGGACGGCAGCTATGAATTTGCCGACGAGAATCTCAGCACCGCCGGAACCTATACCTATAAAATTGTATCTGTAAATTACAACGGCAACTCCTCCTCCCGTGTCAGCGGTGCTGTATCGGTACATACAAAGCCGGTTGCCGCACTGCGCTGTGATACGGCCATGGAGCAGGGGGTTGCATATGTCTTTGACGCCAGCGGCAGTAAGGACCAGGGCCTGCTCAACTCCCTGGTGATCGAATACGGAGACGGTACACTGGAAAAGGCAGCTTCTCCGGAAACGGCCAAATTCGCGCATACCTACGCTGAAACCGGCGTTTATCAGGTGAAGCTCACCTGTACCAATGAATTCGGACTGGTCAGCGTTCTGACCCGCAGCATACAGGTTGTGGAGCGTCAGCTGCTGGGCACAGTTACCGTAGAGGTACAGACCACCGACGGGAAGCCTGCGTCAAACATCGGCGTATACATGGACTTCGGCACTGATGCCCAGACCAAGTATGTGGCGGACAGCCGGGGTATCGTGACCATCCAGGCACCGGCCGGCGTTCATGATATCGGTGTGTACGGAGACGGTTATCTGCCCCAGGTAAAAAGCTGTGTGGTGACTGCCGGGGAGGAGAATTCCTTCTTCTTTGCTGTGGTGGAGCAGTATATCGTGTCTGCGGAGTTTGAGATCAAGCGCATGACCCTGGATGAAATCATTGCTGCAGGCATTGACATCACCCAGCCGGAAAATCAGCAGATCGTACAGATCAACGTGGATCTGACGTACGAGATCACCACGGATTCCGGGAAGAAGAAGCAGTCTATTGAAATGTTTGTAAACAACCGTACCCGGACGATTATTACCTCCCATACCGTAGACGGTTCTACAAATTATGAACCGGTTTACGTCCGTTACGATGAGGACACCGGAGAGGTCAGCACCATCGCGCTGCTGAGTGTACCGGTTAATGTAAGCTATCTGAAGGAATTCTTTGACGTTCAGCTGCACATCATCAACAATGCGGATGCAGAGTTCAATATTTCCGACAGCACGGTGACACTGAATGTGCCCCAGGGACTTACGCTGATGGAGTCCGCAGCAAGCTGCGACAGCCGCATTGTGAATATTCCCAGCATTCCCGGCCAGACCCAGAAAACCCTGTCCTGGATTATCCGGGGCGATCATCAGGGTGAATATTATCTGTCCGCAGATTTCAGCGGCACCCTGGATCAGTTCAACGAAAAGGTTGAAACAACCTTTGTCAGCGAGGAGCCCATCAAGGTTTACGGCGAAACCGCTGTGGGCATTACCATTAACGTGCCTCTGGCGACTACCAACAACAAGACATATTTTGAAGTGCAGATGAAGAACAATACGGACACTTCTGTGTACAAAGTAGGATCTTCCGTGGGTGATATTCTGGTGCAGGTGATGGATAATGAACGCACCATAGAGGGGAAACCCATCCAGGCACGGATTATTTCCCCGGACGGCAGCATGGAGCTGATTGATCTTACGGAATCCATTGACGAGCTGCGCCCCGGCTATGCCCTCAGCGTGGTGTACTCCATACGGAATATCGTACCGGGACAGCTGTTTGCACGTTCCACGGTAAAGCTGCTGGATGCAGTGGTCAGCGCCCTGTCCAACAGTAACTTCCCCGTGTCCCTGCGCATGGTGGACAGCATTCATCTGCTCCAGGGCGGAGAGTATGAGGGAATTACCTCCAATGTCCGGGTGGATGATAATGTGGATCTGACCAAGCAGTATGTGATCGCCGCAGTGAATGCTGCGGGCAGATGGATTCCCGGTGCAACCGTGGAGATTACTTATCCGAACAAAACCACCAAGACCGTAACGGCGGACCAGTTCGGGCGGGCTACCTTTGACCGGCCGGCGGACGGCTCTGACACGGTGGGCATCCGGGTTTCCGCCGACAGCTACCGGAGCTATACGCAAAGCAGCTATAAGCTGCGGTATTTCGGCACGGATACCATTATGCTCAATGGTGAGTCCAGCAGCGAATACGCATTGATCCGGGCGATGTACAAAAAGGTCGGCACCTGCAATCTGCTGACCGGATACAAGCGTCTGAATATGGGCAACAAGGAGCTGAGTTTCAGCATTGAAGGCGCAATTGGCAAAAATGAAAGGGTAAAATGCGAGCTGGTTCAGGACAGCACTGTAATCAAGAGCGTCTATACTGATGAAAGCGGAGAATTTGCGTTTAATCTTCTGAAGGTGACGGATTTCAAGGAAATGGAATCCGGTGACACGCTGACGATCCGGGTATATCAGCCCAATGGTGCTACCTATGACACCAGGATCAACCTGACCATTCTGCCAGATCCTACGGCCAAGGATTTGAAATTTGAATTCTCAGGGGATGCGCTGAGCTTTGATATCAGCGATTCCATTCCCTTCTTCGGCGGCTCTTCCGTGAAGATTCCGGTTCCTCCGTTCCTGGAGCATCTGAACATCTGTATCAGTGAAAACAAGATCCGGATCGGCGTCAATGTGGATCTTCCCGTGGTTACCAATCAGGAAGATAAGGACGCCATGCAGAAGTTTGACGAGGATTTTGAGAAGCTGAAAACCAATCTGAAGCGTTCTCCGTCGGATTTGCTCAACGACAAGTCCATTGTCACCGACAAGATTAAACTGGGCAAGGCAGAGGTCAAGGTGCTTGGCGGCGGCTATGTGGAAGGCGATTTCAGCAATGCGGATAAGGCTATTCTGACCGGTTACCTCTACATAGGCATTGAAGCCGGTGTGGATTTCAGCTATCAGACTGCTGTCTGGGTGATTCCGGTAACCGCAGAGCTGGGACTGAAGGGCAAGGTGGTAGCCGGCTCTACCCTCAAGTTTACCTATGATTACACGAATGGCTGGTCTATGGACGCCAAGGTGACTGCACAGGGTACTCTGGGTATTGAAGTATTCGGCGGCGTCGGCTTCTCTGATATTGCGGCCCTCGGTGTTTACGGCGGTGCAGAGCTGGATCTTGACATGCAGCTGTATGACACCTCCGATGATTCCGGTCCCCGGATCAATACGCTGGATCTGACCGGTGAGCTGGGCTTCCGGGCCTATGTGGGTCCCTTTGAGTACAAGAAGGCATGGGCAAGCCAGACCTGGCATCTGTATACCAATCCGGGGCTTGCCAATGGAGGACAGGATGCTGCGCCCAGCTATCTTGCGCCGCTCTACGACACATCGGCCTACTCTGTCGGCGAAGCGCCTCAGACTGTTTCCAAGTGGCTTGGCGGCAGTAAGCTGGAGCCGGATAAGGTAAAGACTTTGCTGGCGGAAACCAATGACGCTGCGGATCCGCAGCTGGCAACGGACGGCACGAACTATGTGCTGGTTTATCTGGAAAAGGATCCGGCACGCAGCGTATATGATGCGTCCAGACTGATGTATGCGATATACAGTCCGGAAACCGGCACCTGGAGCAATCCCCAGCCGGTGGATGCAAACGAAACAGGGGATTATCAGCCCTGTCTGTCCGGCAATGCGGATGGCATTTATCTGACCTATCAGGAAGCAAATCAGGTGTTCGGTGCGGACAGCGAGCTTACTGTTGCGAACTATGCAGCATCCCTGGGGGTAACCTGTGCAGTATTCAATGCACAGGAGCAGTGCTTTGACGGCATTACGGCAATGACCGTGCCGGAAAACAGCTGCAACTCCATTCCCGCTGTCTTTGCAGAGGGAGGCCTCATTTATGCCGCATGGGTGTCCAATGCGGAGGGTGACTATTTCGGCTGTACCGGCGAAAACACCATTCTGTACAGCGTATGCAACGAGGGTACCTGGAGCGAGCCTGCTGCACTGGCCTCCGATCTGACCGCAGTGACTGCACTGCAGATCGGCAAGCTGGCAAGCGGCGTTTCGGTTGCCTGCATCACCGACGGAGATGATGATCTGACCACATCCGAGGACAGAACGCTGACGCTGATTGCAGCAGACGGCACACAGCAGCAGGTTGTAACCGGCTGTGTATCCGCTCCCTGCTTTGCACAGCCTGCCTGGTCTGAGGAGCCCTTGCTGATCTGGTATGACCACTATAATCTGAGCTGCACAGCGGACGGTAAGGAAACCGCACAGTTTTTTGCCCAGGGCATCAGCGGATTTACGGATGCCTATACGGTGCTTGAAGATGCTATTGTTTATACAGGAGCGGTTCAGTCCGGCTCTGCATTGTATATGATCCGGTATGACGCTGCTTTGCAGGCATGGGGCACACCGGTACAGCTGACTGATACAGAGAGCTATATCTGCGGCGCAGGTGTGGCAGCATGCGGCGACCAGCTGCTGATGACCATGCTGCAGCAGACCGTTACCATTACAGAGGACGACGTGCTGGTCAACAGTGCACTATGCGCATTGCTGCACGGCTGGGTTACTGATCTTTCTGCCGATAAGGTGGAATACGATTTTAGTCTGATCCAGCCCGGCGGCAAGCTGCCTCTGGATGTGACGGTCACTAACCGGGGAGACCATACCGTCAGTGCGATCTCTCTTGCCGTCTACACAGCAGAGGGCACGCTGGTCAGCACGCAGAATGTGGAAACCTCCATTCTTTCCGGCATGTCCGATGTGCTGAGCACTGCTTTGGATGTGCCCCAGAATATGGCGAAAACAAGCTATCGGGTGGTTGTGTCCGTTCCGGATGCCACCGACGTGAACGAAGCGGACAATACCGCTGATTTCAGCATCGGCTACACGGAGCTTTCCATGGAAACCGACCAGCTGGTAACCGGCGCAGGCACCAGCCTGATGATCCGTGTCACCAACGAAAGCCAGATTCCGTCCGGCGGTATCCTGGATCTCTATCACTTTGAGGAATCCCAGGAGCCTGCACTGTCCCTGATTGTGGAGGAACTGCAGCCCGGCATGAGCGCAGTGTATATGGTGGAGATGGATGACACCATCATTTCCGATGACAACCCATACGTTATGATTCAGCTGTCTGCGGATGCGGAGGAGTACGATACCTCCGACAACGAGGAGCTGGTTGCGGTTTATCTGAACGGCAGCGTGCCCAGCTCAAGCCCCGGGGATGTGAACCGGGATGGTGACATCAATATGAATGATGCTGTCATGATTCTGGATGAGTGCGCAGCCCGGGTACTGGATACCACCACGCTGGATGATACCCAGCAGAAGATTGCGGATGTAAACGGTGACAGCGAGATTACCCTGGCGGATGCCATTCTGATCCTCAATTACTGTGCGGAAAAGCTGGTAAACCCGGCGCTTTCCTTCACGGAGTTTCTGATGAATGAAGGAGGAAGCAATGAATAAATATATCAGACGCTCTTTGGCAATGGCTGTTGCGTTGAGTATTGTCGGCGCACAGATGAGTCCGGAGTGTACCAATCTGTTTAAGACTGCGGTGATGCAGATTACCGCAGAGACCCTGACCTCTGCGCAGTACAACTATACTGTGAATGCGGATGACACCGTTACGATCACCGGCTACACCGGCACGGATACCGTGCTGGTGCTCCCGGAAACCATCGACGGAAAAACAGTTACTGCAATCGGACAAAAAGCATTCCTTGAAAAAACTGCCCTGACCGGCGTTACGCTTCCGGATACGGTTACGTCCATCGGCGCCTATGCCTTCAGCGGCTGCAAGGGTCTGGTGAATGTGGACTTTGGCAAAGGTCTGGTCAGCATCGGCAACAGCGCCTTTGCAAGCTGCCAGAATCTCGTTAACCTGAATTTGCCAGATACGCTGACCACTATCCAGAATGCAGCCTTCATTTCCTGTACCTCCCTGTTGAATCTGGTTGTTCCTGCGTCAGTTACCGCCATCGGAGACAGTGCGTTCAATGGCTGCACTGCGCTGACCCGGATTGACCTGCCTGCAGGGGTTTCCGTGGGCAATTCCGCCTTTCATTCATGTACTGCTCTGGAGCAGCTGGAGCTGCCGGATGGGGTTCAGCTGAACCGCGCAGCCTTTGCCTACTGTAACAAACTGCGTCAGGTGATCTTCAACGGGGAAACCGGTATCATCGGAACATCTGTCTTCAGTAGCTGTACTGCGCTGGAGTCCGTGGTATTTCCCACAGAGCTGACCGAGGTCGGGGCCAGTGCGTTTTTTGGCTGCAGTGCATTAAAAACTGCGGTACTGCCGAAGAGTGTCACTGCCATTGGTGAGCAGGCATTCTATAATTGTTATTCCCTGGAAAAGGTGGAGTTTTCCGCTAATCTGAAAAGCATCGGCAGCAATGCATATAATAGCTGCGGAAGCTTGACCCAGGTGGATATTCCGGCAGGGGTAGAACTGGGAGAGGGCTGCTTTTTCAACTGCGATGGCCTCCAGACTGTCAACATCGCCGACGGTATCACCCAGATTGGTGCCAGCGCTTTTTACAGCTGCGACAGTCTGACCTCTGTCCGGCTGCCGGATACTCTGGAAACGCTCCCGAACAGTACGTTTGCGTACTGTGCAGGTCTGGAGGAAATCAGTCTGCCGGATTCCCTGACTTCAATCGGAAACACTGTTTTTTACCAATGCGGTAAGCTGAAAAAGATCACCATTCCGGATACTGTCACCAGCCTCGGCAATTCGGTATTTGCCTATTGCAGTGTGATGGAATCCGTGGAACTGCCGGATTCCATCACCAGCATGGGGGGATCCGTATTTGACAACTGTATTAGCCTCACCTCCGTGACCCTGCCCTCTAAGCTTACTGCACTCAGTAATTACATGTTTATTGACTGTTCCAAGCTGACAACTGTGGTTTTGCCGGAGCAGCTGGTCTCTATCGGAGAATGGGTATTTTACAATTGCTCTTCTCTGCAGGAGATCACTATTCCGGAGGGGGTAAAGTCCATCGGATATTACTCCTTTGCATATTGCAGAATGCTGACGTCTGTACAGCTGCCGGAAACGCTGGAATCCATTGATGATCTGGCTTTTTACTACTGCACCAGTCTGACAGAGCTTGTACTGCCGGAGAGTGTCAAGCGCATAGGCAATAATGCATTTACAAATTGTACGGCGCTGACTGCCGTACAGCTGCCTGATACCATGGAAACCATCGGCGGAGGTGCTTTTTCAGAAACGAAGCTGGAGACCATGACGATTCCTCAAAATCTCACTGTCATTCCCGATTCGATGTTCTATGGCATGGCTCAGCTCAAACAGATTGAAATTCCGGATACAATTACCAGTATCGGTGCAAATGCTTTTTCTGGCTGCAGCAGCCTGAAGGAGGTTGTGATTCCAGATTCCGTAACCTCCATTGGATCCGGCGCTTTTTCTCACTGTACCCAGCTTTCCAGTGTGCAGCTGCCTGCAAATCTGGCTGCGGTTTCCGAGAGTATGTTTATAAGCTGCAAATCACTGACCGACATTACCCTGCCGGACACTGTCACACAGATCGACTACAGCGCTTTCTCGAACTGTTCATCCTTGACCAGTATCGATCTGCCCGCCGGTCTTACCAAACTAGGAAATTCTGCACTAAGCGGAACGGCCATCAAGCAGATAACCCTGCCTGAAGGCGTGACCAGTGTGGCGAATTCTCTGTTTTATAACTGCTCTGCTCTGGAGCAGGTGAACCTGCCCGAGAGCATCGGGTCTATCGGAGCATATGCATTTTATGGCTGCAAATCCCTGAAGAGTCTGGACCTGCCGGACGGTATTATCGGGCTGGGAGATTATGCATTCTACAACTGTTCCGCATTGGAGAGCATGGATCTGAGCCGGTCAGAACTGACAACTATTCAGGAGGACACCTTTAGCCAATGTTCCAAGCTGAGCAAAGTTCAGCTGCCGGAAACACTGACGCGTATTGAATATGAGGCGTTTCGGAGCTGTTCGGCTCTGACGGAAATCCAGCTGCCGGATACCCTTCAGACCATAGAATACAGTGCGTTCCAGTATTGCTCCGCTTTGAAATCCGTAGAGCTGCCGGATTCGGTAACCAGTATGGGCAGCTATGTATTTTACGGATGCTCCGCTTTGGAAAGTGTAAAGCTGTCTGCCGGGCTTACAACCATTCCCTATGGCATATTCTACTACTGTACCAGCTTGCAGGGTATTACCATTCCGGATACGGTAACAGCTATTGAAAGTAGTGCGTTCTATGGCTGCTCCTCCCTGCATAAAATCACCATACCCCGTACAGTTGCAACCATTTCCACCAGTGCCTTTGGCTATGACGCTGCACCCGGAGAAAGCATGGATTTGACCATCTGCGGTGAGTACAATTCCGCAGCCTATGAATATGCGGAGGCCAACGGCTTCGGATTTGAACTGTCCGCTGAACGGGATTATTCCCAGTGCGTGGTGGGCTATTACATTGAGGATGGCAAGGCATATATTACGGATTGTGATCCCACAGCAGTCAGTGTGGAGATCCCTGAAACACTGGAGGATGCGCCGGTTGTAGCCATCCAGCAGTATGCCTTCCGGGGCTGTGTAATGGAGTCCGTTGTGATCCCGGAAACGGTGACAGGAATCGGAAAGGGCGCTTTTTCCGGCTGTGAGAGCCTGAAGGAGATAGAACTGCCCGGAGAACTGACCAGGATCGGCGACAACGCCTTTGCAGGCTGCACTGCGCTGGAAAGCATCGTGTTCCCCGCCGCAGTATCCAGCATCGGCAAGGATGTCATGAAGGATTGTACAGGGCTCATCCGGGCTGATCTGTCCGGATTGGCCATCACGGATATTCCGGATAACATGTTCCAGGGCTGTACCGGGCTGAAACAAATTGCTTTCCCGGAAAAGCTGGCCACTGTGGGTAACGGTGCCTTCCGGGGCTGTACCGGTCTGGAGGAAGTGACCTTCCCCAATAACCGTATCCGGTTCGAGGACTGTTGCTTCTATGGCTGTTCATCCCTGAAGGATGTCACGTTCCCGGAGCAGTATTGCTACTTCGATTATCTTTCCTTTGTCAACTGCCCGGAACTGAAGGATATTACCATCGACGGAAGCTGCGGTTTCTACTACAATAGCGTGGGATATACTTATGACGAAAGTACTGGCGATCAGGCGCCTATTGCAGGCGTCAGATTTCATATTCCCTTTAACAGCGGCGTACAGAGCTATGTGACCAACCGGGACAGCTTTATTCTGGTTCCCACCGACGGTGTGACTTACACCGTGCTGGAGGATGAAACGGTGCGCATTGACAAGGTTACGGATACCAGCCCCAGCATCGTTGTTCCGGCCAGAATCGAGGGTATGCCCGTATCCACAATCGGCGTCCGGGCCTTCAAGGGCATGTCCAAGATCACAACCATCAGCCTGCCGAACACCCTGACTTCCATTGAGGATTACGCCTTCATGAACTGCAGCAGCCTGAACACTTGCGGTGTTCCGTCCTTAGTTTCCCATATTGGCTCCAATGCGTTTTACAACACCCGGCTTGCTTCCAACTGGAAGTCCTCGGAGTTTGTCGTATTGGGAGACGGCGTGCTGTATCAGTACAACGGAAGCGACCAGGAGGTAACGCTGCCGAATCGGGTCAAGGTGATCGGTGAGGGCGTATTCGCCTACCAGAATCATCTGCAGAAGATCCAGTTCAATGAAGCGCTGACTGAGATCGGGGACGGCGCATTCCTGTACTGCGAGAGCCTTACCAGCATTGAACTGCCGGATTCTGTTACCCGTGTAGGCAATGCTGCGTTTAGCGGCTGCACCAGTCTGAAGCGGTTTACCTGCGGAACGGGGCTTGCACTGATCGATGAATATGCATTCTTTGACTGTACCATTGAGCTTTTCCGGGGTGAGACTGATTCTTACGCCCAGAGCTTTGCAAAGGAGAACGGTTACACCTTTGAAATCATTGCAAAGGCAGAACCGGAAGCTCCTGCAGAAACGGCATAAGGCCGCGGCTTTTCTGCCCGGCGATAGATTTATGAAAAACGGATCTGATACCCACCGGTATCAGATCCGTTTTCTGTCTACAGCAAAAAAACAGGCCAGCCGCATATGCAGCTGACCTGATTTTGTTAAAGACCGCCTTGCCGTCGTGTCGTGTATAAAACCCGCACGAAGCAGGTGGGTATCCGCCCGGAAGTCTCTCGCTCCCTTCGTCCACCCGGTGGGTGGGAGGTCTGCAGTCCCCAGCCGGAGCCGAATTCCCTATTAAAATGTGTTGTATTATAACAGCGACTCTGATTCGAACAAGGCAGAAAGTGTTGACCTTCGTCAAGGATAGTATAGCACAGACGGGTCAAAAAAGCAAGTGGAATTTTTTAGTGGATCTCAGTCCAGGTGATCGTGATCACAGCAGCCGCAGTTGCAGTCATCGTCTTCACAGTCACAGTCCTCATAGATTTCGTCCAGACGCTTGAGAAACAGCTCGCCGATCCGGTCGAATTCGTCCTCATCCTCGATGGAAACCAGCATTTCCTCGCCGTCAACCATTTCAGACTTGAGGATCACCAGCTCACCGTCGTCCTCAATCATGGATTCGGGATCAGCCTGGTAGGGAATCAGGGCAAAATAGCGCTGATCGTCTACTTCCATCACGTCCAGCATTTCAAAGGTCTGTTCGTTGCCGTCTTCGTCCACCAGCGTGTACAGATCCGGGGTGTATTCATTTCTTTCTTCAGACATTCTAAACTCCTTCTGTCGGAACTCCGACGGTTTGTATGGATGGCGAAAAAGCCCTCGTACATTTTCATTTTACTACGCCCATATGAAAAAGTCAAGCGTCAAATTGTTAACGTGATATTAAACAAAAAAATCGAAAAAATTTTCAGATTTCTATTGACAAACGCTAAAAGCTGTGGTATTATATACTCAAGGAAAGAGAAAGACGGTAAATCAACCAAGTAAGCGCAGTGTAAAAGCTGCCGGCAATAAAGAAACGATCAATCCTTTCAATGCACAAGCATTTATCGTTGTTTTTCTTCACATCCGTTTCCGTCAGGGTTCGGAGCAAAGGCTTCGTTTCGGAAACAATCAGATGACAAAGGAGATGAGCCCGATGGATCAGGCAGAGCAGCAGTTATTGGCTATCATTGATGGCTCAGGTGCACAGCGCTGAGACTCCGGATGACCAAGTGGGAAGCACACATAACGATCAGTGAATCTTCCGTTTATTGAAAAAATGATTCCGGTTCACAGCCTATGACTGTATGCTAAAACGGACAAAAACGCTAATTCTTCAATGATTAGCCAAAACTAGCAACGTCAAATGATAAGGCCTTTGGAGCGGATGCTCCGGTTTACAGACCTTGGGTCTTTGACATAGATTGCTAGATCAACGATGAAAAGGTGGTTCCAATGAGACACTGAGTTTTCGCACAGACACCATTCCATAACAGAAAAGGTGGTACCAATGTACGATTACTGATTCTTCTTTGCGCATAGCGCAGATTTTACAGGAAGGATATCGGTGGAGACCAATGGAAAAGTAATATTCTGATTATCCGATTACGATGATTATAATACGTACGAGGAGTGATGCGGAATGAAAATCATGCAGCATCGACCTGACGCAGGTAAGCATACGTAAAGGGGTGAGTCCGAAGGGTACTTTTGCTAAGTGATGAAAGTCGCTTAAACAATTTGGATGATAATCAAGAGGGAGGAGCGTATGCATCCTCCCTTTTTATCTTTTCGCTTTTTCTGTGAAAAATACGCAAAGGCTATTGAAAAAAAGGATTGCCTATGGTATAATAATCAAAGCGGCTCGATGCCTTTTGGGTGCCGGCTGCAAATAAACGAGCAAAGGGGCATAGCTGGAAGCGTTGTGCCCTCTTTTTTTAAGGAGAATCCCGATGGCAGAGCAGGATAAGGAATTCGCATCACAGCAGGACAGTGAACCGGAGCAGAATGCCGGCGGGGAGAAGAAAAAGGGGAAAAGTCTGTTTGAAACCGCCCGGGAGCTGGAACAGGCGGAACGCCGGAAGCAGGAGCTTGCGGAGCGGGAACGCCAGAAGCAGCAGGCGGAAGCGGATTATAAGGAACGGGAAAAGTATGGGGAACAGCTGGAAGCGGACAAGCGGGAGCTGATCCGCCTCAAGCAGGGGGTCATCTCCGAAAGCGATACCATTTTTGAGGAAAGGCCGGAAAAGAAGCATTATACCATCCGGCAGAGGATCGGAAATTTCTTTTATCACAACAAGTGGTGGATGGGCATTGCGGCTTTTTTCATCATTGTCTTTGGGGTGCTGCTGTATGATGATCTCACCACGGTGGAGCCGGATATGATTATTCTGCAGCTGTCCGCCGATTCCGAGCTGGCGCTGCGCACAGAGGGGACTGCCCGGTATTTTGAGCAGTTTGTGCCGGATCTGAACGAGGATGGCCAGGTTAAGGTGGCGGTTTATTACATTCCGATCACCAACGACCCCCAGAACAGCACGAATTACTACAACGGGGACAGCTCCAAGCTGGTGGTGGAGATGCAGTCCAGTTCCGCCATGCTGGTACTGGCGGACAGCGCCTGCAAGGAAACCATTGCTGCGGATCAGACCCTGCAGGATTTGTCCGGGCTGTTTCCGGATAATCAGCTGGTCAAAGACTACGCCTTTGATCTGACCGGCACGGACTTTTTGAAGAATATCGGCTATGAGGGGGAGCTGGATGACCTGTATCTGGGCATCCGGAAGGTGCAGAAGCTCTTGTTTGCAACGGAAGAAAAAATGCAGGCAAGCTACGACCAGGCATTCCCCGTACTGGAGCAGGTCATCACAGACCTGTCGGAATAAGCAGGCATGGAGGTAACACCTTGGCAAACCAGAATATTCGCAATTTTTGTATCATCGCCCACATTGACCACGGCAAGTCCACCCTGGCGGACCGGATCCTGGAAAAAACCTATACGGTTGCGGAGCGGGATATGGAGGAGCAGCTGCTGGACAATATGGACATCGAGCGTGAACGGGGCATTACCATCAAGGCACGGGCGGTACGGCTCAGCTATCGTGCCCGGAACGGTCAGGAGTACTGCTTCAATCTGATCGACACCCCTGGCCATGTGGACTTTAACTATGAGGTATCCCGTTCCCTGGCAGCCTGCGAGGGGGCAATTCTGGTGGTGGATGCTTCCCAGGGCATCGAGGCCCAGACCCTTGCCAACACCTATCTGGCGCTGGAGCATGATCTGGAGCTGGTGCCGGTGATCAACAAGATTGATCTGCCCTCTGCGGATCCGGAACGGGTGGGAGCAGAGGTGGAGAATGTTATCGGCATTCCGGCCATGGACGCGCCCAGGATTTCGGCGAAAATAGGCATCAACATCGAGGAGGTGCTGGAGCGCATCGTTACGGACATTCCTGCCCCCAAGGGGGATCCGGCTGCGCCTCTGCAGGCACTGATTTTTGACAGCTACTATGATGCATACAAGGGCGTTATCATTTACATCCGGGTCAAGGAAGGAACCGTGCGCATCGGCGACCGGATCCGGCTGATGGCAACCGGTGCGGAATTTACTGTGGTGGAAACCGGCTATATGAACGCCACTTCCCATATCAACACCGGGGTGCTGGAGGCTGGAGAGGTTGGTTATATTGCCGCTTCCATCAAGAGTATCGGAGACACCCAGGTGGGCGACACAGTGACCAATGCTGACAATCCCTGCGCTGAGCCTCTGCCGGGCTACCGGAAGGTGAATCCTATGGTGTTTTCCGGTATTTATCCGGCGGACGGTGCCAAATACGGGGATCTGCGGGACGCTTTGGAAAAGCTCCAGCTGAACGATGCCTCCCTGAGCTTTGAGCCGGAAACCTCCACTGCCCTGGGCTTCGGCTTCCGGTGCGGTTTTCTTGGACTGTTGCATATGGAGATCATCCAGGAGCGGCTGGAGCGGGAATATAACCTGGATCTCATCACCACTGCCCCCTCGGTTGTCTACAAGGTCAATCTGACGGATGGTCAGACCGTGATGGTGGACAATCCCTGCAACTTTCCGGATCCCGCAGTAATTGCCTCCGCAGAGGAGCCCATGGTCAAGGCGGATATTCTCGCCCCTTCGGATTATGTGGGCAATATCATGGAGCTTTGTCAGGAGCGCCGGGGAACCTTTAAAAATATGGAATACCTGGACGACAGCCGGGTAGATCTGCACTATGAGCTGCCCCTGAATGAAATTGTTTACGATTTCTTTGACGCCCTCAAATCCCGCACCAAGGGCTATGCCTCCTTCGACTATGAGCTGATGGGTTATTCCCAGTCCCGGCTGGTGAAGCTGGATATTCTCCTCAACGGGGAAGTGGTGGACGCTTTGTCCTTTATCGTCTTTGCGGATGCCGCCTATAACCGGGGCAGAAGAATCGTGGAGAAGCTGAAGGAGAACATTCCCCGCCAGCTGTTTGAGGTGCCCATCCAGGCTGCCATCGGCGGCAAGATCATTGCCCGGGAGACCGTGAAGGCACTGCGGAAGGATGTGCTGGCAAAGTGCTACGGCGGTGACATTACCCGGAAGAAGAAGCTGCTGGAGAAGCAGAAGGAAGGCAAGAAGCGTATGCGTCAGCTGGGTTCGGTATCCGTGCCCCAGAAGGCGTTTATGAGCGTGCTGAAGCTGGATGAATGATGACGGACCGCATGTTCCATGCGGCAGTGCGATGAGGTGAAACCATGAGTATTTACGATTGCCCCCACTGCGGGGAAAAGACCTTTACGCCCCTGACCAAGGCATTGGCAGGGCCCATGAACTCCAAGGGAAGAGCCTGCAAGGCCTGCGGCAGGAAATGTGTCAACGGACAGGTGTCCGCTGTGATCCGTATGCTCCTGTCCCTGCTGATGGGCGCAGGCGTGCTGGCCAGCATCCTGTTTGTGGAGGATACGGTAACGGCTATGCTGTGCATTGTGGGAGCAGTGCTGCTGTATGTGCTGCTGAACGGGCTGATTAACGCCTTCTTCTTTCCACTGATTAAGGCAGTGCGGCGGGACGCATGAGTACCCCGGCGGGGCTTTATGTGCATGTGCCCTTTTGCCCGGTCCGCTGTCCCTATTGTGATTTTTACGCCAATCCCTACCGCCGGGAGAAAGCAGAAGCCTATGCGGCAGCAGTCGTGCGGAACATTGCCGCATACCCTGCCGGTCTCCCGGTGGATACGGTGTATTTCGGCGGGGGGACGCCCTCCATGCTTCCGCCGCCGCTGCTGGGTCAGATGCTTCACGCTGCCCGTCAGCGGTTTTCTTTTTTATCCGGTGCAGAAATCACGCTGGAGGTGAATCCTCTGACCGCAACGGATGCCGCTCTGCATGCCTGGCGTGACCTTGGCATCAACCGGCTGTCCTTTGGTATGCAGTCCGCCCTGGATGCGGAGCTGCAACGGCTTGGCAGGCGGCATACCGCCGCTCAGGCCATTGCCGCAGTGGAGCGTGCTGCCGCAATGGGCTTTTCCAACATCTCCTGTGACCTGATGATCGGCACGCCCGGGCAGACAGGGGAGACCCTTGCCCAGTCTCTTTCGGTATACACCGCCCTGCCCATTGTGCACATTTCCGCCTATCTGCTGAGCATTGAGCCGGGCACCCCCTTTGACAGCGATGCTGTGCGCAGCGCCCTGCCGGATGAGGATGGGGCGGCTGCCCTGTATCTGCAAATGGTGCAGGGGCTGGAGGATCAGGGCTTTTGCCAGTATGAGATCTCCAACTTTGCCCGTCCGGGCTTTGAGAGCAGGCACAATCTGAAATACTGGCAGTGCGTGGATTATGTGGGCATCGGACCGGCTGCCCATTCCTGCTTCGGCGGCAGGCGATATGCAGTGCCCCCGGATCTGGACGGGTTTTTGCATGCTTCCCGGCAGCAGGAGGTCACCACCGATGATGCTCCCTATACTCCGGAGGAGCGGGTGATGCTGGGTCTGCGGCTTGCGGAGGGCATCAGACAGCAGGATTTCCCTCCGGCATACTGGTCGGAGCTGCTGCGCCGGGCAAAGCCCCTGGAGCAGGCAGGACTGGTGCTGGCAGGGCCGGAGCGGATCCGGCTGACCCGGCAGGGTTTCCTGGTGTCCAACAGCGTGATCTGTCAGCTTGCAGAATAAAACAAAGGGGCAGGTATCCTTCCGGATACCTGCCCTGTTTTGCTGCTTATCGCCAAAATCAGTCTTCCATAACCACCTTGTGGAATACCTTCTTGCCCTTCCGGATGATGAGCTCTCCCTCCGGCCGGAGCATGGTCTGGGGATCGGTGACCTTGGTGTCGTTAATGCTGATGCCGCCCTGCTGTACCAGCCTGCGCCCCTCTCCGTTGGAGGCAGCCAGGCCGCATTTCACCAACAGAGTGAGAATGCCGATGCCCCCCTCGGGCACATCCTCCCTGGTCAGCCTGGTGGTGGGCATATCCGCACTGTTGCCGCCGCTGAACACGGCCTTTGCCGCAGCGTCCGCCTTGTTGGCTTCCTCCTCGCCGTGTACCAGCTTGGTCAGCTCGTAAGCCAGAAGCTCCTTGGCCTTGTTGAACTGGGCACCCTCCATATGCTGCTCCATTTCCTCAATCTCCTGGATGGGCACGAAGGTCAGCATCTTCAGGCACTTGATGACATCCGCATCGTTGACGTTTCTCCAGTACTGGTAGAACTCGTAGGGGGAGGTCTTTTCCGGATCCAGCCATACAGCGCCCTTTTCGGTCTTGCCCATCTTCTTGCCCTCGGAATTCAGCAGCAGGGTGATGGTCATGGCGTAAGCGTCCTTCCCCAGCTTCTTGCGGATCAGCTCCGTGCCGCCCAGCATATTTGCCCACTGGTCGTCGCCGCCGAACTGCATATTGCAGCCGTAGTCCTGGAACAGCCGGTAGAAGTCATAGGACTGCATAATCATGTAGTTGAATTCCAGGAAGGTGAGACCCCGTTCCATTCTCTGCTTGTAGCACTCAAAGGTCAGCATCTTGTTGACCGAGAAGCAGGGACCCACTTCCCGCAGCACATCCACGTAGTTGAGATCCAGCAGCCAGTCCGCATTGTTTACTGCCAGAGCCTTGCCGTCGGAAAAGTCAATGAACCGGGACATCTGCTTTTTGAAGCACTCCACATTGTGTTCAATGTCCTCCCGGGTCAGCATCTTCCGCATATCCGTCTTGCCGGAGGGGTCGCCGATCATGCCGGTGCCGCCCCCCAGCAGCACGATGGGCTTGTTGCCTGCCATCTGGAGCCGCTTCATGAGGCAAAGCGCCATAAAGTGGCCTACATGCAGGGAATCCGCAGTGGGGTCAAAGCCAATATAAAAAGTGGCTTTTCCGGCGTTGATGAGTTCCTTGATCTCCTTTTCGTCGGTAAGCTGTGCCAGCAGTCCTCTCCGCTGAAGCTCTTCAAATAAAGTCATATGCTCTTCTCCTTTTCAAAAAATAAAAGCCCCTGCCGCCGCAGCGACAGAGGACGACTTGACTCGTGGTACCACCTCAGTTTATTCTGTAGGGAATATACAGAACCTCGGACAGGATAACGGCTGTAAACCGTATGCCCCTACACAGCCCTATGCAGCCTTCGGGACATCCGCTCAGAGGCGTATTCACGGTGCATCCGCATCTCCTCACACCGAACGGAGACTCTCTGACCGGATGGGGTGCCGCTACTTCTTCTCATCAAAGCGTTTTGACTATCATATCACACATTTTTCTGCTTGTCAAGCCGTGTGCGAAAAAAGAGAAACTGGGGCTTGAAAAAAAACAGCAGATGTGGTATGCTATATCTTGTGTAGGTGTTTCTGCTTGACGCCTATTTATGTACATCCCCAGGAAAGGAAAACAGGTATGGAACAGGAAATCCGGGCAGTGCGGGAGCGGCTTGCCGCATCGGAGGCACAGCCCCTTGCCATGGTGCAGAGCTTTGGCTGCCAGCTGAATATGACGGACGGAGAAAAGCTCAAATGGCTGCTGCTGTCCATGGGCTACGGCCTGACAGAGGAGCCGGAGCAGGCGGATCTGATCCTGCTGAATACCTGTGCAGTGCGGGAGCATGCGGAGGACCGGGTATTCGGCCATCTGGGACAGCTCAAGCCCTATAAGCAGAAAAAGCCCGGGCTCATTATCGGCTTGTGCGGCTGCATGACGGCGGAGGAAACGGTCCGGGAAAAGCTGAAGGCGTCCTATCCTTACGTGAATCTGGTGGTGGGCACCGGTGCCCTGGAGCGTCTGCCAGCCATGCTGCTGGAAATTCTGGAGGGGAAAAAGCACAGCGTGGATCCCACAGTCCAGTCCGCTCCCTCCGAGGAGCTGTCCCAGGTTCGCAGCTGCGCCTTTAAGGCCTCCGTGCCCATTATGTACGGCTGCAACAATTTCTGTACCTACTGTATTGTCCCCTATGTACGGGGCAGGGAACGAAGCCGGGACCCGAAGGTCATCCAGCAGCAGGTGCGGGAGCTTGTTGCCCAGGGCTGCAAGGAAATTTTCCTTCTGGGGCAGAATGTGAATTCCTATGGAAAGGATCTGCCGGAGGGCATCCGCTTTCCGGAGCTTCTGCGCCGGCTGGATGCCATTGAAGGGGATTTCTGGATCCGGTTCATGTCCTCCCATCCCAAGGACGCCACGCCGGAGCTGATTGACGTAATCTGCGGGAGCCGGCATATAGAAAAGCATCTGCATCTGCCGGTGCAGAGCGGAAACGATACAGTCCTGCGGGCCATGAACCGGTGCTATACAGTGGAAAAATATCTGGAAACCGTGCGCTATGCCCGTTCCCGGGTGCCGGATTTTGCATTGACCACGGATATTATCGTGGGCTTCCCCAACGAAACAGATGAGGAATTTTCTGACACCCTGGGTTTGCTGGAGCAGGTGGGGTATGATAACGTATACGCCTTTATCTATTCCCCCCGCAGCGGCACCAAGGCGGCTCAGATCCAGGATCATACCCCGGCACAGGTCAAAACCGAACGGATGCAGCGGCTGCTTTCTCAGCAGCGGGAAACCTCCACAAGGCTGTACCGCCGGTTTCTGGGCAGAACCATGCGGGTGCTCTTTGAAGGCATCAGCCGCAAGGGGGAGCCTTGGCTGACGGGAAAAAGCTCAGAAGGCGTGATCGTGGAAGCAAAGGGGGATCCCTCCCGGATCGGCACCTTTGCGGACGTTCACATAGAGGAAACAAAAAACTGGGCAGTACTGGGAACTATCCTGGACTGACCCCCATGACAAGGAGCATTGAAAATGGAAAACGAACAGATGGATATTATCGCAATGGCACGTAAGCTGGGGGCTATGCTTCAGCAGGATGACCGCTATACCGCATATCACCTGGCAAAGCAGGCCAACGACCAGGATGAGGATTTACAGAAGCTCATCGGGGAATTCAACCTGAAGCGGATGGAGCTGAATGCGGAAATGTCCAAGCCGGACAAGGACCGGGAGAAGCTGACTGCGCTGGACGGCAAGATCAAGGAGCTCTATGGTCAGATTATGGCCAACAAGAACATGGTGGTATTCAACAACGTGAAGAACGCCATGGATGAGCTGCTGTCCCAGATCAACATGATTATTACCATGAGCGCCAATGGCGAGGATCCCGCAACCTGCTCTGTAGAGCACAGCTGCGGCGGCAACTGCAGCAGCTGCGGCGGCTGCCACTAAAGGCGAACCACACAAGGCAGAGCGGCGGTCATTTTATGACCGCCGAATCCGATTATACGAGAAAGGGCTTTCTGAAATGGAGATCGACACCACAAAATTATCCCCCATGATGCAGCAGTATATGGCGGTCAAAAAGAAATACGGCGATGCCATTCTGTTCTTCCGGCTGGGAGATTTCTATGAAATGTTTTTCGATGACGCTGTGCTGGTGTCCAAGCTGCTGGAGCTGACCCTCACCGGCAGGGACTGCGGGCTGGAGGAGCGTGCCCCCATGTGTGGCGTGCCCTTTCACAGCAGCGAGCTCTATATCAAGCGGCTCATCGGGCTGGGGTATAAGGTAGCGATCTGCGAGCAGATGGAGGATCCTGCCCTGGCAAAGGGACTGGTGGAACGGGACGTGATCCGTCTGGTGACCCCGGGCACCCTCATCGAAAGCAGCATGCTGGACGATGCCTCCAACAACTTTCTCGGGGCTGCATACTGTACCGGAGACAGCTGTATCCTGTGCTTTGCGGATATTTCCACCGGTGAGGTGTCCATGCACACCGTCCAGAGCAAGCAGCTGGAGGGGGACGTCATCAACCTTCTGTCCCGGTATACCCCGGCGGAGCTGCTTTGCAATGAAGCCTTTCTGCAGCTGGGGCATTGTGGGGACTTTGTCAAGAACCGGCTCCACTGCATGCTGACTCTCCGGCAGGCGGCATGCTTTGATCCGGAGCAGAAGCGGCAGATTCTCTGCACCCAGTTTTCTGTGGAGGATACGGCAGCACTGGGTCTGTCCCAGGACGGGGCGGACTGCGCCTGTGCCTGCGGATTGTTTGATTACATTGCGGAAACCCAGAAATCCCTGGTGGGCCGGTTTACGGATATCCGTATCCAGGGACAGAATGCGGCAATGGGACTGGATCTGACCGCACGGCGGAATCTGGAGCTGACGGAGACCCTCCGCAGCGGGGAACGCCGGGGGAGTCTGCTCTGGGTGCTGGATCGCACCGGTACCTCCATGGGCAAGCGGCTGCTGAAATCCTGGCTGGAGCAGCCCCTCATCAGTCCGGCCCGGATCATGGAGCGGCTGGACGCTGTGGAGCAGCTTTGCAAAAAAAGCGCCGTACAGATGGAATTGAGCGAGATCCTCCGGCAGGTATACGACCTGGAGCGGCTGATGACCCGGGTGATGTATAAAACCGCTACGCCCCGGGATCTCAAATCCCTTTCCGTCACTGCACTCCAGCTGCCGGCCCTGAAGGCTCAGCTGGAGCTGGTGTCCGACTCCAGGCTGCTGGCACGGCTCAATAGCCATATTTCCACCCTGGAGGCGGTTTCCGACCTGGTGGAAAAGGCAATTGTGGAGGATCCCCCCATTACCGTCAAGGACGGCGGCGTCATCCGGGACGGCTTCCATGCGGATCTGGATCAGCTGCGCAGCCTGATGGGAGGCGGCTCGGATCTGATCGCCCAGATCGAACAGCGGGAGCGGGAGACCACCGGCATCAAGGGGCTGAAAATTGGCTTCAACCGGGTGTTCGGCTATTATCTGGAGGTGACCAAATCCTACTACGATCTGGTGCCGGCACACTACATACGCAAGCAGACCCTTGCCAACTGTGAGCGGTTCATCACCGAGGAGCTGAAGAATGCGGAGAACACCATTCTGGGTGCCAAGGAAAAGGCGCTGCGGATGGAAGCGGAGCTGTTTGCCGAGGTGAGGGATTTCCTGGCGGGACAGCTGGCACAGGTACAGGAAACAGCGGTTTCCGTAGCAGCGGTGGATGTGCTCTGCTCCTTTGCAAAGGTGGCACAGGAAAACAACTATACAAAGCCTGAAATTGCCATTGATGGGGTCATTGACATCAAGGACGGCAGACACCCGGTGGTGGAACAGGTGCTGCAGGAAGAGGTTTTTGTGCCCAATGATGTATACCTGGATCAGAAGGGCAGCCGTATGGCCATCATCACCGGCCCCAATATGTCCGGTAAGTCCACCTACATGCGGCAGGTGGCACTGATTACCCTGATGGCCCAGATCGGCAGCTTTGTGCCTGCCCGGTACGCCAAGATCTCGGTGGTGGATCAGATCTTCACCCGGGTGGGGGCGTCGGACGATCTTGCAGCCGGACAGAGTACCTTCATGGTGGAGATGAGCGAGGTTTCCGCCATTCTCAAATATGCCACCAAGCACAGCCTGGTGATCCTGGACGAAGTGGGGCGGGGTACCTCCACCTTTGACGGAGTGAGCATCGCCCGGGCAGTGGCAGAGTATATTGCCAACAGCAGGCTCATCGGCTGCAAGACCCTGTTTGCCACCCACTACCATGAGCTGATTGCCCTGGAGCAAAGCGTGGAGGGTGTGCGGAATCTGAGTATTGCGGTGAAAAAACATGGGGACAGTATCCGCTTTTTGCGCAAAATCGTGCCCGGCGGCGTGGACGACAGCTATGGCATAGACGTGGCAAAGCTGGCAGGACTGCCTCCGAAGGTGGTTACCCGTGCCAAGGAATTGCTGAAGGAGATGGAGAGCCAGGCGCCGGCCCGGCAGGATGGACAGACCGGGGACGGGCAGATCAGCTTTGCCGCAGTCACCAGGGATCAGATTGCGGACCGGCTGCGCAAGACCCATCTGGATGAGCTCAGCGACCGGGAGTGCCGGGAGCTGCTGGAGGATCTGGTACAGCTGGCACAGGCTTAAGGCATCACCGCTGAAAGAAAGGAACAAGCATGTCGATTACGGTTTTACCCAAGGAGCTGTCAGAGCTGATTGCGGCAGGAGAGGTCATTGAACGGCCTGCCTCCGTCATCAAGGAACTGGTGGAAAACTCTATAGATGCCGGTGCCCGCCGGATTACCGTGGAAATCCGCAACGGGGGCTCCGTGTATATGCGGATCACGGACGACGGCTGCGGCATTGCGCCGGAGGAGGTGCCCACCGCCTTTTTGCGGCATGCCACCAGCAAGATCCTGGAGAAGTCGGATCTGGACAATATCCATACCCTGGGCTTCCGGGGGGAGGCATTGGCCTCCGTGGCAGCAGTGGGCAGGGTGGAGATGCTCACCAAGCAGGCAGGGGCGGAATACGGGGTGCGCTATCAGATCGAGGGGGGCACCGAGTGTGGCTTTGAGCGTACCGGCTGCCCGGAGGGCACCACCATTGTCATCCGGGATCTGTTCTTCAACGTGCCAGCCCGGCAGAAATTTCTGAAAAAAGATGTAACGGAAAGCAATGCGGTCAGTGCCATTGTGCAGAAGATCGCCCTGTCCCACCCGGAGATCGCCTTCACCCTGATCCGGGATCACCGCCGGGAGTTCCACGCTGCCGGGGACGGTACCCTGTATTCCGCCATCTATGCGGTATACGGCAGAACCTTTGCCCAGGATCTGCTGCCTGTTTCCTACAGTGAAGACGGCATCAGCCTGGAGGGCTATGTGGTGAAGCCCCTGTACGCCAAGAACAACCGCTCCCTCCAGACCTTTTTCATCAACGGCAGATACGTGAAATCCGTGACCTGCTCGGTGGCTCTGGAGGAGGCGTACCGGACTCTGGTGATGACGGGGAAATTCCCCGCCTGTGTGCTGATGCTCACCGTGCCGCCGGAAACGGTGGACGTCAACGTGCATCCGGCAAAGGCAGCGGTGCGGTTTACGGATGAAAAACGGGTATCCTCCGCAGTGTTTTTTGCAGTGAAGAATGCATTGATGCAGAACGGGCTGATCTATGACTTTCAGATGCGTCCCCCTGCGGACTGGCAGCATGCGCCCAAGGAACCGGAGCCGGCCTTTACGGATGCGCCCCTGCCGCTGGTTCCGCCCTTGGAGCCGGTACAGCCGGTGCATCCTGCGCCCCAGCCTTGTCAGGCGGAAACACCTGTACCGGCGGCAACGCCCGTGCCGGTGGGGAACGTCCGGGTAACAGTTCATGCCCCGGAGCCGGAGGAGTCTGTGACCATGCATTCTCCCAAGCTGGAATATGGGGCGGCGCCTGCTGCGCCGGAGCCTGTGGCGGAACAGGAAACACCCTCAGCCTTTGCCGGCTTTGATCTGCTTCAGAATACGTCTGCGGCAAAGCCGGCTGTACCGGAGCAAGCACCTGCTTTGGTACAGGAGGAGCAGCCCCGGATCCGGGTGATCGGGGAGGCGTTTACCAATTACATTCTTGCCCAGGCAGGGGACAGTCTGTACATCATCGATAAGCATGCAGCCCACGAACGGGTGCTGTTCGAGCAGTTCCGGGATGCAAGCCGAACCCCGGACAGCCAGATGATCCTCAACAGCAGTGAGCTGCTGCTGTCCGTGGCGGAGTTTGACGCCCTGCAGGCCAATCAGGAGGCACTGCAGCAGCGGGGCTTTGTCTTTGACTTTTCCAATCCCCCTTATGTGGCAGTCTGTGCTGTGCCGGTGGTGTGTGCTTCCTTGAACCTGGATGAGCTGGTGCTGGAGCTGGCGGAGAATCTGGTGCTGGGCAAGCAGAATCTGGAGTCCACCCAGCTGGAGGATGCCCTGCATACCATGGCCTGCAAGGCGGCAATCCGTGCAGGAGACAAGAACGACCTGTCCGAGCTGCAGGCACTGGCGGAGGCGGTGTTTGCCAACGAGCAGATCCGGCATTGCCCCCATGGCAGACCGGTGCTGTTTGAGCTGACCCGGCATGAGATTGAAAAGCAGTTCAAGCGGGTGTAAGGAGGTCGGAATGGAGCAGGAAAAAATACCGGTGCTGGCAGTGGTGGGACCCACCGCATCCGGAAAGACAGCCCTGGGCATCGCCCTGGCGCAGGCATACGGGGGAGAGATCGTATCCGCCGATTCCATGCAGATCTACCGGGGGATGGACATTGCCACGGCAAAGCCCACAGCGGAGGAGCTTGCCGCTGTGCCCCATCACCTGATCGGCTTTCTGCCTCCGGAGCAGTCCTTCAGCGTGGCGGATTATGTGGAAGCAGCCCGCCGGGTGATCGGAGAGATTCACAGCCGGGGAAAGCTGCCGGTGGTGGTGGGAGGCACCGGGTTGTATGTGACCTCCCTGCTGGAGCATGTACAGTTTGCGGATATGCCCCGGGATGATACAGTCCGGGCTGCTTTGCAGGCTCAGGCAGCCCGGGAGGGCACCCAGGGGCTGTATGCGGAGCTGTGCCGGGTGGATCCGGAAAGCGCCGCCTGCATCCACCCCAACAACATTCCCCGGCTGGTGCGGGCAATGGAGGTATACCGGCTGACAGGACGACCCTTGTCCGCATTCAAAGCGGAGAGCCGGCAGGAGCCTTCGCCCTACCGGACCTTCTGGCTGGGGCTGTGCTATCCGGAACGGCAGCAGCTGTATGACCGGATTAACCGGCGGGTGGATCAGATGGTACAGCAGGGACTTATCGAGGAAGCCAGGGCTGCCTATGCTGCCGGAGGCATGGGCACAGCAGCTGCTGCCATCGGCTACAAGGAGCTGATCCCCTACCTGGAGGGCAGGGCGGAGCTGGCGGACTGCATCGCCCGGATCAAGCAGGAAACCCGGCGATATGCCAAGCGGCAGATGACCTGGTTTAGGAAAAATGAGCAAATTCAGTGGATTTCACGCACGGAATTTGACGAAGCAGAAGAAATTTTGTTAAACTGCAAGAAAAAGATAGCCAAGGCGGCTTTTTTGTGATATAATTTAGTGTGGTGGTTTAGGACAATATTTTTCGGAAGATTGCATAGACTGCCGGGCAACCAAAACGAAGCCGCATGAGCGGAGAAAGGGTAAGCGCAATGAACAAATCGTTGAATTTACAGGACGTTTTTCTCAATCAGGCACGGAAAGAGCGCATGGTTGTAACCTTTTATCTGACCAACGGATTTCAGTTCAAGGGTGTAATCAAGGGCTTTGACGGATTCACTGTGATTCTGGACAGTGACGGCAAGCAGCAGCTTGTGTATAAGCATGCGATTTCCACGATCATTCCCATGAAGCCGATTTCCATCCTTGACGCTGCGGAAAAGGAAAACTAAACAATGAGCAATTCGGTGACATTGCGCATTGTGCGCTGGATCCTTGCCGTAATGTCCATCGTCTGTGTCTTCAGTGTCGTGTATCATATCTACAATAAGCAGTACCAGACGGAAACCGCCATTTATGCCACGGCGGATGAGTCCGTGGCCTTTCAGGGCGTGTATGTGCGGGATGAAACGCCCTGCACCTATTCCGGTCAGGGGGCTGTCTGTTATCAGGTTTCCGACGGCGGTAAGCTGGGGGTCAATTCCGTGATCGCACAAATCTACGGAGACGAATCCCAGATTGACCTGCTGCAGCAGATCAGCAAGCTGCAGGATGAGCTGGCGCTGCTGGAAAAGATCCAGAATCCCGGAACCAGCGAATCCGCCCAGCCGGCGAATCTGTCCGCACTGATCCAGGAGCGCTACAAGAGTCTGATTCTCAACCGGGAACGCAACCGGCTGACTGCCCTGGAAGCGGAAAAGGAACAGATGCTGATCCTCATGAGCACCTACCAGCTGATTACCAATACGGGTCTGGATTTTACGCCCCGGATCAACACCATCAACGCCCAGCTGACCGCCCTTCAGGCAAGTCAGAAGGCGCCGGTGGATACGATTTATTCCGACCGTTCCGCCTATTTCGTCAGCTATGTGGACGGCTATGAAAACAAGCTGACCAAGGCGTCCATTGACGAACTGACGGTGGAGGATATCCGGTCCGTTACGGACGATACCAGCCAGTCGGACAACCGGGTCATCGGGAAGCTGATTGACGGGTACGAATGGTACATTGTAGGCGTGATTGACAATTCCAAATCCCTTTTTGAAACGGACATGAAGGTGACCTTCAAGTTTGAGTCCACGGCGGAAACCATCACCGGCGTGATTGACTCCATCCGTTCCACGGATAATCCCAACGAGAGCATCGTGGCAGTGCGCTGCGATCAGCTGACCCACGATCTGGTCCAGCACCGGACAGAGCGGGTGGAAATGATCAAGGGACAGTATGAGGGCATCAAGGTCAGCCGGGAGGCTGTCCGTTTTGCCCAGTTGGAGGAAACCGTGAAGGATCCGGAAACCGGCGAGGAGCATACGGAAACGGTGGAGGCCCGGGGCGTATATATCCTGCTGGGAGAGCAGCCTGCTTTCCGCCGCCTGGACGTGATCTATGAGGGCAATGATTATCTGCTGACAAGTCTCAATGCAGGCGATGACTATGTGTCGCTGTATGATGATATTATTGTGAATGGAGTGAGCGCAGATGGAACGTAGTGCAGCACAGGTACGGGAGAACTACAAACGCATTACGGACCGGATCGGCGAGGCCATGGCGAAATACCGGAGGCCGGAGGAACAGGTTCAGCTGATGGCAGTAACCAAGACGGTGGATCCGGAGCTGGTGAATACTGCGGTGGAATGCGGCGTGCGGCTGCTGGGGGAAAACCGGGTGCAGGAGTATGAATCCAAAAAGGCCCGGTATGATTCCAGAGCAGAGGTTCAGTTCATCGGTCAGCTGCAGACCAACAAGGTCAAGTACCTGATTCCCGGAATTTCCATGATCCAATCGGTGGATTCTCTGCATCTTGCAAACGAGATTGAGCGGATTGCCGCCCGGGCAGGCAAGGTGCAGGATATTCTGCTGGAGGTCAACATCGGCGGGGAGGAAAGCAAGGGCGGAATCCCGGCAGAGGAGCTTCACAGGCTGCTGGAAGAGGTAGCGCAGAAGCCGCATTTGCACGTCTGTGGTCTGATGACCATCCCCCCGAAAACGGACACGGAAAAATATTTTTTCCGGATGCAGAAACTTTTTATTGACATTTCGGCCGAAAACATGGATAATATAGATATGCATGTACTATCCATGGGAATGTCGGGGGATTATGTCGAAGCAATCAAGTATGGTTCCACACTGGTACGCATCGGCAGTGCGCTGTTCGGTGCAAGAGGATAGAGTGAGGATCTGTGCTGCCGTTTCCGCATATCATCAGGCAGCCGGATAAACGGAAAGCGCTGTGTCAGCCCGGCAGGGCCGCAGCGGTTTTCAAGAATTCATGCGGAGAAAAGGAGCAATGGTGATACTTATGAAGCTGTTAGATGACATTAAGAATTTCTTCCTTCCGCCCGAGGATGAAGGCTATGACGAGGCGGAGACTGTCAGAGAGAAGCCCGCACGCCGTGAGCGGGAGTATGACCACGACCGGGACAGAGACCGTGAGCGCAGCCGGGAACGCAGCCGGGATTACGATGAGGATCCGGAGGAAAAGCGGAACAAGGTTGTGAACATTTCCGCAACTGCACAGCTGCAGGTGGTTCTGGTAAAGCCGGAGGTGTTTACTGACGCCAAGCAGATCGCAGATCATCTGATCGCCAAGAAGACCGTGGTTTTGAATCTGGAGACTGCCTCTGCGGAGAACAAGAGAAGAATCATCGACTTTCTGGTGGGCGTTGCCTATGCAAACGGCGGCAGCCTGAAGCCTGTGGCAAACCTCACCTATATCATCACCCCCTACAACGTAGGCTTTATCGGTGAAGATCTGGTAGGCGAACTGGAAAACAACGGCGTTATCATCTGATGAACCGGGAGGATGCCGGATGGATTGCTGCCCGGGCGGAGGATCTTTTGGAAGCCTGCGGCCGCAGCGGTGCGCCCAGGTTTACAGCCTTTCTCACTGAGGAAGAATGTGCGCTGGCCCGGCAGACTCTGGAGCGGCTACAGGGTAGCTTTGATTTCTGGGGCGGCTATCCGGAGGCACAGCGGCGCATAGTATGCGTGCATCCGCCGGAGTATGCCCCGGAGTACCAGGCATACCCCATTGCCTGTGTGCACCTTACCTACCGGCGGGCGGACACCCTGACCCACCGGGATGTGCTGGGTGCTCTGATGCATCTGCAGCTTCGGCGGGATGCCATCGGGGATATTCTGCCCCGGGAGGGGCTGACCCAGGTGTTTGTGCACAAACCGGTGGCACAGCTGGTGTGTGAGGAGTTGCATAAAATCGGCAGAGTGGGTATCCGGGCGGAGCTTGCCCCCTATACGGGCGGCTTTGTCCAAGAATTTGAACAGATTCCGGGCACCGTGGCCTCTCTGCGGCTGGATGCGATGGTGAGTCTGGCGACCCGGCTCAGCCGGGAAAAATCTGCTTTGCTGATTCGCAGCGGGCAGGTGACAGTGGGCGGCCTGCCGGTGCTGACACCTTCTTCGGAGGTTGGGCAGGATGCGGTATTTTCTGCAAGAGGCTTCGGAAAATTTCGTCTTGCACAGGTATCCGGCACCACAAAAAAGGGCAGACTGCATATAACCGTTGAGAAATACAAGTAGACAATATTCAGAAAGGAGTGGATCTTCGTCACTGCACGGAGATCGGTCTTGTTATGATTACTGCAAAGGACATTAAGAACAAGAGCAAGAAGTTCGAGAAAGCTGCATTCGGCTATAAGCAGGAGGAAGTCGACGAATTTATGCAGCAGCTCGAAGCGGATTTCAGGGCCATGGAGCATGACCTGGAGGATGCCAATGCAAAGATTCAGCTGCTTGCGGACAAGGTTCGCGAGTATCGTGCGGACGAGGATGCACTGAAGGATGCTCTGCTCGGTGCGCAGAAGCAGGGCAAGCATGTGATTGCGGAGGCCAATGAAAAGGCTGCAGAGATCCTGCAGGAAGCACAGGCAAGAGCAGAGCAGCTCAACGACGAGGCCACCCGTCAGCATGAGCAGGCCATGGCTGCAAACCGGGCAGAAATCGACCGGGAGAAGCAGGCACTGATTGTTGCGCAGAATCAGGTTGCTGATTTCAAGAAGAGCCTGTTCGATATGTACAAGGCACATCTGGAGCTGATCTCCCAGATGCCTGAGCCGGATTACGATGTACCGGCTGAGGAGGAGGCTCCCGAGGAGCCGGAGCAGCCGGAAGAGCCTGTACAGGTTGAGGAGGAGCCGGTTCTGGAGGATACCCCCCAGCGGGATCCGTTTGCCACTTCCCAGTTTTCTGCAAAGACCATCCGGGGCGAGTATGATTCCCGGTTCGGTGATCTGCACTTCGGACAGAAAAATAACAATGCAAAGGATGAATGACCGTGCCACAGGATTATAACCAGACATTGAATTTGCCTAAAACCGATTTTCCGATGCGGGGCAATCTGCCCAAGCGGGAGCCGGATACCCTGGCCCGCTGGGAGGAGGAAAAGCTGTATCAGAAAATGGTTGCCCGGAATGAAGGCAAGCCCAAGTATGTGCTGCATGACGGCCCGCCCTATGCCAACGGGGAGATCCATCTGGGCACGGCCCTCAACAAGGTGCTCAAGGATTTCATTGTCAAGTACAAGAATATGAGCGGCTTCTGTTCTCCCTATGTGCCGGGCTGGGATACCCACGGCCTGCCCATCGAACTGAAGGCCATGAAGGCCATCGGCGTGGAGAACGGTGCAATTGAGCCAGTGGAGCTGCGGAAGCACTGTGCGGACTATGCCATGAAGCATGTACACAACCAGATGGCGCAGTTCAAGCGTCTGGGCAGTCTTGGCGACTACGATCACCCTTATCTGACCCTCCGGCCGGAGTATGAGGCTCGGCAGGTTCGGGTTTTCGGCAAGATGGCCAAGGACGGCTATATGTACAAGGGGCTCAAGCCCGTATACTGGTGTCCGGACTGTAACACAGCCCTGGCGGAGGCGGAGATCGAGTATGAGAACGATCCCTGCAAGTCCATCTACGTAAAGTTCCGGGTAACGGACGACAAGGGTGTATTTGCGGCAGCCGGCGTAACCGGTGACATCTACTTTGTGATCTGGACCACCACCACCTGGACGATTCCTGGCAACCTGGCAATCTGCGTTGGTCCGGAGTATACCTACACCCTGGTGCATGCCAACAACGAATACTATGTGATGGCTCAGGAGCTTGTGGAAGAAACCATGAAGGCTGCGGGCATTGCAGAATATGAAACCATCGGCGCCTTCAAGGGCAGCCAGCTGGAATATATGCAGACCAAGCACCCGCTGTATGACCGGAACTCCATGGTTATCGTGGGAGATCACGTTACCCTGGAAAGCGGTACCGGATGTGTCCATACTGCACCGGGCTACGGCGTAGAGGACTTTGAGGTCTGCAAGAATTATGACGAAATCGGCATTCTGGTCTGTGTGGACGACAAGGGTCGTCAGACCGCAGAAGCTGGTGAATTTGCCGGACTGGATACCGCTGAGGCAAACAAGGCCATTGCAGCAAAGCTGGTGGAAACCGGAGCCATGTTTGCAAGTGCGGATATTGTGCACCAGTATCCCCACTGCTGGCGCTGTCACAGTGCCATCATCTACCGTGCAACGGAGCAGTGGTTCTGCTCTGTCAACGGCTTCAAGGATGAAGCCATCAAGGCCATTGAAAGCGTCAACTGGATTCCTGCCTGGGGCGAGGAACGCATCAAGGGCATGGTCCGTGACCGCAGCGACTGGTGCATTTCCCGCCAGCGTACCTGGGGTGTGCCGATTCCGGTAATCTACTGTAAGGACTGCGGCAAGCCCATCATCACCGATGAGACCATTGACGCCATTGCAGAGCTGTTCCGGAAGGAAGGCTCCGACGCCTGGTATACCCGTCCCCTCAGCGACTTCATTCCCGCCTCCGTTGCCTGCCAGTGCGGCTGCAGGGAATTTGAAAAAGAACACGACATCATGGATGTATGGTTCGACAGCGGCGTTTCCCATACCGCCGTGCTGGATGAATACGACGAGCTCTATGCCCCCTGCGATCTCTACCTGGAGGGTGCGGATCAGTACCGGGGCTGGTTCCAGTCCAGTCTGCTGACCTCTGTGGTATACAAGGGCTGCGCACCCTACAAGAACGTCTGCACCCACGGCTGGGTGGTGGATGGTCAGGGACGCACCATGCACAAGTCCCTGGGCAACGGCATTGCCCCCAGCGAGATTACTGACCAGTACGGTGCAGATATTCTTCGTCTGTGGGTGGCTTCCTCGGATTATCACTCCGACATCCGGATTTCCAAGGAGATTCTGGGTCAGCTGTCCGATGCCTACAAGAAAATCCGCAACACTGCCCGCTACATCCTCGGCAACCTGAGCAACGGCAAGGGCTTTAATCCGGATACGGACTGCGTGGCAGATGACGATCTGACCGAGCTTGACCGCTGGGCGCTGATGCGGCTGGATCAGCTGATTGATAAGGTGAATGCAGGATACGATTCCTTTGATTTCCACATTGTATTCCACGCAATCCACAACTTCTGCGTTGTGGATATGTCCAGCTTCTATCTGGATATCATCAAGGATCGTCTGTACTGCGAAGCAGAGGATTCCGTTCTGCGCCGGGCTGCACAGACAGCCATGTACCGGGTGCTTTCCGGTCTGGCAAGGCTCATCGCACCCATCCTGAGCTTTACTGCGGAGGAAATCTGGAGTTATCTGCCCCATGCGGCGGCGGATCAGGCGGAAAGCGTATTCCTCAACGATATGCCGGAAAAGAGCTGCCTCACCTTTACAGAGGACTTTGCCCGGAAGTGGAGCCGGATTTATGAGCTGCGTCTGGTTGCCAACAAGGCGCTGGAGGAAAAGCGCAACGAAAAGCTGATCGGCAAGTCCCTGGAGGCAAAGCTGACGGTTGCCTGCCGGTTCGATGAGGATTATACCATGCTCTCCGGTATGCAGGAGGCGCTGCGGGATATCTGCATCGTTTCCGATCTGCATGTAATCAAGGACGAGAGTCTATCCACGGATACGCCCTTTGCGGTGACTGTGGAGAAAGCAGTTGGCGATAAGTGCGAGCGCTGCTGGGCATATTCCGAAACTGTGGGTACTGTTCCGGAGCATCCCACCCTGTGCGCACGCTGCGCAGGCGTTGTAAAATAAGAACTTGATGGCAGCTTGTCACTCTGGATCCATAGGGCGGCAGGCTGTCTTTGTTGGGAGGCATGTACATGATCCTTGCGGTTGCAGCCATAGCGCTGCTGGTAGGTGCAGATCAGCTCATCAAATACCTGGTTGTTCGGGATTTTGCACTGGGAGAATCCAGGCAGTTTCTGCATATCGGGGATACGGAGCTGATGAATCTGACCTATGTGCGCAACGACGGAGCCGCATTCAGCAGTATGAGCGGACAGCGGGTGATCCTGATCGGACTGCCCCTGCTTCTGCTGGGCATCTGTATCTGGGCCATGTGGAAATACGGCCGGACAAGTCCCTTTCTCAAGTGGAATATCGCCCTGGTGATGGCAGGGGGTATCGGCAATCTCATTGACCGGATCTTCCGGGGCGGGGACGTGGTGGATTATCTGGACATCCGGCTGTTTCACTTTGCGGTGTTCAACTTTGCGGATTGCTGTATCTGCATCGGGGTATTCCTGATTCTGCTGTACATGCTGTTTGATAAGAGCGAAACAGACAGACCTAAGGAGCAAGGGGATGCGTGAGGTCACACTGACTGCCTCCGGCGGCATCCGGCTGGATAAATGGCTTTCCGATCAGCTGCCGGAGCTGAGTCGTTCCGGGGTGCAGCACCTGATCGAGCAGGGGGCGGTGCTTTGCAACGGGAAGCCGGCGGCGAAAAATCTGAAGCTGCGGGAGGGGGATTCCCTTCTGGTGCGGATTCCGGATCCTGCCCCCCTGGAGGATGTACAGCCCCAGAACCTGCCCCTGGAGATTGTGTATGAGGATGAGGCCTTGCTGGTGGTGAACAAGCCCAAGGGCATGGTGGTGCATCCCGCCGCCGGCCATCCGGATGGCACACTGGTGAATGCCCTGCTGTATCACTGTCAGGGGCGCCTTTCCACCATCAACGGGGTGATCCGTCCCGGTATCGTCCACCGGATTGATAAAAATACCAGTGGCCTGCTGATGGTGGCAAAAACAGACTTTGCCCATCAGCATCTTGCAGAGCAGATCAAGGCCCACAGCTTTACCCGGGAATACGAGGCCATTGCCTGCGGAAGATTCCGGGAAACTGCCGGCAGGGTGGATGCCCCCATTGGCAGGAGCACGGCGGACCGGCAGAAAATGTGTGTGACGGAGAAAAATGCCCGGGACGCAGTGACCCATTACCAGGTGCTGACTCAGTTTGCACGGCATGCCCATATCCGCTGCCGGCTGGAAACCGGCAGAACCCATCAGATCCGGGTGCATATGCGCTATATCGGCCACCCCATCTACGGGGATGACGTATACGGCACGCCGGTTCCCGGCCTGGAGGGGCAGTGCCTGCATGCCAAGAAGATCGGCTTTGTGCATCCGATAACCGGAGCGTATCTGGAATTTGACAGTCCGCTGCCGGAGTATTTTACCAAGGCGTTGAAAAAGGTGGAGCATATTCATGTTTAAAGATATAAAGCAGCTGCTGCTGATTACGGATCTGGACGGCACGCTGCTGCCCTCTGACAAGCGGATTCCTCCGGAGGATCTGGAGATCATACACCGCTTTCAGGCTGCCGGCGGGCGGTTTACCATTGCCACCGGCAGAACCTATGAGGCAGCGGCGGCTTATCTGAAGCAGGTGCAGCCCAATGCACCGGTGATCCTTTACAACGGGGCCATGCTGTTCGATCCGGTAAAAAAACAGCCCCTGGTGACCCTGCCCCTGGAACCCTCCGTCCGGCAGATCGTACAGGAGTTTTTGGACTGGAATCCGGAGATGGGTGCAGAGATCCTGACCGCGGAGGGCATTTATGTGATCCGGGTCAATGAGGTGGAGCGGCAGCATATTGCTACCTGCGGAGTTGCGCCGGTGTTCACGGATCTTGCCCATGCGCCCAGGGAGGGTTGGCTGAAGGTGCTGTTTGCCCTGCCCCCTGCAGAGGTGGATAAGCTGGCGGCCTATGCCGCATCCCGGCAGGACAGGGAAGTGGAATATGTGCGCTCGGCGGACGTGTTCCTGGAGATTCTGCCGGCGGGAGTATCCAAGGGCACGGCCATTGCCCGGTTCCGGAGCATGCTGGCGGAGGATGACACCCAGATTGCAGCTGCCGGAGACTATGACAACGATCTGACCATGCTGCAGTATGCGGATCTGGGGATTGCGCCGGCAAACGCCCAGCCCGTTGTGAAAGAGGCGGCGGATCTTGTTCTGTCGGATACCTGTGACCAGCATGGGATCCCGAGGCTTCTGCAGCAGCTGATGGATAGAAATTGAGCAAGGCTCATGTAAATAATGGAGGTATATTCATGGACGCAACGATTGAAAAACGGCTGCAGGCCACTGCCTGCAAGGTGCGGATGGGGATCATCGAGGGCACCTACTGTGCAAAATCCGGTCATCCCGGCGGCTCTCTGTCCATCGCAGATCTGCTGACCTACCTGTATTTTGTCAAGCTGAATGTGGACCCCAAGCATCCGGACATGCCGGAGCGGGACCGCTTTGTGCTGTCCAAGGGGCATACGGCGCCGGCTTTGTACGCAACCCTTGCCCAGCGGGGCTTTTTCCCGGAGTCTGAGCTGAAATCCCTGCGGCACATTGGTGCTATGCTCCAGGGACACCCCTGTATCCATATTCCCGGCATTGATATGTCCAGCGGCTCCTTGGGACAGGGCATCTCTGCCGCCTGCGGTATGGCTCTCTCAGCCAAGTATAACCAGAAGGATTACCGGGTATACACCGTCCTGGGAGACGGGGAGATCGAGGAGGGTCAGGTCTGGGAGGCTGCTATGTTTGCGGCGCACTTTGGACTGGATAATCTGACCGCCATTGTGGACAACAACGGCCTGCAGATTGACGGTCCCATTTCGGAGGTTTGCTCCCCGGAGCCGATTACGGATAAATTCGCAGCCTTTGGCTGGCATGTGATTACCATGGATGCCCACGATTTTCAGGATATGGAGCGTGCCTTTGACGAGGCGGAGAAGATCAGCGGCAAGCCCGTGGTGATTGTGCAGAAGAGCGTCAAGGGCAAGGGCGTGTCCTTTATGGAAAATCAGTGCAGCTGGCACGGCACAGCGCCGAACCAGGAGCAGTATGAGCAGGCAATGACTGAATTGCGGACGCAGCTGTCCGGACTGGAGGGTTAAGCAATGGCTGATGTAAAGAAAAAGGCGACCAGAGAAAGCTACGGCGAGGCGCTGGCGGCGCTTGGTGAAACCTATGAAAACCTTGTGGTTCTGGATGCGGATCTGGCGGCGGCAACCAAAACCGGCATATTCAAAAAGAAGTATCCGGAACGGTTTTTCGACTGCGGCATAGCCGAGGCAAATATGATGGGCGTGGCAGCAGGCCTTGCCACCACCGGCATGATTCCCTTTGCCAGCACCTTTGCCATGTTTGCGGCAGGCCGTGCCTTTGAAATCGTGCGGAATTCCATCGGCTATCCCCACCTGAACGTGAAGATCGG
>JALELB010000063.1 GCA_022768805.1 Ruminococcus sp.
TGCGGAGATCTGCTCAACGGCAGAACCGTACACTCCCTTTGCAAGGCTCTCAGCTGCTACAAAAACAACCACTTTGTGCTGATTTCCACCCCGGAGCTGCGGCTGCCCTTCTATGTGAAGGACATTATCCGGGCAAGCGGCAGCACCTTCACCGAGGTCAGCTCCCTGGATGAGGTCATCGGCTCCCTGGATGTGCTGTATATGACCCGGATCCAGCGGGAACGCTTCGCCAGCGAGGAAGCCTATCTGGCTCAGAAGGATACATACGTGCTGGACACAAAGAAAATGAGCCGTGCCCGCCAGGATATGATCGTGCTGCATCCCCTGCCCCGGGTGGATGAGATCGCCGTGGAGGTGGATCAGGATCCCCGTGCCATGTACTTCAGGCAGGCACACTACGGCATGTATGTGCGCATGGCGCTGATTATGACCATGCTGGAAAACCAGAATCCCTCCCGGCTTCTCAGAGGCAGGACGCATCAGGGCATCAGCTGCCTGAACCCCAGCTGCATTACCCGGACGGAGGGATACCTGCCCAAGAGCTTCCGGGGCGAGGGCACCACACTGGAATGCGAATACTGTGACGAACGGCTGCTGCTGGAGCACTGACCAGCCGCTGACCGGAACAGGAGGATTTATGCAAAAACAGGATACTGCAAAACGGCTTATCGTTTCCCTGATCGTGCTGGCACTGACCGGGGCGGCAGCAGTGATTACCCGGGTGGCAGGACTGGAAACCACCACCGCCAAGCTGGTCGGCTCCTTTGCCGCCGTATTCCTGCTTACCGGGGTGGTATGGCGTTTCCCCTTCCGGTTCTACTGTATGGCATTCGGCTTCGATGTACTGGCAGCGGTGCTGGGCTCGGCGCTGAACCTGTATCACTACCTGGGCTTCTACGATAAATTCGTCCACTACACCAGCGGCATCCTCCTGGCGGAGGGCGGGCTGCTCATCATCCACGCCCTTGCCAAGCGGCAGAAAACCCCGGCGGAGCCGCTGCTGTGCCGGCTGTTTTCCCTGTTCTTTTCCGCTGCCTGCGCCGGTTTTTGGGAGATTTACGAATTCACCGCCGACAGCCTGCTGGGCATCAACATGCAGGGGGACAACACCAATACCATGGGGGACATCATCGCAGGCACCCTGGGGGCACTGACCTGGCTCCTCCTCCAAACGGCAATCCAGCGCCGCAGAAAGAACACATAACCCGGCGGACAGGCTTCTGTCCGCTTTTTTCCTGGGGCAACACCCCACAAAGCACCCCTGACGCCTAGAAAGAAGGTTTTTCCGTGAAGCACCCTGCCAATCTGCTGACATACATCCGGCTGCTGACTGCACCGGCTCTGCTGTTTGTCCCGGTATTCTCCCCGGCATTCTAACTGTACCTGCCGGCAGGGCTCACCGATATGCTGGACGGTCCCGTTGCGCGGCACACCCACACCCAGAGCTCCGCCGGTGTCCGGCTGGACAGTCTGGTGGATCTGGCGTTTACCGGGGTCTGCCTGTTCCGGCTCCTGCCCCTGCTGCACCCTCCCCGCTGGCTGACCGGATGGATTGCCGGCATTCTGATCCTCCGGCTTTGCAATCTGTGGACAGGACTTCTCCGGCACAAACGCCTGATGCTGCTGCATACCCGTGCCAATAAGCTGACCGGGCTGCTGCTGTTCGGGCTGGTATTCCTGCTAACCACCCCATATGCCCGCCCCGCATCCGCTCTGGTGTGTGCCTGGGCCACCGCCGCAACCCTCCAGGAGGGGTATCTGCTCTGCCGGGGAAAAGCCCGGTAACCAGCTGCGACATTTATCCGGAGCAAGCCCGCCCCACTGATTGCAGCATACAAAGCGGCAGACCATGGTTCATGCCACGGTCTGCCGCTTTTCTTTATTCCGCCGCCCCACAAGCTCTGTGCGGTATTACTTTATTCCTCTACCAGCATCTTTTTCAGCAGCGCCAGATCGATGCCGTTGATCTCCCCGTCCGGGCACAGCTCCGCATTGTCTGCATAGTCCGGGTTCAGCGTGGTTCTTCCCATCAGATAGTTCTGCAGCTTTACCACATCCGCCACGGTGACTGCTCCGTCCGCATTCACATCGCCCAAAAGGAGCTCCGGCAAACCGAATTCCACCTCCTGGTAGGCGTCCTCCGCCGCCGAATAGCACCAGAGACTGCCGTCGGTCCGGATAAAGTACAGATACAGCTTTCCTCCGTTTGCCGAATAGTCAAAGTCCACGATCTCTGCCACATCCGATACAGCGGTTTTCCTGTCCCCGTACTGCAGCGTCAGCGTATTGTCCAGACCCAGGTGATAATGCTTCCCTGCCGAAGAGGTACCGGTTGCTCCGGTGTTCTGGTTAGCTTCCGCAGGCACATTGCCTGCCTTGCGGTAATGCTCCGCCATGGTTCTGTGCTCTGAAAGAATCACCTTCTGGGCGGTGCCCACCCGATATGCTGTGCCGTCACTGGTGATATGCACACAGCCATAAACCGTGCCGTCGCTGTAGTAGCGATACCCCACAAACTCCACATTCTTTGCCAGCTGGCGGATGGTGGGGGCATTCCCTACACTGCGTTTAACCTCCCAGAGCACATGGTCTGCATCCACGAAGTAATTACCCTGTGCGGAGATCACACCCCTGATTCCCGTGGCAAAGGCCTGGCGGCTGATTCCGCCGTTTTCCAAATACAGCAGCTCCTTGAGAATCACCTCTCCTGTATCACTCAGAAAGCACATGCCCACATTCTCCATAAAGGAGCCAAAGCCGGAGTATACATAGTCCAGCAGATATACGCCGTTTTCCCGGCGCAGCTGGTACAAATCCCCCTCGGCAGTGATACAGGCAGCGTCCTCCGTATAAACGAATTTCAGATCCGTCTCTACAGCCTGTCCGTTGGCAGTCACCGAACCGTCTTCATATACCACCACATCGCAGCTCTGCAGCGCATTGGTCTCATCATACACATAGTCAGAACAGAAGGACTTCACATGCATAGCCTCCACCTGCAGTCCCCCTTCACAAAGGGAATATAGGGTTCCGTCCTTCAGCAGCGCCGTTCCGTTTCCGTTTCCGTGATAAGTGGCAGGCACCAGCTGGGGCGCATCCAGGGCAGGCTCATGCAGCTGGGGAGATTCCGGCGTATACGCCTGCACCTGGATAGTTCCGCTGAATACGGGCTCCTCCTTGTAATACAGGGTAAAGCCGGTGGTGCCGGCCTGCTTGCCGTAAATCGCAGTTGCCGTTGTCGTGCAGCTGTCCTCCGCAAAGCTGTCAAAGCATGCAATGTCCGTATCCTCAATCACCAGGGAGGTATACTGGCTGTCCAGCAGCCCTATGGGATACACACCTCCTTGGGCAGCAAAGCCCTGGTCAATCACCACCGGTTCCGCCACACGCATAACCGCCAGCCGCTGCTGGTCCGTGATATAGCCCATCTGCTGCAGATAACAGGTGGAAAGGTTCATCTCCCCGATGAACGAAATATCCTCCAGGGTCACCCCCAGCAGCAGAAGGGTCCGGAGCTGGCTGACTTCTGCCAGGGATGCCGCAGCAGCATCCGTCAGCGTTCCGCCCTCCAGGGTCAGGGAGTTAAGGGCATCCATACGGGTCATCCAGCTCATATCCTCTATACCCGTAGGATCGATGCGGATATTGTTGATACTCCGGAATTCCTCCTCCGTCACCACGCCGTCCCCGTCTGCATCACAGCCGTAGGACGTCAGCAGCTGTGCATAAACAGCTTCATCCACATCCACCGGAACAGCTTCTTTTGCAGCTGCCGGAAAGGACGTCATTGCCGAAAGCAGTGTACATGCGCAAATACACGCAGCAATTCGTTTCATCTTCTTTTTCCTCCTTGTTTGATTACCGGCAGCTCTGCCGCCGGTTTGTTGATGATATACAATGGCTTCATGGGGCTGTTACTCCACCAGCTCCGCATAAACCAGATATCGCTGATAATTTTTGGGAAAGGGGTGGCAAGTGGACAGGGTCACAAGGGATCTGCCCGGCTGAATATAGATATTCTGGCTGTCCGAGGGATCAATGACTTTTGTTTCTGATACCCGGTATACCAGCGTTTCCCAAAAATTTGTAATATAGATTTCGTCCCCCAGCTGCAACTCCGTAATCCGCTTGAACATGGGAACGCCGTGATAGCGTGTATGGGCAGCAATCACGCAGTTGGTATTCTCTCCCCCCACTGGCAGGGAGGTGTTGGCAAGATAGGCGGCCCCCTTGGTCATATTCTCCTCGCTGGCGCCGTTATAAATCGGCAGCTCCACGTCTATGGCAGGAATGGAAATCGTGCCAAGCACCTGGCTGTTGATGCCGTAATCGGAAAGGTGAAAATCCGGCTCCTCATAGGACAGCTGGTCAATCAGGCCCCTCTGGCCGGATAAATACAGTGCTTCATTGTACGCAAACATGGCGCTGCGCAGATCAGCATAGAGCATGTCCTCCCCCTCCTGGGCAGCAGAGCCCTCCGCCCGGATGTCCGCAAACTGCTCCATCGCCTTTCTTGCCTGTCGGTGAAAGCTCTCCCGCAGCACAATGGGATAAGAAAAAAATCCGATACCGGCGATCAGCAAAAGCACCCCTATGACTCTAATCACTTTTCTCATGGGTTTTCTTCCTCTTGACAAAGCCCTTCAGCAGTCTTCCCAACAGCAGCAGAATAAAGATCACCGTAATGCAGGCGGCCGCAATGCCGGTATAATCCTCCCAGGTCAGCCCCTGCTCCACCGTCGGCTCTTCGATGGGGGCGTCCCCCCGCTCTGTAATCCGTCTGCCATGCACCAGCAGCCGGTGGGTGTTCTTTCCGTAGGGGGTACAGGTAATCAGGGTCACCAGATCCTCTCCCTTCCGGATATGCAGGGAGGTACTGTCGTCCGGTTCCACGATCTCCACCTGGTACACCTGGTAGGTCAGTACCTCGTCCAGCACATGTACCCGGAAAATATTCCCCGCCTGAAGCAGATGCAGATCCGTAAACAGCCGTGCAGAGGGCAAGCCGCAGTGTGCGGACAGTACCGCATGGGTGGTGGCGCCGCCGATGGGCAGCGAGGTGTTTTCCAGATGTCCCACGCCGATTTCCAGGGTTTCTTCCCTTGTTCCGTGATAAATGGGCAGATATACGTTAATGGCGGGAATCTCGATATAGGCCATCACCGGATCCAGCGCCAGCAGCTCGGTGTACTCCCCGTCGGTTATGGGGTAGGCATCCGGGTCAAAGGGGTCCGTCAGCACCACAGCGTTTTCAAACAGGCTTTTGTTGAACCGCCGGATCGCCTCCTTCTCCTCTGCAATAACCTCCGGACTGATTTGCGCAACATTTTCCGCATGCTCCGTAATGGCACGGCTGCTGTTTTTTTCATACAGGTAATTCGCAATAGTGGGATAGAGAAAAACAGCCATCCCCGCAAGAAAAACCAATACAATCAACAGGGTCGGCAGGGCTTTTTTCATGCTGTTTTCTCCTTTCCTTATATTGCGAAAAAGAGGAGCAGCGAACTGGCCGCCGCCCCTCTTTTCACTCAATTGTGGTTGATCCGCTTACTTTGCCTTTGTCTTTTTGCGGGAAAAGACCAGAAGCAGAACGGCTGCAGCCATCAGTACAATACCAATTACGGTGAAAATCACTGTGCCTGCTGCACCGGTAATCGGGAGCTTGATGCCGCTGCTGTTGGGAACCTTTACGGTATAAATGCCGGCGGTTGCTTCAACCTCAGCATCCGTAAAGTTCACCTTGATTGCTTTGTCCAGAATATTATAGCCGGCAGGCGCCTGAGTCTCCACCAGGTAGTAGTCATACTTAGTGCCGTTGGCTTCGTATTTGGCAAACTGTGCAGCACCATTGCTATCGGTGGAAAGATCGCCCTCCAGCTTTACGCCATTAACGGACGTGTGGGGAATGGTCACAGCTTTGCCGCCATCAACTTCTTCCTGGGTAGCAGTTCTGTACAGGTCAAACTTTGCGTTGGCGAGCTTTGTGCCTGTATCACCATCCGCATATTTGTCAATCTTGATAGCAAAGGTGGTCACATCAACTGTGTCGGACTTCTGCTTGTGAGAGTTTTCGATATAGGGATAGTTGGAATAATCAAAGGTTGCCGTGTTGGTTTCCTGAACGTTGACTTCGGTGGTGTCATCATCGTTGAGGGTTGCGGTGTATGTAATCACAAGCTGCTTTCCGCCGTATGCAGTCCAGTTATCGGTATACTGCGCATTATCCACGCTCAGCTTAAAGGTATACTCCGCAGTAGCGGTTGTAGCAAGGGTATAAGCCGCTGCATCAATAGGTGTACCATCAGCCTTTATGTTGATGGACGCAGTGTCCAGGGTCAGACCGTCGGGCAGCAGGTCGGATACAGAGAAAGTACGATCCGTTGCGTTGGCGGGATAGGTAGGAACGTCAACCGTAATGGTATAGGTAACCTTTTCATTCTTGGTTACGCTGGTCTTGTCCGCAGTCTTGGTGACATTGACCTCTTCCTTCTTTGCAGTAAAGGTCACATCATCAATCACATAGGCTGAATTCTCTATCGTAGGCTCAATCTTCTGGAGCATCAGCTGATAAACAGAGGTGGTAGCAGTGGGGCGGATAAAGTACTCGCCCATGGCAAGGTCTGCAAAGGTGGCATTGCCATCCGCAGCAACCGTCTGGGTAGCCACAGGGGCAATGGCTCTGGTTGCAATATAGTTGGGCAGGTTTGCCAACAGATCCTTCAGCGCATCTGAATCGTCTGCAAGTGCAGCGAATGCCTCTACGGTGTAGGCGTTTGCATTAAAGGAGGTGGTGCCTGCGAAATAGTCCGCAAAGTCACTGTTCCAGGCATAGGACAGGGAGTTTGTTGCATCATTATAGGTGATGTCCAGTACCTTGTAGGCGGACAGTTCATCAGTTGGCAATGCGTTTGCAATGGTAATGGAAGCGGTAGATGTGGGGGTAACAGTGCGAGTAGCCGCAAAGGCCCCAAAGGGCAGAGCAAACAGCATCATCAATGTGGTCAGAAGAAAGATTGAGAATTTTTTGGCTTTCATGGTTTTTTGTTCCTTTCATGTATTTTTTGTCGGCTTATCTACTCCGGATAAGCCGGCTGCGGCGGCAGCCTGTAAACCCGTCCTCATCACGATACCGCCGGTTATCGGAAGTCCGGGTGCAGGCAGAAGCAACGCCAAAAGGTTTTCAGATCTGATGTCAGCCTCCTTGCATGAGAGGCTTGCGGCTTCCTCGTTCTGTGAAATCTCCGGAATGAGAAAACGTCATAATCAGGGGAAGCACACGACTTTCGTGCATCCATCCCTGCCGGAGCCTACCGCTCCTCCGGCTTTTCTGATGCATAGAGGACTATCCCCCGTTTGTAAATCCCGCCGGTCACCGGCAGACCGGCCGCATCCATGAGCGCCAAACGTGCAGCCGGTCTGTCATACGAATACCTCGGTTAGACACCATAGCTTTGCGTCCCTGCCTTTCGACAGGTTTGCCCATTTATTGCTATGAATAGTATACCAGTTTTTCACCAGCCTGTCAAGTGGATGCGGGCAAATCGGTTATAAAACTGACAAGTCTGACAAAAACTGTGCCTTGCTGATGTACAAACTTGCTGTATGCCCACAGCCAAGGCGTCCTCAGGGCTTTTTGTTGATTTCTCCTGCCAACTCAAAGCCCTTTTTCGCAGCGATTACCGCAATGATTTCATTGATTACCGCAGCTGCGGCAATGGTGCCGGTAACAATTGCAGCCAGCTCCGGCCGGGCGGACGCCAGCACCGAGCTGATAATCCCCGTAAACACCAGAGAAACCCCGGAGTGGGGCAGCAGGGTCAGACCAAGGAATTTCTGAACGGTAACCGGCATTCCGGTTAGTTTTGCCCCAAGCCTTGCACCGCCGTATTTTCCGCAGATACGGGATGCGATATAGATAAAGGTATATAAGCCTGCCCCGAAAATCAGATGATAATCCAGGGGCGCACCGAGATCCACAATCGCCGCCAGCAGGCTGACCGCAAGAATGGGGTGGAACCAACCGGTCAGATCCTGCAGCCGCTTCTCCGGAAGCATATTGGAAAACACGGCGGAAAAGGATACGCCCATCAGCATATAATTCAGGGCGATGCCGGTAAACACCCTCTGATTCAGGAACAGGCCGATTGCAGCGGTAACGGTAATCCCGCACAGAAGAACCGCCAGGGTGCCTGCCTTCCCCATATTCTGCTGAAGAATCTTTCCCACAGCAACGCCCACCGCTCCCCCGATGAGAATGGGAAGCAGAATCATAACGGGGATCATATACAGGGGTACTGCGCCCCCGGAAACCGCCCGTGCAACAAAGGAATTCACCGTGAAGAAAACGGCAATGCCCACAATATCGTCCAATACCGCCATAGGAATCAGCGTATCCGTAACCGGTCCTGCGGTACGGAATTCCTCTACAATGGACAGGGCCGGCGCAGGGGCAGTTGCCAGGGCGATACCGCCGAAGGCAAAGGCAAGATAAATCGGAACCCCGGCAAAATAAAATACAACGCCAAAAACCAGCGACACAAAGAGGAATGTGCCCAGGGACTGGGTCAGGGTGGTGACCATCAGCGCCTTTCCGTAGCTTCTGATTTTCTTCCAGATCAATTCCGTGCCCAGCATCAGCCCGAAGGCACACTGCATCCACGTAATCATCAGCTTATACCACTGTGCGTCCATCACTGCCCGGGGCATCAGCTTCACCGCATTGGGTCCCAGGATCATCCCCATAATCAGCCACCCGAGTATTGCGGGCATTTTGATTTTTGTCATCAGCTTTCCTGCCATAAAGGCGATGGCCAATACACACAGCCATCTGAAAACCAGCATCCTTATCCCTCCGTATCTGCGCATTCTTCTTTTATTATATCCCTTTGGGGCAAAAAAGTAAAGGCGACACCGGAGCCGCCCTTTTCTTTGTCCTGTTCCATGAGCATACCCATGTGCCCCATTGCCTTCCGCCGCCGGTTTTTTACAGCGAAAGACAGGTGACAATAAAATTCATCGTGCCGTGCAGCAGCCAGCTTGGCAGGATGGAGCCGCCACAGCGCTTTTCATTCAGCCACCCCTGATACCAGCCGAATGCGCCGGGGAGAATGGTTAACAGCACCGTAACCAGAATATTATGTGTAACCATTCCAAAAGGAAGACCATGCAGCAGGCCGAACAGCACAGCCTGAATCAGATTCCCCGTGGCGAATCCGAATCTATTCCCGATCCGTTTCAGCAGAAAGCCCCGGAACACTGTTTCCTCAGCCAGCCCCGTGCGGATATATGCGTAAGCCAGGGCTGCCGGAACGGCCTTGATGCCCAGACCGGCAAACTGACTGCCGGCAGTGGTGATTGCATGGGAAATCCGGCTTATGCAAAGATAGGTCAGCAGGGTGTACAGCGCAGCTGCCCCAGCGGTCATGAGTATGGTGCCCGTCAGCGGCTGTGGGTGTGTAACCCTCCGGAATCCGATCCACCGGAAAAACCCCGTCTTTTTCCGTGCGGTGATACACCACCAGACAAAGGGGAGCAGCGCAAAAAGCAGCAGCTGCAAAACCGCACCTAACAGTTCATTCAACAAAATGTTCAGCATCTCACATCACCTGTAAACCTGCATTTTTCCGGGGCGCCCCCGGATACAGGTTTATTATACCATGAGCCTTGCCAAAAGTAAAGGCAGCATTTTCCATATTTCCCAGGCGCACGTTGTGCATTGTTGCCTTTATATTGTATTTCCGGAAACGGCGTGGTATAATCAAGACAGGAAGAGGGTGCGGAGGGATACACAGGTACCGAAAGAACCATGCACCCCAGCGACACAGAACACGGAGGGAAACCACATGACTGACAAGGAAATGAAAATTGCACGCTACAGGGAAGCAAACAAAAGCGCCGTCAAGGGGCAGGTGGTCTTTGCCGGCTCCTCGCTGATGGAGATGTTCCCCATCCGCAAGCTGCAGCAGGAAAAGGGAGATGACCGGATGATCTATAACCGGGGAGTGGGCGGCTTTCTGTCCGGCGAGCTGCTTGCGGTGATCGACGTATGCGTCACCCAGCTGCTGCCCGCAAAGGTGTTTATCAATATTGGAACCAATGACCTGAGCTGGTCAAGCATCCCCATCTGTGAGCTGATGGATCGGTACGATCAGATCCTGACGGCCATCGAGGATGCGGTTCCGGGGGTCAGGATTTACCTGATGGCGTATTATCCCGTGAACGAAGCGGCTGCCTCTCCGGAAATGCGGGACTGCCTGAAAATCCGCACCAATGAAAAAATCTCCGCCGCCAATGAAGAAGTGAAAAAGCTCGCCGCAAAGCATGGTCAGCGGTATATTGATGTGAACGATAAGCTCCGGGACGAGCAGAGCAGGCTCCGGGCGGAATACACCATCGAGGGCATGCACATCAACGAAGCAGGCTACCGGGCAATTTATGATGATATTATGGCGTATGTCAGGGAATAGCCGGTTTGCCCCACTCGGATAAATCTGCATCCCCGTGGGGTATAAACTGTGCCCAGGAGATTGACCATAATGCAGCAAGACGTTCCTCCGAAACACAGCTCCGGGAGAACGTCTTTTCATTATGCATGATGCAGGGCAATACCGCCTATAAATTGATGGGCTGCCTGATGGTGGAACTGCCCTTTTCCAGGGAAACGCTTCCCGTTCTACAGATTTCCAGGATTTTATAATCCCGCATAAGGTCGAGAAAATCGTCAATCCTGCCCGAAACATCCGTCAGCCTGAACATCATATAATCCTTGGAATAATCCACGATCACCGCCCCGAAGGCCTCTGCGGCGCTTCGGATATCGCCCCGGGTCTCCGCTTCGTTTTTCATCTTGATGAGCAGCAGCTCACAGCTTACCGAATTTTCAGCATTGAATTCCTTGATGGAGCACACATCCGGCAGCTTATACAGCTGATTGATAAGCTGCTGCTTTGCCGTTTCCTCACCGCTGAACACAACGGTAATGCGGGAAAGCCGGCTGGTTTCCGTTTCGCTGACGGTGAGTGCGTTGATATTGAACTGCCGGCGGCGGAACATGCTGGTCACTCTGTTGAGCACGCCGAAACGGTTCCTTACCAGCACTGCTACTGTATATCTCTTCATGTTACTCCCCCACCCTTACGATGATATCCTCCATGCTCCCGCCGGGAGGCAGCATGGGCAGTACAAGCTCATCCTTATCTATCCTGCAGTCTATAACATAGGGGCCGTTACAGCGGAAGGCTCTCTGAAAGACGCTGTCAAGCTCTCCGGGCTCGTCCACGCTTTCGCCCTCTGCCCCGAAGGCTTTCGCAAGAGCCACAAAATCCGTCTTCCGGTTCAGCACCGTATTGGAATAGTGCTTGTTGAAGAACATGGTCTGCCACTGACGAACCATGCCCAGAACCCCGTTGTTCATGATGAGAATCACTAAGGGAACCTGATAGGACACTGCGGTGGCAAGCTCGTTCAGGCACATGCCGAAGCTCCCGTCTCCGGTAATCAGCACGCTTCTTTCCTTTGTTCCGAAGGCGGAGCCGATTGCCGCACCCAGGCCGAAGCCCATTGTGCCCAGTCCGCCGCTGGAAACAAACCGCCGGGGCATTTGAAAGCGTATATTCTGGGCTGCCCACATCTGATGCTGTCCCACATCCGTACAAACCGCAGTATTTTCTCCCAGATACCTGTTCAGGGTGGAAAGGATTCTTCTCGGCGTCATTCCCGGCCGGTTATCCGCATAGCCCCGTTCCTTGCTGCGGAGCGTTTCAATCTGTGCCTGCCAGTCCGGCTTTTCGCTTTTCTCCAGAAGCGGCAGAAGCCGGTTCAGGGTGAGCTTGATGTCCCCTCTCAAGCCGCATACTTCTTGCACATTCTTGCAAAGCTCCGAACCGTCAACGTCAATGTGGATGATTTTTTTGTCTTCGGCAAACTTTGTGCGGTCGCCCGTAACCCGGTCGTTGAAGCGGACGCCCAGGGCGATAATCACGTCCGCATGGTGCATGGCCATGGAGGAGGCGTAATGTCCGTGCATCCCCTGCATGCCGAGAAAACGGGGATGATCGGTGGGGACTGCCGAAAGCCCCATAAGGGAACAGCCCAGGGGAGCGTCGATCTGTTCAGCCAGCGCCAGCATTTCCTCCATCCCGTCAGAAGCAATCAGGCCGCCGCCGAAATAGATATAGGGGCGCCGGGCTGTGTTGATCTGCTTTGCCGCTTCCGCAATACGGATATCCTTTGCCGCAAAGGGTGTTTCCTTTTCTGCGGGCGCCATGGGCTCGTACTCCCATTTTGCAATCTGTACATCCTTGGGCACATCAACCAGCACGGGTCCGGGTCTGCCGGACTGGGCAAGGGTAAAGGCCTCCCTGATGGTATCCGCCAGCTCCTCCACTCTGCCCACAAAGTAGTTGTGCTTGGTGATGGGCAGTGTAACGCCGGTAATGTCCACCTCCTGAAAGCTGTCCGTACCGATCTGGGTGGTCGGCACATTGCCGCAGATCGCCACAAGGGGGATGGAATCCAGATGGGCGGTAGCGATTCCCGTAACCAGGTTGGTTGCACCGGGCCCCGAGGTGGAGATCACAACCCCCACTCTTCCCGTTGTTCTGGCATAGCCGTCCGCAGCGTGGGCTGCCCCCTGCTCATGCGCAGTCAGTATATGCTGTATCCGGTCCTGATGGGTATACAGGCTGTCGTATACGTCCAGAATCTGTCCGCCGGGATAACCGAACACCGTATCACAGCCCTGCTCGATCAGGGTTTCCACAAGTATATCTGCTCCTGAAAGTATCATCGGGCTCCATCCTTTCCGCATCCCTGCATGCCGTTTTCTCCGCAGATTTCGGCGATCACCTCAATCTCAACCAGCGCCCCCTTCGGAAGCTCCCGGACCGCCACACAGGAACGGGCGGGCTTTCCGGTGAAATACTGTCCATAGATCCGGTTGAACTCTGCAAAATCCTGCATATCCCGTAAATAGCATACGGTTTTCAGGACATGCTTCAGGGAAGAACCTGCCGCCGCAAGAATCGCCTCAAGGTTTTGACAAACCCTGTGGGTCTGCTGGGCAATGGTTTCTCCCCACAATGCCCCCGTTTCCGGGTCAAGGGAGATCTGCCCCGAGGTAAACACGAAATTTCCTGTGCGGACTGCCTGTGAATAGGGCCCGATGGCGGCAGGCGCCCTGTCCGTATGTATACTGCTGCTCATTGCCTACGCTCCTTTATACGCTTGAATCCTTTCCAGTGCAGGAAAGGTGTAATCCGGTTCACCTGTGCAAAGCCCTCCGGCGTGCTTTGGGCGATGCTGCCCCAAAGTGCCATGTTTCCGCTTCAAACCGGAGAAAATGGCTCGTTACGCCTGGGGTATTGCTTTTGCGGGTAAAACAAAAACGCCTCAAAGCTTTCTGTTGCTTTGAGACGGATGAAATACAAACTATCACTGGCGGTACCACGCAATTTGCGGACAGTCCATCCGCCACCTCTTCAAGGTCCGATCACTTCCATGCACGGCAAGCGTCTGCCGGGTGTGGAAATCTTTGAGACTTCCGCTCAAAAGGAATGGGAATTCCGCTGCCCTTTACCGGCTTTCCGGAATGCAATTCCGGCCTGACCATTCTTCGTCACAGCTGTTCAACCCATTTCATTTACATTGAATTATATCACACAGCCGGGTGTTTGTCAATAGCGGTACGCAAAATTTTACTGTCCCATACGCCGGAGGGCCGGTTATTACTGCAAATGCACGGCCCTCAGTCTGCCAGGACAGCCCGTGGGATATCCTCCGGCCGCCGGTTGTTTTTGCGCATTTGTAATCCGGCTCACAGCGCACCGCCTTTTAAGATTCTGGCAATCTGCTGGGCCTCCACCTTCCGGATCAGCCGGTAGATCAGCCCCATGTTGATAACGGTCAGCACAAGGGGCACCCCCAGCACAAGCAGGGGATACTGCATTTCCGTTTGATACACATAAATTCCGGCGGCCAGCAGATTGATACCGCCGATCACCAGGGCGGTGACAAAATACCGCCGGTTTTTCTGCCATATGGATTCCCCCAGGGTCTTCCGGATGGCAAGCTCCGTTGCATTCACCTGGTAATCCAGCTGCAGGATGGTGCGGAGCACGGACACGTACAGCAGAATCATCAGCACCGTTACCAGCAGAAAGACTGCGATCAGAGATTTCTGCACCTGGTATTCAATCTGGAATTTTTCGTATACATTTGTTGCACTGGCCTTCAGCGCATATCCCTCTGTCAGCCCCTGCATATGCTGTGTGTCCGGAACCTGGTAAATAGAACCACTTTCCAGATAATCATGCCGCAGCTGCTCCGGACTTTCATGCTGAAGGGAGTCCGCTGCAATCAGCACCGCCGGATTTTCGTAAAAGGTAAACCGGCTGTTGGCAAACTCCCGGAAGCACAGCAGCTCCTCCTCCGAGATGTAGGGAATGCGCCGGATCCGGCTCTCCGCCGGCATCTCCCCTTCCGCACGTTCATTGTACTCCAGCAGAAGCAGTTCCGCCAGCTCCGCTTCTTCCTGGGTGAAGGATGCCGGCAGCAGCAATACCGCTTCGTACCGGGTCAGGTCGGCCTGCTCCGCCTCCGGATACACGCTCTGCACATAGGACAGGGCCCGGTGGTTGCAGTAAACCAGGTGTATGTTCAGATCCTCCCGTTCCAGGCCGGCCAGTTCCCCGGATATATCCTGTATGCACACCGGGGCAAGCTGTTCCTCCCTTTCGGAAAAAAACCGGCGCATTTCCCTTAACCCACGCTGGAACCCGTCATTCTCCGGATCATCCATAGTGGCGGCAAGGGGCTGAACGCTGAGAAAAGCATAATTCTGCCTGGTGCGGAAAAAGTCCTCCGCCTTCTGATACTTGCTGATGGTGGGCAGTGCGGAAACCATGGAAAGAATCACCAGACAGCTCAGCAGTGCGGCAGCATTTCCCAGCAGGTTAAGCATGGCAAGGAGCCTGCCGGACAGCTGGTGACCGTACAGCATTTCCTTGGGCTTGATCCGGAGCAGATGCAGATTCACCAGCCACACCCCCAGCAGGAAGGGCACAAAAAGCCACCGGATATGGGTATAGAACCGGAGGGTCTGGGTATATGCATCCTGCAGCAGGCAGCAGCCGGCAAACAGGGCGGAAAAGCAGAGGGTATCCCTCAGGCAGAAGCGGAGGTAATGATACACCGCACTGTCCCCATGCAGCACCCGGATGGCAATCTCCTTTTTTTCAAAGGATGCGTCCAGGTAGCAGTAAAACAGCAGCACCAGATAAATCAACAGGAAAACACCCGTTATCAGCTTCGGCTTTTCCCCCACATGGGGCTTTTCCGCCTGGATCGCACTGCCGCATTGCTTGTACAGCTCCTCCTCCGCAGCGTCACAATCCGCCGGATCCCCCAGCAGGTAACAGAACTGTACACTTGTTCCGTTCCTCCTGGTTCTGCATCAGCGCCTCCAGGGTATCTCCGGCAATGGTGCATTCGTTTCCCAGCACATCCTTGACAATGCCCGGCTCCAGCCCCAGATGCTCCTGCCACAGGGCATCCTGCTGGTCCGCACCGGTATAAAAGGTGACCGTTCTTTTCTGCAGCCCCGTGTTCTGCTGTGTAATACCGCAGAACAGCAGATTGTGCTGCCGGGCGATCTGATCCAGCCCGATATAGTCCACCTTTGCCGGGTTCGACACAACCAGCTTATAGGTGTTGGGCAGTGCTTGGGGGAATCCGTCCAGATTGAACAGCGCCAGCAGTACCGTGGCAGCAGCAAACAAAATCAATGCGGTGATATACTTTCCCCGTTTCATGTGTCTCCTCCCTGATTTATTCCGTTACCCCCGTCATGGTGTTGGCAGTTTCAATAAACTCCATCAACTCCGGCAAAGCCTCCCGGTAAAGGGCAAGACCATATGCATCTTGCTCATCCTCGTTCAGCAGTTCTCCGTTTGCGTTCAGTACCAAATAGGCACCGCGATGCGTTTCTGTTACTCTCGAAACGTTAAAGCCATAATCTTT
>JALELB010000012.1 GCA_022768805.1 Ruminococcus sp.
GGAATACACGATTTGCCTGATCCAGCACCTCTGATTTCAACTTACGCCGCAAAAGGTCAAAGTTTGGCTTGCGGTCAGACAAATTGTGACAGTCCGAGCCGAATAAAAATGGAAGCTTCCGCTTGAATACTTCCCTGGCAATCCTGTTCTGGCGAAAGCCCTCAAAGGCCTCCACATTGATCTGAAAAATAGCATCCCAGCCCAGCACCGTGTTAAACTCTTCCTCTGTATACCACATCAGATAACGATGAATATGGGCAATCACCGGCGTCAGCCCATGCTGCACCGCAATGGCATGAATCTCCGCCTCCATCCAGCTCTGGTAGGGAGCATAGGGCAGCTCCAGCAGGATCAGATCCGTACCACTGACAGCAAGCTGCGCCAGCTCCGGCACGTCACTGATTCCCTGCTCGATGGCAACCTCCGCCCCCAGCAGCAGCTCTACCGGAGGCTGCTGCTTCAGCAGCGTGTCAAAGCGTGCCTGTCTTCTTTGCAGATAGTCCGCCGCCCGCTTTTCCCGGTGCAGATAAAAATGCGGCGTCGCCACCACACACTCCGCCCCCTGGGCATGCAGCTGGGCAAGCATCTGCATGGACATTTCCACGCTCTCGCTGCCGTCATCCATATCCGGGAGAATATGCGTATGTGCATCCGTCAGCATGTGGAACCTTCCTTTTCCCTGTCATTCTCCGGTTTCTTCTCCGGACGCTGGGTATCCTCAGCATAGCGATATTCATACTGATATTTGTCCTGGTATTTATCACTGGAATAGTAGCTGCTGCCGTGCCTGGAGGAGATCTCATTGACGGCATAGCCCAGCACGTTGCAGTTGGCCAGCTCCAGCCGGTTGGATGCTTCCTCCAGCGCCGGGAAGGTGGTAGTGCCATAGTGTACCACCATAATCACGCCTGCAATCTCCCGGGACAGACCTGCCACATCAGAAACCACGTTAATGGGCGCACAGTCGATCAGAATCATGTCGTACTGATCCTGCAGCTTTTGCAGAAGCTCCTGCATCTGTCTGGAGGACAGCAGTTCAGAAGGATTCGGCGGAATGGTACCGGAGGTCAGAATATCCAGATTGCCTGCTACATTCCGGTTCAGCGCCTTGTCCAGGGGCTTTTCCCCGGTGATGACATTGGTAAGGCCGGCCTTGTTGCTTAACCTGAAGCACTTATGCTGCACCGGCTTACGCAGGTCTGCATCAATCAGCAGCACCTTCTTGTCCGTCTGCGACAATGCAACTGCCAGATTGGCAGCTGTAACGGATTTGCCCTCTCCCGGATTTGCACTGGTCAGGGCAACAATGTGGCTGTCACAGGGGGAAATGGCAAAGGACAGCGCCGTGCGGAAGCTCTTATAGGCCTCCACTGCGAAAAAGGGTATGTCCGCATTGCCGAACAGCAGCCGGGTTTTCCGGTCAGCATCCGTACCCCGCATCTTTTTCTTCGCCTTGCTGCCGATGGACCGGATCTCCGCAAGAATCGGCTTGTTGAAGCGCTTACGCAGATCTTCAGTATTCCGGACTGTATTGTCAAAAAAGTCAATCAGAAAAATCACCAGACCCGCCAGCAGCACACCGGCAAGCACACCGATTGCCGTATTCTTCATCACATTGGGAGAAACCGGTGCATCATAGATCTTGGCCTCGCCGATCTTTTCCACGGACCCGGCTCCCACAACCCGGATCAGAACCTCCGGAGCCACATCCGCCATGATGTTGCAAAGCTCGGCAGACAGGGCTGCGTTGGTGGTGGTGGCTGTAATTTTCAGCACCTCTGTATTATTCACCGCCGCCATAGAAAAGGCACTCTTCAGGCTCTCGTTGGCAATCCTGCCGTTTTTTACGGAAAAATAGCCGGACAGCTCCTCCGGGGTATGCTGCTCCAGCAGCCGCTCCCCTACCTGATCCATCACGGCGTCATTGTTGAGAATCACAATGTACGTGCTGACCAGGGATTTGGAAACGGAGAGATCGTTGTTGTTAATCCCCTGTTGTTCCTGGCCCTCTTTATTGCGGACGTACATAGAGACATTCGACTGATATTTGTTTGGAATCATGTAATCAGAAATCAGAAATGCACCCAGGCCGAAGATCACGGCTGCGCCGATAATCCACCAGATGCGTCTCAGTAACAGGAAAACCAGATCCTTGATTGAAATTTCATCTTTCATATGTGCTTTCATTCCTCGCTTCTAAGGCCTTTTTGCCTCTGTTCAAAAACCCATTATCTTCTTAAAGTGTATCATAAAGATTATTTTTTGTCAATATAATTGCAGGCATAGGAACAGAAATCTGCAATAACTTCACAAATTATACCCATTCCCGACACATCATCCGTACAATTTTGCAAAAACATCTTTCACATTAAACCGAAATGCGGTATAATAGAAGCAGAGGTCCGGCAAAATCCGGACATCTTACGGCAAAGGAGGAACAGGTATGGAAAAGCGTGACGGAGGCCGGGATGAACAGAGCCTGCACACCGGCCACCGGGACCGGATGCGGGCAAAATTCCTGCAGCAGGGACTGGAGGGCTTCCAGGAGCATGAAATGCTGGAGCTGGCACTGTTCTACGCCCTGCCCCGGGTCAATACCAACGAGGTTGCCCACCGGCTGCTGCAGCGGTTCGGCTCCCTGGCGGATGTGCTGAATGCGGACTATCACGCACTGCGGGATGTAAAGGGCATGGGGGAAAGCAGCGCTATGCTGCTGATGCTGATTGCACAGCTTTCCCGGCAGTACCGGCTCAGTGCCCGGAAGGATCTGACCCTGAACACCTTTGACGCCACCTGTGCCTACTTCCGGGACGTATATCTGGGAGAAACGGAGGAACGGCTCCGGCTGGCGTGTCTGAACGACCATCTCCGGCTGATTTCCTGCGGCGTAGTATCCGAAGGCGCGCCCAGCAGCGTACCGGTACATATGCGCCGGCTGGTGGAATATGCTTTGCAGCAGAAAAGCGAGCTGGTGGTGCTTGCCCACAATCACCCCAACGGCACAGCGATGCCCTCCCCCGAGGATATTGCCGCCACACAGAAAATATTCAACGTGCTCAAAAGCGTGGGCATCCGGCTGGTGGATCATATTATCGTGGCCGGTGAGCATGCGGTGTCTCTGAAGGAATACGGGGCATTTTCATTATTGGATTAACGCAGCACTGCGCAGTGCTGCCTGAAAGGAGAACCTATGGAACAGGCATGCTTCCATCTGAAATCGGATTATCAGCCATCGGGGGATCAGCCGGAGGCCATCGAACAGCTGGTGGAGGGGCTGAACCAGGGGGAAAAGGGACAGGTGCTGCTGGGGGTAACCGGCTCCGGCAAAACCTTCACCATGGCAAATGTAATTGCAAGGGTCAACCGCCCCACCCTGGTGCTTGCCCACAACAAGATTCTGGCAGCCCAGCTGTGCTCGGAGTTCAAGGAGTTTTTCCCGGACAATGCGGTGGAATACTTTGTGTCCTACTATGACTACTACCAGCCGGAGGCCTACATTCCCAGCACCGACAGCTTCATTGAAAAGGATTGCTCCATCAACGACGAGATCGACCGGCTGCGTCATTCCGCCACCACCGCCCTGGCGGAACGCCGGGATGTGATCATCGTGGCAAGCGTATCCTGCATCTACTCCCTGGGCAGCCCGGAGGAATACCGCTCCATGGTGGTCTCCGTGCGGCAGGGTATGGAAAAATCCCGGGAGCAGCTGATGGCGGAGCTGGTGCGGATCCAGTATGAGCGGAACGACATCAGCTTGGAGCGCAACAAATTCCGGGTACGGGGAGATGTGGTGGAAATATGCACCTCCGGCACGGCGGACCGGGCGCTGCGGATTGAATTTTTCGGAGACGAGATCGACCGGATCAGCGAGATCAACATGGTGACAGGGGAAATCCTTGCCACCCTGCAGCATGCGGCAATCTTCCCTGCCAGCCACTACATTGTGGGCAGGGACAAGCTGGAGGACGCCATTGCGGACATCGAAGCGGAGCTGGCGGAGCGTGTAGCGTTCTTCGAGGCAAATCACCAGCTCATCGAGGCCCAGCGCATTGCCCAGCGCACCCGGTACGACATAGAAATGCTCCGTGAAATCGGCTTTTGCAGCGGCGTAGAGAACTACTCCCGGGTGCTGTCACGGCGTCCCCCGGGCAGTGTGCCCTACACCCTGCTGGATCACTTCCCCAAGGACTTTCTGCTGATCGTGGACGAGAGCCATGTGACCCTGCCCCAGGTCCGTGCCATGCAGGCCGGGGATCACGCCCGGAAGAAAACCCTGATCGACTACGGCTTCCGGCTGCCCAGCGCCTATGACAACCGGCCCCTGAGCTTTGAGGAATTCAATGACCGGATCGGCCAGGCGATTTATGTCAGCGCCACACCGGGACCTCTGGAAAAGGAGCGCTCCGGCAGGATTGTAGAGCAGGTGATCAGACCAACCGGTCTGCTGGATCCCCTGGTTACGGTAAAGCCCATTGCGGGGCAGATGGAGGATCTGCTGTCGGAAATCCACAAGCGCACGGAACGGCAGGAACGGGTGCTGGTCACCACCCTCACCAAGCGGATGGCGGAGGATCTGACGGACTACCTGGAGGGCATGGGGGTGCGGGTACGGTATCTGCATCACGACATCGACACCATCAAGCGTATGGAGATCATCCGGGATCTGCGGATGGGGGAATTCGACGTGCTGGTGGGCATCAACCTGCTCCGGGAGGGGCTGGATATTCCGGAGGTTTCCCTTGTGGCAATCCTGGACGCAGACAAGGAGGGCTTCCTCCGGTCGGAAACCTCCCTGATCCAGACCATCGGCAGAGCCGCCCGGAATGCCCAGGGTGAGGTCATCATGTACGCTGACTGCGTCACCGGCTCCATGGAACGGGCCATTACGGAAACGGAGCGGCGCCGGAGCATCCAGATGGCCTACAACGAAGCCCACGGCATCATTCCCCGGACCATTCACAAGGATGTACGGGAAGTGCTGGAGATCTCCTCCAAGGAAACCGTGGAGCAGGAAACCCATGCGCCGAAAATGTCCAGAACGGAACGGCAGAAGCTGATCGCTACCCTGACGGATCAGATGAAGCAGGCAGCAAAGATGCTGGAATTCGAGCATGCCGCATATCTGCGGGACAAAATCGCCCAGTTACAGGCAGAGGGCTGATGGGCAAAGGAAAGGATACTATAACATTATGCAGGATAAAATCATCATCCGGGGTGCCAGAGAGCACAACCTGAAAAACGTGGATCTGGAGATCCCCCGGGACAAGCTGATCGTCATGACGGGGCTTTCCGGTTCGGGCAAGTCCTCCCTGGCCTTCGACACGATTTATGCGGACGGACAGCGCCGGTATATGGAAAGCCTGTCCTCCTACGCCCGGCAGTTTTTGGGACAGATGGAAAAGCCGGACGTGGACAGCATCGACGGCCTGTCCCCCGCCATCTCCATCGACCAGAAAACCACCTCGAAAAACCCCCGTTCCACCGTGGGTACCGTTACGGAAATCTACGACTATCTGCGGCTTCTGTACGCCCGGATCGGCATTCCCCACTGTCCCGTATGCGGCAGGGAGATCCGGCAGCAGACCGTGGATCAGATCGTGGACCAGGTGCTGAAGCTGCCGGAGGGCACCCGGATTCAGCTGCTGGCGCCCATCGTCCGGGGCAGAAAGGGCGAATACGCCAAGGAACTGGAGGGGGCACGGCGCTCCGGCTATGTGCGGGTCCGGGTGGACGGCAGCATGTATGAGCTCAGCGAAAAGATCCCCATGGACAAGAACAAGAAGCACAATATTGAGATTGTGGTGGATCGTCTGGTGGTCAAGGAGGGGATCCGTTCCCGGCTGACGGACAGTCTGGAAACGGTGATTTCCCTGACAGAGGGGCTGATTCTCATCGATGTGATCGGCGGAGAGGAAAAGCTCTATTCCCTCAATTATGCCTGCCCGGAGCACGGGGTCAGCATCGGGGAGCTGACTCCCCGGATGTTCTCCTTCAACAACCCCTTCGGCGCCTGCGATACCTGCGGCGGTCTGGGGGCATACCGGCGGATTGACCCGGCGCTGGTGGTGCCCAACCCGGATCTGAGCATCCGGCAGGGTGCCATAAAGGCCATGGGGTGGAACTCCCTGGACGAAGGCTCCATCAGCATGATGTACTATACCGCCATTTCCAAAGAGTACGGCATCTCCCTGGACGTGCCGGTAAAGGAGCTTACCCAAAAGCAGCTGAATCTGTTTTTATACGGCACCGGCAAGCATGTGCTGCACCTGGAGCGCACCACCGCCTACGGCAGCGGCAGCTACGACGCCCCCTTTGAGGGGGTTATCCACAACCTGGAACGCCGGTACCGGGAATCCGCCAGTGAAACTGCCCGGGAAAGCACCGAGGAGCTTATGTCCGAGGTCAGCTGTCCGGACTGCCACGGCAGACGGCTCAAGCCGGAATCCCTGGCAGTTACCGTAGGCGGCATCAACATCAGCCAGCTGTGCGAGTACTCCGTGACCCAGGCCATCGACTTTTTCAAGGCGCTGAAGCTCACCGACCGGGAGCAGATGATCGCCCGGCTGATTATCAAGGAAATCAACTCCCGGCTTGGGTTCCTCAGCAGCGTGGGGCTGTCCTATCTGACCCTGTCCCGGGCGGCGGGCACCCTGTCCGGCGGCGAAAGCCAGCGGATCCGGCTTGCCACCCAGATCGGCTCCTCCCTGATGGGGGTGCTGTATATTCTGGACGAGCCCAGCATCGGTCTGCACCAGCGGGACAATGACAAGCTGATTGCCACCCTGAAGCGGCTGCGGGATCTGGGCAACACGGTGATTGTGGTGGAGCATGACGAGGATACCATGCGGGCGGCGGATTATATCGTGGATATCGGTCCCGGCGCCGGCGTCCACGGCGGACAGATCGTCTGCGCCGGCACCTATCAGGACATTGTGGCATGCAAAGAATCCGTCACCGGTCAGTACCTCAGCGGCGCAAAGCATATTCCCGTACCGGAAAGCCGGCGGCAGGGCAACGGGAAATCCCTGTGCTTTTTCGGGGCGGCGGAGCATAACCTGCAGAATATCGACGTGGAGATTCCCCTGGGCAAGTTCGTATGCGTCACCGGTGTATCCGGCTCCGGAAAGTCCTCCCTGGTGAACTCCATCATCTACCGGTATCTGGCGGCAAAGCTAAACCGGGCAAAGCTGAAGCCCGGCGCTTTCCGGAAATGCACCGGGCTGGAGCACCTGGACAAGGTCATCAACATTGACCAGTCCCCCATCGGCAGAACCCCCCGTTCCAATCCCGCCACCTATACGGGAGTATTCACCGATATCCGGGAGCTGTTCTCCAGAACCGAGGACGCCAAGACCCGGGGCTATGATGCAGGCCGGTTCTCCTTCAACATCAAGGGCGGCCGCTGTGAGGCCTGTGAGGGAGACGGCATTCTGAAAATTGAAATGCACTTTTTGCCCGACGTATACGTGCCCTGTGAGGTCTGCAAGGGGCGGCGCTATAACCGGGAAACCCTGGAGGTACACTACAAGGGCAAGTCCATTTATGATGTGCTGGAGATGACCGTGGACGAAGGAGTGGAATTCTTTGAGGCCATCCCGAAAATCGCCAGAAAGCTGAAAACCCTCCAGGAGGTGGGGCTGGGATATATCAAAATCGGACAGCCTGCCACCACCCTGTCCGGCGGCGAGGCTCAGCGGGTAAAGCTGTCCACAGAGCTTTCCAAGCGGCCCACCGGCAAGACCATTTATATCCTGGACGAGCCCACTACCGGTCTGCATACAGCGGATGTACACAAGCTCATCGAGGTGCTCAGCAAGCTGGTGGACGCAGGCAATACGGTGCTGGTCATCGAGCATAATCTGGACGTCATCAAGGTGGCGGATCATATCATCGACCTGGGCCCGGAGGGAGGCGACGGAGGCGGCACCCTGGTGGCAGCAGGCACCCCGGAGGAGATTGCTGCTCATCCGGAATCCTATACCGGACAGTATCTGAAGCCATACCTGAAATAATATCCCGGGAGAAATAAATTCACAATTTGTTCATTGCAATTGAAGCAAGAGCATGCTATAATGCACGCATCATTTGCTGAAAGGAGCAGAAACATGAGTTTTCAGAAGGACTTTTTGTGGGGCGCAGCTGCTGCCTCTTATCAGATCGAGGGCGCATATCAGGAGGACGGCAAGGGACTGAATATCTGGGACGTATACACCCGGGAGCCGGGGCATGTGGCCTTTAATGAAAATGGCGACGTGGCATGCGACCACTACCACCGGTTCAAGGAGGATGTGGCGCTGATGAAGCAGATCGGGCTGAAGGCATACCGGCTGTCCATCAGCTGGGCACGGGTGATGCCCAACGGTACCGGTGAGGTAAATCCGGCGGGCATCGCCTTCTACAATGGGCTGATTGACGAATTGCTGGCAGCAGGCATCGAGCCCCTGGTGACCATCTTCCACTGGGACTATCCCTATGCCCTGCACTGCCGGGGCGGCTGGCTCAATCCTGCATCCTCCGACTGGTTTGCAGCATACACCAAGGTGCTGGTGGACCATTTCTCCGACCGGGTGCGGTACTGGATGACCATCAACGAGCCCCAGGTGTTTATTACGGAGGGTTACCGGCTGGGAGGCTTTGCTCCCTTCATGAAGCATCCGGACGGAGATCTCATCCGGATGACCCACAATGTGCTGCTGGCACACGGCAAGGCTGTCCGCACCATCCGGGAGCATGCAAAGCGCACCCCCATCATCGGCTTTGCGCCCACCGGCCCCTGCGTGGTGCCTGCCAGCGAGTCCCCGGAGGACGTGGAAAAGGCACGGGCTGCTTCCTTTGATTTCACCAAGGAAAATTTCACCTCCAGCAATGCCTGGTGGGGAGATCCCATTGTGCTGGGGCACTACAATCCCAGGGCATATGAATTGTTCGGGGATCTGATGCCGAAAGAGAATCCGGCAGAGATGGAGTTGATTTCCCAGAAGCTGGACTTCTACGGCGCCAATATCTACTGGAGCATGCAGGGAGGAGAGCTGGGCACAACCCTTACCGGCTGTCCGAAGAACAATCTGGCATGGCCCCTGACCCCGGATGTGATGTACTGGTCCATCCGGTTCCTGCACGAGCGCTATCAGCTGCCCCTGATGATTACCGAAAACGGCATGGCCGGTCATGACTGGGTGGCGCTGGACGGCAAGGTGCACGATCCGGACCGGATTGACTTCCTGACCCGGTATCTGCGCAGCTGCAAGCGTGCAGCGGACGAGGGGCTGCCCCTGATCGGCTATATGCACTGGTCCATCATGGACAATTTCGAGTGGTCAAGAGGCTACGACCAGCGCTTTGGTCTGATCCACGTGGATTACGGTACCCAGAAGCGCACGATGAAGGATTCCGCCTACTGGTATGCAAAGGTCATTGCGGAAAACGGAGAGAATCTGTGATACGCAAAAGCCGCCGCTGCACTTTTCATGCAGCGGCGGCTGTTTTTTGAACCTTAGCCCTCAATGACCTGATACTGGTCGGCAGCGGTTTCCTTGGTGGCATACTCCGAAACCTGCAGCACCCGGACCTTCAGCGGACGCTGCCCCATAGCGATCTCAATCACGTCTCCCACCTTGACATCATAGGACGCCCGGGCGATCTTGCCGTTAACCAGGATCCTGCCGGCGTCGCATGCCTCATTGGCAATGGTACGGCGCTTAATCAGCCGGGTCACCTTCAGATATTTATCCAGTCTCATACGCTTCTCCTAATGAAAAAGGGCAGCGACGCAGCTGCGCCCCTGCCCACATGCTCATACGGCTTACTTGTTGACTGCGTCCTTCAGCGCCTTACCGGCCTTGAATACGGGAGCCTTCTTTGCCGGTGTGATCATTTCCTCGCCGGTGCGGGGGTTCTTGCACTTCTTCTCGCCTCTCTCGCGAACCTCAAAGGTGCCGAAGCCAACGATCTGGACCTTCTCACCCTGTGCAACTGCGTCAGTGATGCAGTCGATCACGGTGTTGATTGCCATCTCTGCATCCTTCTTCGGGCAATTTGCCTTTTCGGAAACTGCCTTTACCAAATCTGCCTTTGTCATGTTCATATCCTCCAAATCATGATAATTATGATATTGCTAACGTATCGCTTCTTTCGCCCGGCGCCAGTAAACGTCCAGTTCCTTGATGCCCAGGGATTGCATTTCAATCCCCTCCTGCTTCAAGAGCTCCTCGGTTTTCTGGAAACGCCGGATGAATTTCTCCGTTGCCCGGGTCAGAGCCTCCTCTGCATCGATCTGCAGATGACGGGCTGTATTGACACAGGAAAACAACAGGTCGCCCAGCTCTTCTTCCATCTGCTCCCGGCTGCCGCTGCCCATAGCCTCCTGCAGCTCCGCTGCCTCCTGGGTTACGCAGTCAAAGGCATCCTGTGGGGAATCAAAATCCATCCCTGCACGCATTGCCCGCTTGCCCACCTTCTGGGCCCGCATCAGCGCCGGCAGCGCTTTGGATACGGCGGTCAGCGTATCAGAGTCAGACTGCTGCTTGGTTTCCTGCTTGATCTTGTCCCAGTTTTTCAGCACAGCCTCCGTATCGGACAGCTCCAGCTCTCCGAACACATGGGGATGCCGATGAATGAGCTTCTTGCAGACCTCATCACAGACATCATCAAAGGTAAAGCTGCCCTGTTCCCGTTCAAGCTGACAATGGAACGCAACCTGCAGCAGCACGTCCCCAAGCTCCTCCCGCATCAACCCGATATCGTTGGTGTCGATAGCCTCCACCGCCTCATAGGTTTCCTCGATGAACGCCATACGGATGGACTGGTGGGTCTGCTCCCTGTCCCAGGGACAGCCCCCCTCACCACGGAGAAGCCGCAGAATTTCCATCAGATCTTCGATCCGGTAATGATCCTTCCGGGTAAACGAAACCATCTGTTTGCTCCTTTTGTATCCCAAATCACGCGATACCTAACGTATATACTACCCTAAATCGGTTCAAAATGCAAGCCCTTCCGCAAAATTCAGCAAATTATGCAGAAGGGGCCGGCATTTCGCCTGCATTATGGGCAGAACGCCGAGGATTCGCCGGAAATCAGCCCTTGTCTACAAACCCGACCTTGTGGAACGCCTTCGCCACAATGCGTTGGGAATAGCGCAGTGCCTTTTCCGCATTTGCGGTGTAGCATTCCTTCAGGTATGCCTTGTCGCTGATCAGCCGGGCAAAATTATCCCGAATGGGCTGCAGATGATCTGCAACCGCCTCGCCTACAGCAACCTTGAAGTCCCCGTAGCCGTGGCCGGCGAACTCCGCTGTGATCTCATCATAGCTCTTGCCGGTGACGCTGGAATAGATGGACATCAGGTTGTTGATGCCGTCCTTGCCCTCCCGGTAGCATACCTCAGCGTCCGAATCGGTTACCGCCCGCTTGAACTTGCGGATAATGGTATCCTTATCGTCCAGGATGAGGATGCAGGCATTGGGATTCTCATCGGACTTGGACATTTTCTTTGTCGGATCCTGCAGGGACATGACTCTTGCTCCCACATCCGGAATGTAAGGCTCCGGCAGGGTGAACAGCTCACCATAGCGCTGGTTGAAGCGCTGTGCCACGTTCCGTGCCAGCTCCAGGTGCTGCTTCTGGTCAGCACCAACCGGTACAAGATCCGCATTATACGCCAGAATATCTGCTGCCATCAGGGAGGGATAGGTGAAGAGTCCTGCGTTCACGTCGTCCGCATGGCGGGCACTCTTGTCCTTGAACTGGGTCATGCGGGACAGCTCCCCGAACTGGGTGTTGCAGCACAGCAGCCAGTTCAGCTCCGCATGGGTGCGCACATGGCTCTGGATAAACAGAATGGATTTGTCCAGGTCAATACCGCAGGCCAGCAGTAAAGCATAGGCCTCCAGAGTATGCTGCCGCAGCTTCACCGGATCCTGCCGCACGGTGATGGCGTGCATATCCACCACACAGTACACACAGCGGTACTGATCCTGCAGAGGCGCCCAGTTGCGGATGGCGCCGATATAGTTGCCGAGGGTAAAGGTGCCCGTCGGCTGAATGCCGCTGAAAATCAGCTTTTTTTCTTCTGCCACGAAAGATGCCTCCTATTATTTGCTGCCGTTCTGTGCAGCGGACTGATCCTTCAGCTGTGCGTTGCGCAGCTCACCCATAACCCGCTGGTACATAGCCAGCAGAACCCGGCGCTTGTCCCCCATGGGCACGTTTGCCGGCTCAAAAGCCAGCTTGTAGATACCGCCCTTGGTCAGCAGATACACAAAGTGGGTTCTGCCCCGGGGCAGATCAAACTGGGTTACCTTCTCCGCATCCTCCAGGTACTGGCCTGCGTTGAGGATAAAGGAGCGTGCAGCCTGTACCACGCCGGGATGCCGCTGTGCCGCACCGGAGTAATCTCCCCCCAGGTTGAAATAGAGATTTGCCGCACCGTTGATGTAGCACACCATGGTGGTCAGCAGCCGGGGGCCCATGGGCATATCGATGACTGCCCCGTATACGGTATCATCCGTCAGATCCTTGCCGAAATGCTCCGCCGGAAAGGTCAGTGCCTTTCCTCGGGTCATGATATATTCCTTGCAGACCGGATAGCGGTCCAGCACGATTCTTCTCTGGATTGCCATAATCAATTCTTCCTTTCGTTTCTATATACAGCCGCTTAGTCCAGCTGCTCCCTTGTCATTCTGCCCAGAATTTCAATGCCCCGAACAATCTGCTCATCAGTGGGCGTAGAGAAATTCAGCCGGAAGCTGTCGCTGGTATCCTCCTCCCGGATGGTAAATGCAGTACCGGGCACGACTGCGATCTTGTATTCGGACACGGCACGCTTGCAGAAGCCCATCATATCGCTGCCCTGGGGCAGGGTTGCCCAGATGAACAGGCCGCCCTCCGGCTTTGTCCAGGTGATCTTCTTGGAGAAGTGCTGCTCCATGCCCTCCAGCATCAGGCTGCACTTGTGCCGGTAGATGTCCCGGAGCCCTGCCAGGTGCTGATCCATGTTCTGGGTGGCAAGAAACCGCTCACAAAGCACCTGTGCCCAGATGTTGGTGTGCACATCCGCCACCTGCTTGCAGACAATAATCTTCTGGATAATGGGCTCTGCCGCAGACACATAGCCCACCCGGAGACCCGGCGCCAGAATCTTGGAGAAGGTGCCGGTGTAGATGACTCTGCCATCGGTGTCCAGCGTCTTGATGGCGGGAATATCCTCTCCGGCAAAGCGCAGATCACCGTAGGGGTTGTCCTCCAGGATCACCGCATCATACTGCTGGGCAAGCGCATACACCGCCTTCCGTTTTTCCCAGGACATGGTTCTGCCGGTGGGGTTCTGGAAGTTCGGAATCAGGTAGATGAGCTTAGCCTTTTTCGCATCCTTCAGCGCCTGCTCCAAAAGATCCAGCCGGATGCCGTCCTCCTCCATTTCCACCCCTACCAGATTGACATGATAGGAACGGAAGGCGTTGAGAGAGCCGATAAAGCTGGGGGATTCACAGATCAGGGTGTCCCCCTCATTGCACAGCACCTTGCAGGCAAGCTCATTGGCCTGCTGGGCGCCGGAGGTGATGATGAGATCATCCGAGCCGGGTGCAAAGCAGTGCCTGGAGCCCATCCAGTCCTTGAGGGCATCCCGCAGGGGGGTATAGCCCTCGGTAATGTTATACTGCAGCGCCAGAATCGGGTCATGCTTCAGCACGCTGTCAGACAGATCTGCCAGCACCTTGGTGGGGAATGCCTCCGGGGCAGGATTCCCTGCTGCAAAGGAGATCACATCCGGGAAGGCGCAGAACTTCAGGATCTCACGGATGGCGGAAGCCTGTAAGCCGCTTACCTTATCAGAGAAAGCATAATTCATTTTTTATCCCTCGTTCAGTCAGTTTTCATCGAACACCGCACGCGCGGTATCGTATTAAGTATATCACATAATTTCCAAGACGGCAACATAAAATGTACAGAAAGTCCCGGCGGAGGGCAATTTTTTAGCAATTCGCACAGCTTTGGCGGTGAATTTCTATACAATCCGCCCTGGAACAAGGGAAACAGAGGAGGGATGTTACGAAAAAGCAAAGCTTTCTGGGAGGCTCCTGTGTGCTGCTGGTGTCCGCACTGGTGACCAAGATTATCGGTGCCATATTCAAGCTGCCCCTGACCAATCTGCTGGGGGGCAGCGGCATGGGCTATTTCAGCTGTGCCTACGGGCTGTTCCTGCCGGTGTACGCCCTGTCCATTACCGGGCTGACCACAGCAGTGGCAAAGCTCACCGCAGAGCGGTCGGCTCTGGAGGATTACGCCGGGGTTCGCCGGATTCTCCGGCTGTCCCTGTACTGCTTCACCCTGATCGGACTGCTGGGCACCGGAGCAATCCTGCTGCTGGCAAAGCCCTTTTGCCGCTTTGTGGCGGAAAATCCGGACGCATACCTGTCCGTGCTGGTGCTTGCCCCGGCAATTCTGCTGGGCTGTATCAGCGCTGTATTCCGGGGCTATTATGAGGGGCTGCGCACCATGTACCCCACCGCACTGTCCCAGCTGGCAGAAGCGCTGGCAAAGCTGCTCTGCGGACTGGGACTGTGCCGGTATGCCCTCACCCATCCGGCAGTGGTGCTCCGGTATCTGCCGGCAGGCACCACTCCCCTTGCTGCTGCCTCCGCCGCAGCGGTGCTTGGGGTCACCCTATCCTGCGCAGCGGGTACCCTGTTCCTGGTGCTGCGGCATGTGTGCGTGGGGGACGGCATTTCTCCGGATATGCGCCGGGGCAAATTCAGCCATGTGGATGACCGTGCCCTGTACCGTGCGCTGTTTGCAGTGCTGGTGCCGGTGGCCGCCGGCTCCCTGATTACCAATCTCACCAATCTGATCGATCTTGCCACCGGCATGCACTGTCTGCATACGGCAATCGCCCGGGCACCCGGTGCCTTTGCGGACAGGTTTGCCGGGAATGCCGGACAGGATCCGGCTGCGCTGGCAAACTTTATCTTCGGCTCCTTTTCCGGGCTGGCAGTGACCATGTTCAATCTGGTACCCTCCATGACCAATATGTTCGGGAAGGGCGCCATTCCGGCCATTGCCGCTGCTCACGCCCGGCAGGACCGGAAAGCCATGCAGCGGGATTCCGCCGCCGCCATGCTTGCCACAGGCTTTCTGGCATTTCCTGCGGGAATGGGCATTGCCGTGCTGGCACAGCCCATCCTGCAGCTGCTGTACCCCCATCGTTCAGGAGAGATCCTGGCTGCCGCACCGGCACTGGGCTGGCTGGCACCGGGGGTAATCTTCCTGGCGCTGACCTTTCCCCTGTTCAGTATGCTCCAGGCAGCAGGGCACGCCCGCACCGCCCTCCGGATCATGCTCATCGGGGTATGCTGCAAGCTGGCGGGCAATCTGCTGCTGATCCCCCTGCCCCAGGTCAACATCGCCGGGGCAGCAGCTTCTACCAGCCTTTGCTATCTGGTGACTTTTCTGCTTGCCCTGTACGCCTACCGGAGGAAAACCGGTGTCCGGCTGGGTGTGATGCTGTTTGCAAAGCCTGCCTACGGGGGAATGCTCTGTGCCGCAGGGGCAGCCCTCAGCTACAGTCTGCTGCTGAGCAGGCTGGGGAATACCCTGGCGCTGCCGGCTGCCATCTGTACCGGAGGCTGCATTTACCTGTTCGCCATGTGGCTCATGGGCATCCGGCTCAGTACCCTTCGGGAGCATACATAAAAACACCCTGCAAGAAGCCTTGCAGGGTGTCTTCATTTCCACCGTTCCAGGGTATCGATCAGCCCCTCCAGGTTCTGCTTCTGGGCTGTCAGTCCGGACATATACACCTTGGGACTGACCCGCAGGTGCAGCTGCTCCATACCGGTACCGGATGCAAATGCCAGCCGGATGGAGGTAATGGCGCCGCTCTTTACAGTCAGGGATTCCAGATCCCGCAGGGAATAATGCCGGTTCGACATCTCCACGCCCAGCATATTGTACCGGATCACCACCAGGCAATCACTGTCTGTGACTGCCGCATAGCCGTACAGGTTGGAAAGGGCAGAGCCCAGCAGGCTTTCCTTTCCGAAGCTGACGTAAACCGGGCAGGAAAACTGCTCTCCCGGCATCATTGTCTTGGAAAGCTCCTGCCTCATGCTTTCGTCCGTTAAGTGAAACAGATTCATACCCACAGAAAAGCCCCCCTTACTTGGTCAGTGCCTGGACATCCTTCTGGTGTCCCATAATCATCAGGGTTTCGTTCTGTTTGAACACATGATCCGGAGAGGGCAGCGGATAAATGTGGCCGTTTTCCTTGGTGGCAAGGATACTGATCTGGTACTTCTGCCGGATCGCCTTGCCCACGATGGTTTTTCCCACCCAGGATTCCGGTACGGATATTTCATAGATGGCGTAATCGTCCGCCAGCTTGATGTAATCAAACACCCGGTTGGAGCCATGCTTCACCGCCAGCCGCTCTGCCAGCTCCCGCTCCGCATAAACCACCTCGTCCGCCCCGTTGCGCAGCAGGAATTTTTTATGTACATCCCGGCTGGCCCGTGCCAGTACAAACCGGGCGCCGCACTCCTTCAGCAGGGAGGTAGCCTCCAGAGACGCCTGGAAATTGTCCCCGATGGCAACCACGCACACGTCAAAATTTCCTACCCCAAGGGAGGAAATAAACTGCTCATTGGTGGCGTTGCCGATCTGCACGTTGGACACATACCGCATGGAGTCATTGACCCGGTGCTCATCAATATCAATGGCCAGCACCTCGTTTTTCTGTTCCACCAGGGTTTTGGCCATATGCCTGCCGAAACGCCCCAAACCAATAATTAAAAAAGATTTCATTTTCTTCCCCCGTCTTTCCTTTGGACAATTCTGCATGCCGATTATACAGAATTGCCTGTGTATATTGCGCTGCCCCAGGCAGATACTGACTGTATGCAGTATCGCAAAAGGAGGTGCGGCATGAAACCGCTGGGCGAACGCGCACTGATGTTTCTGCTTGGTTATTTTATATACAGCCTGATCGAAATTCTAGCCCGGGGCTATACCCACTGGACCATGGCGGTTGTAGGCGGCACCGTGCTGATTTTTATGTATGATGTGAACCTGCGGCTCGAAGCGCCCCTGTGGCAGCGATGCCTGCTGGGCGCACTGTTTATCACCGCCATGGAATTCACCGTAGGGGTCATTGACAATCTTGTGCTGCGCTGGGGGGTATGGGATTATACCACCGTACCGCTGAATGTGCTGGGGCAGATCTGCCTGCCCTTTTCCGTGCTGTGGTTTTTCCTGAGCATCCCCGCCTGCGGCATCTGCCGTCTGGTTCAGCGTAGGCTTCACGCCCAGATCTGATCCCCCAGACTCAGAATAAACTGGGTCAGCTCGCTGGCCATTTCCGCCTGCTCCGGCACTCTGGGATGCCCCGGCGTGCCTGTTCCCGTGCGGCGGAACCGGTACCGGAGCACCCGGTCGCTGCCAGCAGCCTCCTGTACCTCATCCAGCACCCGTTCAAAATCCGCATCATGCTGCAGCACCGTCAGGGTCAGGATGAATACAGCCCGGGGGTACCGGTGCATCAGATCCCCCAAAAGCTCCAGATACCGTTTTTTCCATACCGTCCGCCGCTGACCGGTCAGCAGGATATTGTCCCTGTCTCCGATATGATGATCGTTCTGACCGAAGGCCAGAATCACCACCTGGGGGGTGTATGCGGAAAAATCCCAGCTGGTTACGCCGGTGTCAGCCTCCGGAATGTAACACAGCTTGTCATAGACCGACTCCATGCCGATCTGCCCGTCATGGTAATAGCCCGTATGATCCAGCAGGGCAACGCCCCCCTGGGCAATGTTGTGGATCTGTGCCTCCAGCAGCCGGGCGGTCTGCATAGAAAACGAATACCAGGCATTGTCCGCCGTGCCGTCGCACTTTTCCGGCGGATCCGTCTGCCCCACCGCCTCATAGGCTTCGCAGATTGCTCCGGCACTGACGCTGTCTCCGTAGCATTCAATCCGCCGATCCGGCAGGGGCGGCAGCGGGCAGGCGCAGGCGCCCTCCGCCAGTTCAAAGCCCAGCAGCCGGAAATAGTGGGTAGCGTCCTGCCGCTTGAACAGGATCAGCCGGTGCAGGGGTCTTGACTGGAGCACCGGTATCTCCAGCCGCTGGGGCTCCGGTGTATCCGCAAGATCCAGCACCCCCTCCCGGCCGTCCAGCCAGTAGCCCAGCTGAATCCGGTTGTAGAACCGTGTGTTTCGCACTGTCACTGCCAGTTTGTCCCCGGTGAACCCCAGCCGGACCTGGGAGCCGGCATAGCAGAATCCGGGGGCTTCTGCCTGGGAGCGGTCGATTCTGCCCATATACTGCAGAAGCGGATCCGCCGGTGAAATCCATGTACGCATCAGCAATCTTCTTCCTATAAAATATTGTACACAAAGCCGTGCCCCAGCCGGGGGTGGCTCAGTCTCTGCTTTCTGATTTCCAGTATCATAGGGTATTATAGCACAGCACTGCCGTTCCGTCAACGGGTATTTCCACAGGAGCATGCCTCCTGTGTTTTTTTATGCGGGCGAAAATAATACTTGACAAATCCGGAAACCTGTGATAAAGTATTAAGTGTAATATCAATAGTGGTACAGTTAATACGCCACAGAACAGGAGGTGCCCGATGTTTGATATTGACCTGCAAAGCCGTGTACCCATCTATGAACAGCTTTACAAAAAGACCATTGAGCTGATCATCAAGGGGGTGCTGTCGGAAAACGACCAGCTGCCCAGTGTGCGCACACTCGCCAAGGAGCTTGGGGTCAACCCCAACACTGTTGCCAAGGCCTATCAGGAACTGGAGCGCAACAAGGTGATCTATTCCCTCTCCGGACGGGGCAGCTTTGTGTCCAGAATCAGCGATATGGAAATCAAGGAGTACGCACTGAGCGATTTTGACCAGTCCGTCCGGGAAGCCCTCAAGGCAGGCGTAACCCCGGAGGAGCTGAAAATCCGGATTGATGCAGTAACCGAGAAAGAAAGGAGCGCTCCGTAAACAGAGCGAGGGTATAGTACGATGATTGAACTAAAAAATCTGGTAAAGAAATTCGACACGGTGCCGGTGCTGGACGGCGTGGATCTGACCATTCCCAGCGGAACCGCATTCGGCCTGCTGGGCTCCAACGGTGCAGGCAAATCCACCATTCTGCGGCTGATCTCCGGCATTTACCGGCCGGAGGGCGGGGAGCTGCTGGTGGACGGGCAGCCCGCCTATGACAATGTAGCCACGAAGCAGCGGATCTTTTTCATCAATGATGAAACCGTTCAGTTCACCGGCTACACCCTGGAGGAGCTGAAAAACTTCTACAAGCCCTATTACCCCAATTTCTCCGAGGAAACCTTTGAACGGCTCCGGGAAAGCATCAAGCTACCCCTGAAACGGAAGCTGAATACCTTCTCCAAGGGCATGAAGCGGCAGGCCATCGTCATCATTGCTCTTGCCTGCGGCACGGACTATCTGCTGCTGGACGAGGCCTTTGACGGGCTGGATCCCACCATGAGGATTATTGTGAAGCGGATGATCGTGGACGCTATGCTGGACCGGAATCTGACCACCATCATCTCCTCCCACAACCTGAAGGAGATCAACGAGGTCTGCGACACGGTGGCGCTGCTTCACGAGGGGAAAATCGTCTTTTCCAGAGAGCTGGACAGCGTCAAGAGCAGCATCCACAAGCTGCAGGTGGTTCCCGGCGCCGGTCAGCTTCTGGATGCGGACCGGGCAAAGGCGCTGGGCGTGAATGTGATGCATTTCGAACAATCCTCCAGCGTGTACTACATCATTGCCAAGGGCACGGAGGAGGAGCTCCGCCAGTGCCTGGCCCCCATTGACCCTATGGTACTGGACGTTATCCCCCTGACACTGGAGGAAATCTTTATTTACGAACTGGAGGTGCTGGGTTATGACAGCAACACCATCACAGAGTAAGCTGCGGCCGTTCTGGCTCAATGCACGCACACGGATTATCGCCAACCGGAAGCCGCTGATCGTTTACAGCGCATTACAGCTGCTGGGGCTGCCCCTGGTGACACTGGCAGCCGTACTGGCCTGCGCAGAACAGCTGAAGCCGGACCTTACAGAAGAGGAAGGCTACTGGATCCAGTACGGTGGGATGTATGCGCTGCTGGGTGCAATCTTTTTCATCATCTCCCTGCTCCTGGGCTTTCTGTTCGCCACCGGCTGCTTTGACTACTTATTCCGCAAGGCCAAGGTGGATATGACCTTTGCCCTGCCCATCAATACCTCTCAGCGTTTTTTCAGCGATTTCCTCACCGGCGCTGCCCTGTACCTGGTTCCCTTCCTGCTGGCCTGCGGCCTTTGCTACGGGATTTTTGAAACCGGCTGTCTGGTACAGGACGGTATGCGGGAATTCTTCAGAAGCGAGCTTTTCACCTACAACGTGGAGCTGATTGCAGCCAAGTGCATTCTCATGGTAGCACTGGGTATGCTCTGCCTGTACGCCTGCACGGTCTTTGCCATGACCTGCTGCGGCACACCGGCAGAATCCCTTTCCAGCGTCATCGGCGTGCTGTTCCTGGTGCCCATCACCATTGTGATCTTCGGCACAGTCTATCTGCAGAATAATATGTACGGCATCGACCTGGAATCCATTCTGCTGAAGCTGATGGAGTATACCGGCCCTGTGGGCGCCTGCTCGGTTTTCTTCTCCTTTATGGAAGCCGGCACCGATTATCCCATCGGCAGCTGGGCAATCGCTTATCTGGCGGAAATCCTCCTGCTGGTGGCTGTGACCTATCTGCTGTACCGGCACAGAAAGGCGGAGGATACCTCCAAGCCCTATGTGTACAAGGCTATGTATTACCTCTTTATGACTGCGCTGATGGTCTGCCTGTTTGCCATTGCCGTGGGAGAGGATGACACCCTGATTCCGGTCATCATTTTCTCCGCCGTGGTCTATCTGATTTCCGAGATCATCACCAACCGGGGCTTCAAGAAATTCTATAAATCCATTCTTCGCTTTGCAGTGACCATGGGAGCTGTGGCAGGCTTTACGGGGCTGCTCAACGCCACAGACTACTTCGGCGTAGTCAACCGGATTCCCCAGGTATCCAACATCAGCAGCATTTCCTTTAGTACGGACGAAAACTACAACGCCATCTACTGGCCCGGCAATCTGGATGCCTGTCCGGAAGTAAAGCTGACAGAGCCGGCGGCCATTGAGGCGGTGCGGTCACTGCACAAGGAGCTGCTGGACAAATACATTGAACTGGATGATTCTTCTATTTGGAATTATGAACCAGTGGAGATCCGCATTACCTACCACCTGAAGGTGGGAGGGCAGTTTACACGCCGGTACAACATTCCTTCTATACAGTGGGAAACACTGGTGGAGCCTGTTATGCGAACCGATGCCTGGATGCAGGCAACCTTGGATCTGCGTCTGAACGATAACGATGAGCGCACCAGTTTCATGGTGGAAAACGACCTGCGGGAGGGATCAATCAGCTTCACTCCCAGCTCTGCCCATCATTTCCGAACCGACTTCAAGCAGGCTTATATGCAGGACTGGAAGGAGATGACCGACAGTGAATTTTTGGAGCCCAAGCAGATCTATCTTTACCTGGAGGGCATTCCGGTGCGCAGCAGCTTTGAACGCACCATACAGGTGCTGAAATCCTACAAGTGCACGGCCCTACCCCCTACCACAACACAGAATCCTCTGAATAATGTCAATTCCAGCGGCACACTATTCATGCTGGACAGCAGCAGGGAGCGGAACTATCACAATTTCGCAAACCAATATGGAGAAACCATTACAGGTTTGGTTGACGTGACGCCCCTGCTGCCCTATGCAGTCAGCTACGGCAGCACCACTGGCAAATATGTGCTGCATTACCAAGGCTGCACCCTTTTCCTGTCTCCGGAAGGCGAAGCCCTGGCGGAAAAGCTGATCGCTGAGCTTCCGGAAACCCCGGATATGCCGAAGCCGGATGAAGAACTGATCGGAATCATGTTCCAGTACGAAACGCTGAATGACTACTACCTCTCGGAATATGACACCAGTGATCCGGACGCCTGGGAAAAGGCCTCGAACTTCTGGAACGCCTACCATTAACCGCTTGTTTCCTCCTTGCCCGCAGTATCTTTGGATGCTGCGGGCTTCCTGATTTACCGGTTGAAATCCGCCTGCCGGCATGCTATAATGAAAGCAGTACAAACAGAAAGGATACAACCCCATGAAACGATTTGGAATTGTGTGTATACTCTGCGCCATGCTCCTGGCCGGGCTGCAGGGCTGCCGGAAGGTAGAAAATGAAGAAAGCAGTACCCCTGCTGCATCTCAGGACGCCCCTCAGCAGGACACTGCCGGAGCGGAGGAAACCCAGCCCCCTACGGAGGCAACTACCCAGGCGCCGGTGCAGACCCATGATCTGGGGTCCGTGGATCCGGAAACGGAGCATATCCTGGATCCGGACAAGGTGCTGGATACGGCGCTGCGCACCAGTCTGAACCAGTCCGCCGCAGAAATTGCAAAACGGCATAACCTGAATCTGACCATTGACCTTGTACAGAAGCTGGGGGATCAGAAGCCCGCCGACTATGCCCGGGCGGATTATGAAGCCCTGTACCCGGCGGACAGCAGCGGCCTGCTGTTCCTCATCAACAATGACACCGGGGAGGATTACCTGTATGTATCCGGGGACTGCAAGCGATTTCTGGATGAGGAGACCCGGACCGAGCTGCTGATCCGGATCTCCCCCATGCTGGCCGTGTCGGATTATGCCCAGGCTGTGCAAACGGTTCTGGATACCATCGGACAGCTGTGCCCCGCCCATGTATTTGACCAGGCGGAAGCCATGGAGCCGGAGGAAATCCGAACCCTGGAGGAAACCGCAGAGCAGCTGTACAACAGCAAGCAGCTGACCGCTGTTGTATGCACCAGCAAGGACGCCAGCCAGGAAGCAGCGGATGCCTTGTTTGAAAAGCTGTACGGGACGGATACGGATGGAATTCTGCTGATGCTGGACACCCAGGGGGAAATGATGTATGTTGCCCTGGGCGGCAGAATGCGCAGCAATGTGGGAGGCACCACCATCGGCGCCATGCTGGACCGGATTGATATGGCACGCCGGAACGGGGCAGCGGCTGCCGCAGAAAAATTCTTCAGCGAGGCAGGAAACCTGGAGCGGTAGCATATACGCAAACAAAGGCTTGCATTTTTCCGCAGAATCGTTTATAATAAAAGGAGCAAGGACTACGGCTCTGCCCTGGCAGCGCCAAAAATGAATTTGGAGGTCACAAATATGTTGGTTTCAGCAAAGGAAATGCTCAACAAGGCAAGAGACGGCAAGTACGCTGTCGGTCAGTTCAACATCAACAATCTGGAGTGGACAAAGGCAATTCTGCTCACTGCTCAGGAACAGCAATCCCCTGTTATCCTTGGTGTATCCGAGGGCGCAGGTAAGTATATGTGCGGCTACCGCACGGTTGTAGGCATGGTCAACGGCATGCTCCAGGAGCTGAACATCACCGTTCCGGTTGCACTGCACCTGGATCACGGCTCCTTTGAGGGTGCAAAGGCATGCATCAACGCAGGCTTCTCCTCCATCATGTTCGACGGCTCCCACTACCCCATCGCTGAGAACATCGCAAAGACCACCCAGCTGGTACACACCTGTGACGTACTGGGTCTTTCCCTGGAGGCTGAGGTTGGTTCCATCGGCGGCGAAGAGGACGGCGTAATCGGCGCCGGCGAGTGCGCAGATCCGGATGAGTGCAAGGCTATCGCTGATCTGGGCGTTACCATGCTGGCTGCCGGCATCGGCAATATCCACGGTAAGTATCCGGAAAACTGGGCTGGTCTCAGCTTCGAGACACTGGCTGCTGTCAAGGAAAAGGTTGGCGACATGCCTCTGGTGCTCCACGGCGGTACCGGCATCCCCGCTGATATGATCAAGAAGGCAATCTCCCTGGGCGTTGCCAAGATCAACGTAAACACCGAGTGCCAGCTGGCATTCCAGGCTGCTACCAGAGAGTACATTGAAGCCGGCAAGGATCTGCAGGGCAAGGGCTTTGACCCGAGAAAGTTGCTGGCTCCCGGCTTTGAAGCAATCAAGGCAACCGTTAAGGAAAAGATGGAGCTGTTCGGTTCCATCGGCAAGGCTTAATCCGGTTTTGCACATACAGCGCCGCAGCTTTTTCGTTGCGGCGCTTTTCTCTTTGCCGGGCGCCGGGAATTTCATCCTGCTTTTATGCCGTTTTCGCACAGCTTTCACATACTGCCGGTATACTAAAGACAATGCAGCACGACCCGTGCAGCCCCAAGTGAATCACTTGCCACTCTACCTTCACTGTTCCGGAACGGATACGCCGCAACGGAACAGGCCAACAACCCCATTGCTCCGGCAATGTTCCAGCCGTTCGCAGCATACCCTCTCTGCGGACGGCATTTTGATGTACAAAGGAGCCTCACATGAACCCCTTCCCCTATTCTCTGGATAACAAGCGTTACCACACCCTTGCCTACCACAACCGGCAGGTCTACGGCCGCCGCATCTGGAAGGCGGTGCTGGACGGGGGCTTTACCTGTCCGAATCTGGACGGCACCTGCGGCAAAGGCGGCTGCATCTTCTGTGACGGAGGCAGCGGCTATTTCACCAACGCCGCTGCCATGCCCATTCCCCGGCAGCTGGAGGCAGAGCTTGCCCGGATCCGGCAAAAGGATCCGGATCCCCGGATGATTGCCTACTTTCAGGTGCATACCAACACCTATGCACCGGTGGAGCAGCTGCGGCAGGTGTACGAGCCGGCCCTTGCCCATCCGGCGGTGGTGGGCTTGTCCATCGGCACCCGCCCGGACTGTCTGCCTCCTCCGGTGCTGGACTACCTGGAGGAGCTGTCCCGCCGGACGAATCTGACGGTGGAATTAGGCTTGCAGACCTGTATGGATGATACCGCCCGGCGCATCAACCGGGGCTATCCCTTTTCCGTCTTTGTCCGTGCCATGAAAGAGCTCCGCAGCCGGAGTATCCGCACCTGTGTGCACCTCATCAACGGACTGCCGGGAGAATCCCCGGAGCAGATGGTGGAATCCGCCCGGCTGGTGGGACAGCTGCATCCGGAGGCAGTTAAGTTACAGCTTTTGCATGTGATCCGGGGCACCGTCCTGGCAGACTGGTATGCAGCCGGGGCGTGTTCCGTCATGTCCCAGTGGGACTATGTGTCCGTGATCCTCCGGCAGCTGGAGGTGCTGCCGCCGGAAACGGTGATCGAGCGCATCACCGGAGACGGAGACCGGAAAAAGCTGATCGCTCCCCTGTGGAGCACCCGGAAAATCGCCGTGCTTTCCGCCATCGACAAGGCACAGGCACAGGCGGACAGCTGGCAGGGGAAACTGTTCAGCTAACAAAAAAGCGGAGCATATGCTCCGCTTTTTCCTTATATAATTTATTTCTGCTTCTCGCTGTTTTCCCGCAGTGCCACCCGGCGGATCTTGCCGCTGATGGTCTTGGGCAGCTCGTCCATGAATTCCACAATTCTCGGATACTTGTAGGGAGCGGTATGCTCCTTCACGTAGTTCTGGATCTCCTTTTTCAGTTCTTCGGTGCCCTCCGTACCCTTGGTCAGTACGATGGATGCCTTGACCACCTGGCCACGGATCTCGTCCGGTGCAGCAGTGATGGCACATTCCAGTACATAGGGCAGCTCCATGATGACACTTTCGATCTCGAAGGGTCCGATCCGGTAGCCGGAGGATTTGATGAGATCGTCCACACGGCCCACATACCAGAAGTAGCCGTCCTCATCCCGCCATGCGGTGTCGCCGGTGTGATATGCCCCGTCGTGCCATGCTTCCTTGGTCTTTTCCTCGTTGTTGTAATAGCCCAGATACAGACCGCAGGGTGCGCCCTTGTCGGTACGGATCACGATCTCACCGGTTTCACCGGGCTTTGCAGAAGTGCCGTCCGGCAGAACGATGTCGATGTCGTACAGGGGGCTGGGTCTGCCCATGGAGCCCACCTTGTTGGTATCTCCCACAAAGTTGGCGATGGACAGGGTGGTTTCGGTCTGGCCGAAGCCCTCCATCAGCTTGATGCCGGTAGCCTCCAGGAACCGGTTGTAAACCTCCGGGTTCAGCGCCTCTCCGGCAACCACTGCATACTTCAGGGAGGACAGATCGTACTTGGACAGATCCTCCTTGATGAAGAAGCGGAACATGGTGGGCGGTGCGCAGAAGGTGGTAATCTGGTACTTGGCGAACATGGGCAGGATCTTGTGGGCGTCAAACCGGTCAAAGTCATAGGTGAAGACCGGCGCCTCGTTCATCCACTGACCGTACAGCTTGCCCCAGAGCGCCTTGCCCCAGCCGGTGTCGGAGATGGTGAAATGCAGACCGTTGGGGTCAACATTCTGCCAGTACTTTGCCGTCAGGAAATGACCCAGCCCGTATTTGTGGCTGTGGGTAGCAATCTTCGGGTAGCCGGTTGTACCGGAGGTGAAGAACATCAGGATCGGATCATCTCCGCAGGAGGTATCCTCCGTCCGCTCAAATTTGCCGCTGTATGCAGGCAGCTCACCATCAAAGTCATGCCAGCCCGGACGGGGACCGCCGGTGCAGATCAGGGTCTTGACCGTCTTGCACTGCTTCACTGCCCCCTCCACATGCTTGGTCACATCTCCGTCACCGGTGCAGACAATGGCGCTGACGCCGGCTGCGTCAAATCGGTACACATAGTCATGCTCCAGCAGCTGGTTGGTTGCCGGGATTGCAATTGCCCCCAGCTTATGCAGCGCCACAATGGAGAACCAGAACTGATAGTGCCGCTTCAGCACCAGCATCACCCGGTCCCCCTTCTTGATGCCCAGGGAGCGGAAGTAATTGGCGGTCATATTGGAGTAGCGCTTCATATCCGCAAAGGTAAAACGGCGCTCGGTCATATCGTTGGAAACATGCAGCATTGCCAGCTTGTCCGGGGTCTTTTCCGCAACCTTGTCCACAATATCAAAGCCGAAGTTGAAGGTGTCCGTATTGTGATATTCGATGCCGGTCAGATGGCCGAATTCATCCGTAGTGGTTGTCACAAACTTATCCGCAACCGGATGCAGCAGCCCTGCCTTGTCCACATTGGTGAGCACACGGGTCTGTACATGCTCCTTGTATTCGGGCATACCCTGTCCGTTTGGATTCATGACAATTGCATAGATCTCACAGTCCTCGCCGCCCATTGCAACCTCATCGTGGGGAGTGGAGCTGTCGTAGTAAATGGTATCACCCGGGTGAAGGATTTCACTGTGGTCACCGATGAAGATCTTCATGCAGCCCTTCACCACAATATCAAATTCCTGACCCTCATGGGACGCCATATGCAGCGGCTTGTCCAGCGCCTCCTCGGAATAAGGGATCCGTACAAAGAAGGGTTCGCTGATCTTGTGCCGGAACTGGGGCGCCAGACGGTAGTAGGCAAAGCCCTCCCGCCGCACGATGGGCAGTCCCTTGCCGGCTCTGGTTACGGTGTAGCTGGAAACCTTGGGGCTTTCACCCTCCATCACGTCCGTGATTTCCACACCGCAGGCCTTGGCACATTTGTAGATAAACGTAAAGCTGAAGTCACTCTGTCCTGCCTCCAGCGCCTGATACTCCTCCACGGACACATCCGTGCGCTTTGCCATTTCCTCCACGGAAAGTCCCACGTCCTCCCGCACTGCCCGGATACGCTCTGCAACCTCTTTGATTGCAAAATCCATATTTGTTTCCATCGCATTTCATCCTTTCTGCATTCTGAAGTGCTTTGAGACGAAAAAAACTCGTCTCAAAGAGTTTTTCTTTGAGACGAGATATGTTCCCGCGGTACCACTCAAATTGCGCATTGCGCCCCTCATCGGCTCCATCAAGCCTGTTGCCTTTACGCAGCAAATACGGAAACGCCTACTTGGCCTGGGCCGTTCAGGTTTCAGCTCGGAAGGGATCAGCAACTCGGTATCTTTTCACCGGCTTACACCAGCCGCCGGCTCTCTGCGCAAAATAATATCCGATGCAGTCTTCGTCATCGCCATTGATTGAAGTATATCACGTTCCGTCGGCTTTGTCAAGAGCTTTTGAAAAATTTTTTTCTGTCGGCAGCATACTGCGCCATAAAGCAGCCACAAAGCCCACGCAGCCCGGAGCATTCCCCCGAAGCAGCAGGGGGCGTCCCTCCCCGGGGCATACCGCAAGCATATCCGGCGCCGGCGGGGCACCCTGACCGATCACCAGCAGATCCCCGGGCTGTATGCCGTATTCCCCGCCGCTCTCATCCGGCATCCGCCAGGCCACATACCGAGTTTCCACCTGGGGCAGCGGATAAAAGACGATATAGCTTTCCGCCTGCTCCGCCGCAAAATTCACCTCCGGCACCACAGGGATCCGCAGCGGGCGCCCTCCCGCCGGACGGATTCCCCGGTTCTGATTACCCGATTTCTCCAGATAGCCCTGCGCCACCAGCAGATTGATATAGCGGTGTACGGTGGAAGTGGACTTTATCCCAAGCGCAGCGCAGATTTCCCGCACCGAGGGCGGAATGTCTGTTGCGGAGCGCAGCCTGATGTAATCATAGACTGCTCGTGCCTGATCGTTCAGCATGCTATTCACTGATTTTCCGCATATACGGGAAAATCCGCTCCTCTCCCTCGTTATCAGCCCTGGGGCAGCTCCTTGGCAAGCCGGCGGGAGATTTTGTACACATCCCCGCAGCCAAGGGTAATCACCAGATCCCCGGGCTGTGCATGCTTGCAGATATAGTCACAGACCTGGTCAAAGTTGTGATACTTCCGGGTATCATTCGGCTCCTCGGTTTCGTCCTGGGGGAACCAGACACAGCCCGGGATTTTCTCCGCCAGATTCCGGGTGAAGATATGGTAGGTGTTCTTTTCCCTGGAACCCATAATGTCCGTCAGCACAGCCGTATCCGCAATGGACAAAGCCTTTGCAAAGTCATCCAGCAGCATGGCCGTCCGGGAAAAGGTAAAGGGCTGGAATACCGCCCAAACATGCCGGTAGCCCATTTCCTTGGCTGCGTTCAGGGTCACGGTCAGCTCCGCCGGATGATGTGCGTAATCGTCCACCACCGTAACACCGCCTACCTGGGCAACCTGTTCAAAGCGCCGGCCTGCGCCCCGGAATTCACCCAGTCCCTTCTGGATGGCTTCAAAGGAAACCCCGGCATGATCCGCTGCCGCAATGGCTGCCATGGCGTTGAGCACATTGTGAATGCCGGCCACATGCAGCACAATCTCCCCCATGGGTTTCCCCAGGTGCATGGCGGTAAACCGGGTTTCCATGCCGCTGACATGCTGCACATCCGCCGCATAGTATGCACAGTCCGGCGTGGTGCCGAAGGTAATCATTTCCTTCCCGGTAATGCCCTCCACCGCCTTGCAGGTGTTGGGGTCATTGCCGTTGTAGATGACCGTCCGGCTGGCCCTTTCGGCAAATTTATGGAAGGACCTGATTACATTCTCCAGGGTGCCGAAGTAATCCAGATGATCCGCATCCACATTCAGAATCACTGCCACATCCGGGTACAGCTTCAGGAAGGTATCCACAAATTCACAGGACTCACACACCATGGTTTCACTTTTTCCCGCTCTGCCGCTGCCTCCGATACAGGGCAGCTTGCCGCCGATAAAGGCGGACAGATCCACCCCGGCGGTAAAGAGAATCTGAGCCGCCATGGAGGTGGTGGTGGTTTTGCCGTGGGTGCCGCTGATGCAGATGGCATTGCTATACTTCGCCGTCACAATCCCCAGCAGCTCGCTGCGCTCCAGCACCGGCACACCGCTTGCCCGGGCCGCAATCAGCTCCGGATTGTCCGCCATGATGGCGGCGGTGTGTACGATCAGATCCGCACCCGCAATATTCTCCGCCCGCTGCCCCAGCATCACCGGAATCCCCATGCGCCGCACTGCCTCCAGGGTCTCGGTTTCATTGTTGTCCGAGCCGGTAAGAAAATAGCCCCAGCTGTGGAGAATCTGAGCCAGAGGGTACATGCCGGAGCCGCCGATTCCGATAAAGTGAATATGCTTTTTTCCATTTAAAATGTTTAGATTCATAATAACCATCCCATTCCTTTGTAGTTTATTCACAAAACACCGCTTTGATTGTTCACAAAAATAGTGTATAATACAGAATACAAGGAAGCATCGAATATACACCACATTTTAACACCATGCTAGACATATCCGTACAACATAAGGAGGTAGCACACATGGAAATCACAGACATCAAAATCCGGAAGATCATCACAGAAGGCAGGCTGCGTGCGGTAGTATCCGTTACGCTGGACAACATGCTTGCCGTACACGACATCAAGGTCGTCCAGGGAGACGAGCGGCTCTTCGTAGCTATGCCCAGCAGAAAGGATGAAAGCGGCGTGTTCCGGGATATTGTTCATCCCATTTCTCCCAGCGCACGGCAAATGTTTGAGCAGCAGATCCTGGAGGCCTACTCCCAGCATCTTGCATTGCTGGAGGCTGAGGAAGCCGCAAACGATGCCCTTGTATGATTCCGTTTTCTTGTAATACCAGGCAGGGAATGCTTACATTCCCTGCTTTTTTTGCGTCCCGGCAAAGGCGGGATCCTCCAGCAGATAGGTTTTCATCAGGGCAATCTGGGTCTTGGCGTCCTGAATCTCATTCTCCATGACCATGGCCACCGCTTTCTTCAGCCCGATTCGCTCCACCTCCACAAATTCGTCAGGATCCAGCTTCTGGCTGTCCCCAATCTGCAGTCCTTTTGCAAGATACATATGAATCACCTCGGTGTCATATGCGGGTGTGGGAAGCAGAGCCCCCAGATAGGTCATGGAATCCGCCCGGGTACCGGTTTCCTCCCACAGCTCACGGATGCCGCACTGTAACGGGTCTTCACCCTTTTCCAACTTCCCGGCCGGAACCTCCAGGGTGACGCAGTGGTGGGGATAGCGGAACTGCCGCACCATCAGTACCTCTCCCTGGTCGGTCAGCGGCACCACGCACACGCCCCCGTTGTGGTGAATCACATCCCGGATGGCTTCTCTGCCGTTTTCCAGCAGCGCCACATCCCGGGTCACATGGAGGATTTTGCCTTCAAATACGGTTTCACTTTTCAGGGTCTTTTCGTTCAGATGCATTTTCTGGTTCCTCTCCTTCTTCATTCCGTCCCCCGGTGTAATGGGACAGATATACCGCATACTGCATGGCGGCCGGTATATCATGCTGCACGTCGTAATCATACCAGCAGGTGTGGAAGCATTCCTGCTGAGCCTCCCGCTTCCGGCATTTCCGGGTCAGCAGCAGATACAGCACCAGCAATACTGCGCCGCCGCCGGTAAGCCATGCACCAACCCGCAGCCCCGGGGTTTCATAGGAGAACGTAATCACGTTCTCTCCCGCCGGCGCCTCTACCGCCATAAAGCCATAGCTGACCCGTTCCACATCCACCGGCTGGCCGTTGACCTGGGCGCTCCAGCCTGCTTCATAGGGCACGCTGAAGAACACCAGATTCGGCTTATCCAGGGTGATGGCGGCGGTAAAGCCGGAGGAATCATACTGAAAGCTGTCACAGGCATGCTCCGCCCGCTCCCGGCAGGATTCCAGATAGCTTTCCTCCGTCAGGCCATAGGCGTTGTTCTGGAGGACCGGCTTCAGCAGACTGCCGTACTTCTGAATCTGCTCCTCATTGAGCACAATGGAGTTGATGAGCACTTTTTCACGGCTCATGCCGGATCTGCCCTGCACATCCTCCTCCGCGATATAGCTGTCGTAGGTAAAGCCCATCGGCACATAGTATTGGTTTTCGTACACATAAAATTCATTCTGGATGCCGGTATAAACAAAGCCCGGCAAGCCGCAGTCGTAGGAATACTCCTCCTTTTTGGCATTATCCACCTTATCGAAATAATACTTCACCGAGAACAGTCCCCGCAGGGTGTAATGCTCGATGGGAGCCCGGGACGCCACATCCCGGGTGACGCCCACCTTGTCATAGAATTCCATAATGGAAACCGGCACCACGCTCTGGAAGGCACGCATATTGGAATAGCCCCAGAACATGGGATAATTGTCGTAATTCTCGGATATATCGATCCGGTAAAACTGGTTTTCTTCCTCCGGCAAAGATACCTTGTCTCCGCCCTCAATGGCGATCCGGGCATAGGAATGGGGAAAGGGCCCCAGGGAAACGCCGAAATATACAATGGATGCCGTACACAGGATACATGCGCTGATGGTTAATGCCATAGCACGGCGCAGAATCGGCTCTCCATGCTTCCGGCAGATGGCCAGCCAGATCACCGCCACCAGACTGATGGCGCACAAGGCAAAGATCAGGGCAAAGTAGAGGGGATAGTTTGCAAAGTCAAACCATTTGATGTCCTCGCCGTCCTTAATGGGAATAAAGAATGCCGCCAGACAGAACAGCAGTACGCCGCCGCTGATCCAGATACCCTGCTTCAGGGAAATTTGTACATCATCCAGGGCAACGGCTGTCATCATGGCCATAATCAGAATGGGCATATAGAACCATCTTGCATAATAGGAGCCGTTGAAGGCATAGAAGGCGGAATTCAGAATGGGGATAAAGGCACAGAGAATGGAGAACAGCGTCAGCCGGGTTGCCCAGTGTTTTTTCCGGGTTCCCAGAAATCCGATAACGCCGGTCATGGAGAACAGGGGCAGATAGCCGCCGATGGAGGCCCACTTGGCACTCTCCGTACTGAACAGATTGGGTCGGGCGGGAGCATCCGGAATCATGAAAAAGCTCTGGATAATCCGGATGATCCGGGTCCGGTCAGAATATGCCACCATATTCATGCCATAGAGGCGGTCCGCCACCCGGTTGTTTTCCAGAATGGTGAGACAAGAGGGCAGCAGCAGCACCGCCGACAGCATTACGCCAATAACTGCCTCCAGGGCAATGCTCCAGAATTTCCGCCAGCTGATGTGGAAATCCCGGCAGGTGCAGCGGAACAGGAAGTAAATCAGGACAAAGACCACCTGTCCCGCAAAGAAAAAGTAGTTGATCATGGCCATCAGCGCCACTGCCAGAGCAAATACCCCTCGGCGGTTGTTGTTCACCCGCTCCTCCAGGGCGATCAGCAGCAGGGGAAAAAAGGCGGTCACATCCTGGAAGTGGTTGAAGAAGATATTATAGGCCTGGAAGCCGGAAAAGGCATAGAGCATGCCGCCGATGGCTGCCGCCCGGGGGCTTCGCACAAAGCGCCGGATATAGGCATAGCTGGTCATGGCGGCCATACCGTGCTTCAGGCATAAAAGCCAGGGCATCAGATAGGGCACAGCAGCGCTCGGAAAGGGAATGGTCAGCCAGAAGAAGGGACTGCCCAGCAGGTAAAAGGAGTAGGAGCCGATAAAATTCGCGCCCAGATCCGTCTCCCAGTTCCAGCCGAACTGACCGCTGCGGACTGCGTCATGGGCAAGGTGATAAAACGGAATCTGCTGGGAATTGAAATCTCCGTAATAGATGAAGTATCCCTTGTTGAAGATCACAATGGGCAGCAGCACCACCATCAGTGTGCAAAAGCCCAGCAGAAACATCCGCAGATACTGACGCTTGCCATCCTCCTGGATCAGAAACAGGTTCTTTTTGACCATAAGTCCCTCCAATGATGATTATACCACGAATTCCCTCAAACTGGAATAGGGATTTCAAAAAAAGTTTTGGTGATTTCCTACAAATCGGATGTATCCGGGCACCCCGGCACCCACTGCCGCATAGAATGCACTATGGACGGGGCGTTACCGGTACGATATTGGTGAGAATGCCCTGGGCGGTAATGTCTACGATGCCGTAGGAGGGAGGCATACCGTCCCGGGGGCAGCTGACGCTGCCCGGATTCAGCAGATACAATCCGTCCTCATACCGGGCGCAGCGGACATGCGTGTGCCCGAACAGTGCCAGATCCGCATCGTTCTGACGTGCCAGCGCCTTCAGATGCTCCAGGGAGCTGTTGACGCCAAATTGGTACCCGTGGGTGGCGATCAGCCGATGGCTGTATTCCAGCCCCAGGGTCAGCACAGGCAGGCTCATGCTGTCGTAATCACAGTTTCCCTTTACATGCCAGGTCCGGGCAGACAGATCCGGAAACTGGGTCAGCAGCAGATCCAGCTCCTCCTCCCCATCCCCCAGGTGGATAAAGAGATCTGCGTCCATATGGCGGCAGAATACCCGGCGCAGGGCGTCATAATCACGGTGTGAATCCGACATCACAATCAAACGCATGATGGAACCTCCCACTTCTATTTGTTACGATTATAGCATATCTATGCTGTAAATACAAGTAATTCCGGCAAATCCACTTGAATGGAAGAAAGGAAGCGTGCATATGGAGATCAAAGACAAACTCCGGTCCGACAATGCAGAACCCCTGCTCAAGGCAGTCAGCAGCAAGCTGGGAATCCCTCCGGAGGAGCTGCGGGCACAGCTGGAGGCGGGCAAATTCGACAGCGCCCTTCAGCACATGAACCCGGGGGAGGCAGCCAGATTCCAGCAGGTCATACAGAATCCGAAGATGATCGAAAAACTCATGTCCTCCGCCCAGGCCCAGGCGTTGTATAAAAAGCTGACCGGAGAAAAATAAAGGCAGCATCCGGGGATGCGCTGTACGGAGGACAGTCATGGATGATCTGATGAAAAAGATACAGGAGGTGCTCTCCGACGAACAGAGCATGCAGCAGCTCAACGAGCTTGCCGCCATGTTCCGCAGCGAAATGAACGGCGCCCCGACGCACACCCCCGGAGACAGCCCGCCTCCGGGGGATAAGCCGCCGGAGCAGACAGCACCCGGTTTTGACCTTGGCAGACTGATGCAGCTGCAGGGATTGTTCAGTAACCAGCAGGATGACAAAAACGCTGCCCTGCTGCTGGCACTGCGGCCCCATGTGAGCGAGGCACGGCAGCAGCGCATTGACCGGGCTGTAAAGCTGCTGCGGCTGTATGCCATGTGGAGTGTACTGAAGGAAAGCGGGCTGCTCCAGGAGCTGATCTGACCGGAAAGGAGGCGACACCTATGACAGGGCTCAGTGATACGGAGCGGAACATGATGCGGCAGGATGCCATGCGCCGGGCACAGGAAATGCGCCGGCAGAGCACCGGCCAGCAAAAAAAACCGGGAGTACAAGCACCGCCGCCCCAGAAGCCGGCACCCCCTCCCCCGCCCACACGCAGCATGCAGAACCCGGCACAGCCCCTGCAGGAGCTGCTTGGCACCCTGAACCCGGAACGGGCGCTGATTCTGGGACTGCTGCTGCTGCTTGCCAAGGAGGGTGCGGATCTCAAGCTGCTGGCAGCGCTGGGGTATATTTTCATGTAAGGGGAGAAAATTATGTGGAAAACCGAATGGATCTTCTGTGGAATCTGGCTGCTTGCCGCCCTGTGGATGCTCCGGTGTTATCTGAACCGGAAGCACCCTCTGCGCTCCGCCCTGTTCGGCATGCTCAGCGGTGCGGCGGCACTGGCAGCCATGCATCTGTACGGGGGGCGAATCGGGGCGGAGCTGCCCCTCAACTGCTTTACTGCCGGTGTATCCCTGCTGCTGGGTGTGCCGGGGGTCACCCTGCTGACGGTGCTGCTGCTTTTATAAACAGCAAAACGCAGGATACCGCAACAGGATATCCTGCGTCTCATCCGCCTGCAATGCCGGTCGGATTCCGTTCTATTCTCCCCCCTGCAGCACGGAAAGCGCCTTCTGCAGCTGGGCATCCTCCTCATGGGACAGATCGTCCAGCGCCGGTGCATCCTCCGGCAGTTCCACGTCATAATCCGGGATCAGCCCCACACCCTGGTAGCATGCCGAGCGGGCTGTCCGGTAGGTAGCCACTGTAATGGTCAGGCCGCCGCCGTCATTCAGGGAAATGGTGTTCTGCATAACTCCCTTGCCATAGGTGGTAACCCCGTAGAGCTTTGCCTTTTCAAAATCCCGCAGTGCGGAAGCGAACAGCTCCGCAGCGCTTGCGGTTTCCTGATCCACCAGAACAGCCATGGGCAGCTCCAGTTCCTCCCCATCAGAACGGATCAGCACCTCTTCGCTGCCATCCCGGTAGGTGGCAAAAGCCACATCCCCCTCCGGCAGCAGCGGATCCAGACAGCTGCCTACGGAGGATACCAGCCCCCCGTGATTGCCCCGCACATCAAAAACCAGCGCCTTTGCCCCATCATTCAGCAGAGTCCGGAGCGCTTCATTGAACTGATCCACCGTTGATTCCTTGAAACCGGAAATGCGGATATAGCCGATTTTGCCCTCCAGCATTTCTCCCCAGGCGGTTTTGACCTCGATGGATCTGCGCACCAGCTCATACTCCTTGTCCACGCCGCCCCGGCGCACGGTCAGCTTCAGACTGGTGCCCTCCTTGCCCCGGATCTGATCCACGGCCTGTTCATAGCCCAGCTCCAGCACATCCGTGCCGTTGACGGCAACAATCATATCCCCTGCCGCAAGCTCCGACTGGTCCGCCGGCGTATCCGTTGTCACCGAATCAATGAGAATATAGCCGCTTTCGTCCCGGAGCACATTCACGCCGATCCCCACCAGCACGCCCTTGTCATTCTCCTGGGAGGCGGTCAGCTCCTGGGGGGTCATATACCGGGAATAGGGGTCGTTGAGTCCGCTGACATAGCCCTTTAAAATGGCGTCGGACAATGCGGTTTCGTCAATATCCGTATAAAAATTCTCCCGTACCAGCCCGTCCAGCTCACTGAGCCGGCTATAGGTATCCGCCATATTTTCCACGCTGGAAACCTTCTGATTAAAATGATGCAGATTATAGGCGGAGGTCAGGATAAAGGTCAGTGCGCAGGCAAGCGCCACCAGACTGATGGTGAGTCCCAGGCTGATCTTCTTATTCATAGCCTTGTCGGATGCAATGCATCCTGCTCCTTTCCAAACATTGCATAAATGCACGGAACAACCCTGTTAAAGATTGCCCCGTGCAAAGAAATTATATACCCAGATAAGGCGCCGGATTCACAAAGGCACCGTTCTTCATTACGCCGAAATGCAGGTGGAAGCCGGTGGACCAGCCTGTGGAGCCCACTGTACCCACCACCGTACCGGTGGAAACCGACTGACCGTAGGACACGCTGACGGTTGCCAGGTGGGCATACAGGGTGGACATGCCATCTGCGTGGCTGACTACCACATAGTTGCCGTAGCCGCCGTTGCAGCCGCAGCTGCTGGTCTTCTTGTAGTTGTGGGTGCATCCGGTCTTGACCAGCGTCACCGTACCCCCTGCCACTGCAACCGTTGCCGCACCGCTGATGCTGGAGCCGCTGCTGGCAATGTCGATGCCATGATGCATCTTGCCGCCCCACCGGGGGCCATAGGGACTGGAAACATAGTAGAAGCCCGGCACCGGCCATGCAAAGCGACCGCCGGTATAGGAATAGTCCGGCTTGGTAACAACCGGGTTCTGTGTCTGGTTCTGCTTTTCAGCCAGCTCCTGCTGCCGCTTGATCTCTGCAATAATCTGATTCTGTTCCTTTTCCTTGGAGGCATTGGCGGCCTTGTAGCTGTCAATATTTTTCGTGGCAGCATCTGCCTCCTGCTGCAGCTCATCCTTTGCCGCCTGGGTCTGCTGCACCTTCTCGTTCAGCTCCTTAATAGAATCGCTGTAATCCGAGCGAATCTTCTCCTGCTCCAGCTTCTGCAGCTCCTGTTCATTCTGCTTGGAAACCAGCTGATCCTTGCTCTGCTGAAGCTGTTCCATCTGCTCCATCAGGCCCTTGACCAGCTTGTCATCGTGATCCGCCACCCGGGCGATCAGATCCATCTTGGACAGCATATCGTAAAAGTCCGTGGAACCAACCAGCGCAGACGCCAGGCTGTCGTTGCCGGTTACATACATGGCACGCAACCGCTTCTTGAAGCTGTCCAGCCCCTGGTCAATGTCGATCTGCTGCTGGGCAATGTCGCCCTCCAGCTCCTCGATTTCCCCCTGGGTATTTGCAATCTGCTGGTTGATGGTGGTCAGCTGCACATCCACCAGGGAAATCTTTTTGTTGATGGTATCAATCTGCGCCTGAAGGGCATCCTCGATCTCCTTCTGGCTGCTGATGTTCTTTTGCAGATCATCCAGCTTCTGCTGCTGTTCCGCAATCTTCTGGTTATTCTCCTTGATCTCCTGCTCAAGCTGTGAAACGGTCTTTGCGCTTGCAGGAATATCCCCGAACTGCTGTGTACAGGTCAACACGCCCACTGCAATCGCTCCGCAGACGGTCAGTACCTTCAGCCGCCTGAGCCAGTCATGCTTCTGTTTGCTGTTTTGCATATGTGTGTCCCGAACGGACGTTCCCTCCTCGCTTAAACTTTCAGATGTTTTCTTGTGGAAATCACACTGCCGATGGCGCCTACCAGTGCGCCGGCGCCCAGATAAGCCAGGGTCACAGGCAATGCCACATCGTTGTAAGAAATGATGCTGCCCACGCCGATAATGCTCAGAATGTCCGCATCCTGCTTCAGCAGATCCACCAGAGAGTCATAGGTGAACCAGGTGATGACTGTGGCCATAGCCCCCGCCATGAGCCCGGTAAGCATACCCTCTACAAAGAAGGGGAGCCGGATGAAGGCATTGGTTGCCCCAACGTATTTCATGATGCTGATCTCCCGCCGGCGGGCAAAGACGCTGGCACGGGTGGTGTTGGAGATGATGACCATGGACACGATCACCAGCGCAACCACAACCGCAAGGGCCACCACGGAAACAATCCGCCGCAGGCCGGTCAGCACATTGACAAAATCATAGGGGGCACGGATCCGATCCACGTTCTGCATACTGTTCAGCATGCTCAGCGTCTCGGAAAGACGGGAAATATCCGCCACCCGGATACGGTATGCGTCCGGCAGGGGGTTATCATCCCCAAGGGATTCAAACAAAACCTCGTACTCCAGCATATCTGCCTGCAGATCCGCAAAGGCCTCCTCCTTGGAGTAGAAGGAAACGCTGGAGATATTGTCCATCTGCTCCAGCTCCCTGCCCATTTCCTCGATCTGCTGATCGGAGGTATCATCCTGCAGGTAGATGATGACTTCATTTTTATTTTCAATTCCGCCGATGATGGAATTCAGATTCAGAAAGAACAGGCAGGAGATGCCCACCAGCAGCAGGGATACCAGCAGCACACAAAAGGAAGCAAACGCCATGACCCGGTTCTTCCAGACATTGTCCACGCCCTGCTTGATCAGATATCTTATGCCGCTAAGCTTCATGATTGCCTCCTACCATCTCATCAAAGATGATGGAGCCGGAATTGATGTTGATGATCCGTCCGCCGAAATGCCGCACCAGTTCGTGGGCATGGGTTACCATCAACACGGTCGTGCCGCATTCGTTGATGCCCTGCAGCAGCTCCACCATTTCATAGGACAGCTCCGGGTCGATATTGCCCGTAGGCTCGTCCGCAATAATCAGTGCCGGGTCATTCACCAGTGCCCGGGCCAGAGCAACACGCTGTTGCTCACCGCCGGACAGCTCCCTGGGATAGCAGGCCGCCTTGTCCTGGAGACCTACCAGACTGATTACATAAGGAACACGCTTGCGTATATACTTTCTGGGTGCGTCAATCACCCGCAGCACGAACGCAATGTTTTCATATACGGTCATGGTTTCAATCAGGCGGAAATCCTGGAATACCACGCCGATGGTACGGCGGAATTCCGGAACCCGTCTGCGCTTGAGACTGGTCAGATTATAGCCGTTTACGGTGACAACACCGCTGGTTGCGTCAATTTCCTTCAAAAGCAGCTTGATGAGCGTACTTTTTCCGGCACCGGAGGATCCGACCACGAACGCAAATTCGCCGTCGTTGACCTTCAGACTGATATTGTTGAGTGCCTGGATACCTGTCGTTTGATAGGTAACGGAAACATTCTTCAACTCTACCACAAATACACCTTCCTTTGTCTTCAGGAGCCGGCTTGTTCTGTCCCGTTGCGGACTATGCCCCGGCGCATAAAGCCCGGACAATAGCGGTCACAGCGTCAGCCCGGAACAGGCCCTGGGCTGCGCCAAGAAAATTGCCCAACACAGATGCGTCGGGCAAACAAAGTGTTTAGAATTTAACGGGATTTGCCGACAAATATTTCTTGACCATCAGTGCGATCTTGAAGATAATCGCATGGTCAAATTCACGAAGATCCAGACCTGTCAGCTTCTTGATCTTCTCCAGCCGGTACACCAGGGTATTCCGGTGTACAAACAGCTTTCTTGAGGTTTCGGATACGTTCAGATTGTTTTCAAAGAACCGCTGGATGGTAAACAGGGTTTCATGATCCAGAGATTCAATGCTGCCCCGCTTGAATACCTCGTGGAGGAATGTTTCGCACAGGGTTGTGGGCAGATGATAGATGAGACGGGCGATACCCAGGTTATCGTAGCTGACGATCACTCTGTCCGTATCAAAGACCTTGCCCACCTCCAGAGCCATCTGGGCTTCCTTGAAGGAGCGTGCCAGATCCTTGACGCCTACCACAACGGTACCAATGCCCACGTTGACGCGGGTATAGAACTCGCTGCTGAGGGTGTCGGCGATGGACCGGGCCAGCTTTTCCAGATCCTTGGAATCCACCGTGTTCTTGATCTCCTTGACAAGCACGATGTCGGTTTCGGTGATGTTAAATACAAAGTCCTTGCTCTTGTCCGGGAACAGATTCTGGATAACATCGTAGGCGGAAATGTCATTGGCAGAAACAATGCGGATCAGCAGGACCACCCGGCTGATTTCCGAATTGAAATGCAGCTCCCGGGCCTTGATGACGATGTCTCCCGGCAGAACATTGTCCAGCACAACGTTCTTGATGAAGTTGTTCCGGTCATATTTTTCGTCGTAATACTGCTTGATGTTGGAAAGGGTGATTGCCAGAATGCTTGCATACTTGGCAGCGTTTTCATCCACGCCCTCCACGAATACTGCATAATCCGGTGTAACCCGTGAGCCGAAGGGCTTGTAGGTATAGCCGTCCCGGATGAAGATCTCATGGGAGTCGCTTAAATCAAGCGAAACAAACTCGTTTGTGGTGCCGATCTTCGTCAGGTCGCTGCAGGCGATAATGGTTGCAGTGTCATCAACCACGCCGATTACGGCATCAATGGTATCGCGCATCTGGTGAACCAGCCCTTGAAATAACCTGTTCGACATAATTTTGAAACCCTTTCTTTTCATAAATTTTACGCACATACCGGTTTGTTCAGCCCGAATATATTACAGATTGTAACACATTTTCAGAGCGAATTTGTTAATAAACTGTGAACTTTCAGCCGGCATGTTACGATTTTCTTACCAGAATGGCGTTTTTTCGCCATATTCTCCGTTTTGCCTGATACTTTTCTGTAACCAAGCTGCAATCTTTTGACTGCAAAATGTCACATTTTTTCCGGGCAGGTGATCTTGAGCATGGTCAGCGCATTGGCCAATGCCTGCCGGGTGGCTGCACACAGGGCAAGCCGTGCTGCCCGCAGCTGAGGCTCCGCATTCTTTACGGTGCAAGCATCATAGAACTTGTGGAACAGGGTTGCCAGCTCTACGGTGTACTTGGTGATCCGGGAGGGGTCATAGTGCTTTGCCGCCGTATCCACTTCCTGGGGCAGCATAGCGATATACCGGATCAGTTCGATTTCCTGGGGCTGTGTAAACTGCGCCATCAGCTCCCCGGTAAGCTCTGCGGGCTCCGCCCCCTCCTCTGCCAGATTCCGCAGCAGACTGCAGATCCGGGCGTGGGCATACTGCACATAGTAAACCGGGTTCTGGGAGGATTTCTCCACCGCCAGATCCAGATCAAATTCAAAATGAGAATTGGCCTCCCGCAGGTTAAAGAAGAACCGGGCTGCATCAATCGGGATTTCCTCCAGCAGGGTTACCAAGGTGATGGCCTTGCCGCTGCGCTTGGAAAGCTTGGCCACCTGGCCGTTCCGCATGACAAATACCATCTGCATCAGCACCACGTCCAGCTTGGAGGCGTCCACCCCAAGGGCGGTCAGCGCCGCCTTCAGCCGGGGCACATAGCCGTGATGGTCCGCGCCCAATACGTCAATGGCCTTGTCAAAGCCCCGGGTAACCAGCTTGTTGTAGTGATAGGCAATATCCGGCACAACATAAGTGGGGATGCCGTTGGAGCGCACCAGCACAAAGTCCTTGTCTGCGCCGAATTCCGTCGCCCTGAACCAGGTAGCTCCGTCCTGCTCGTAGGTATAGCCGCTGTCCCGGAGCTTCCGGACAATCTCCATTACACTGCCGTCCGCATGCAGACTGCTTTCCCGGAACCAGGTGTCATACTGAATCCGGTACTTGCCCAGATCCCGCTGGAGCCCCTCAATATTCTTGGGCAGTGCATAGGCAACCAAAGCATCCCGCCGGGTTTTGGCGTCGGCGTCCACATAACGGTCTCCGTTTTCAGCGGCAAAGGCCTTTGCATGCTCCACGATGTCCATACCCTGGTAAGCATCCTCCGGCAGCTCCACGCCCTCCCGGTACAGCTGGAGATAGCGGACCTCCAGGGATGTGGCAAACTTTTCGATCTGGTTGCCGGCGTCGTTGATGTAGAACTCCCGCTCCACCTGGTAACCCGCCCAGTCCAGCAGGCTGGCCAGGCAGTCGCCGATGGCGCCGCCTCTTGCGTTGCCCACATGCATGGGACCGGTGGGATTGGCGGAAACGAACTCCACCAGTACCCGCTTGCCGTCGCCGGTATGGGTTCTGCCGTAGGCGCCGGTTTCCGCCAGCACCGTGTTGACCACCTGGGCAAACCACCGGGGACTCAGGAAGAAGTTGATGAATCCGGGACCGGCAATTTCCGCCCGGTCAAAGAAGGTGCCCTCCAGCACCAGCTCGCTAACGATTTTTTCCGCAATGGCACGGGGCGCCATCCGGAAGGGCTTGGCGCATACCATCGCCGCATTGGTTGCAAAATCCCCGTGGGACTTGTCCGCCGGGATTTCAATCTTGAAATCCCCTACAGGCTCCGGCGGCACCGCTCCGGAGGCCACCAGTCTGCCCATGGACGCCAGCAGGATTTCCCGCAGCTCGTCCGATGCCTGTTTAATCAGATTTGCCATTGTTTCAACGCTCCTTTTATGTTACACTGCGCAGCCTTATGCCTTCCGGACGGAAAGCCTGATCTCATTATCGGAAAGATAGCTGCCGTTCATGTCGATGGTATACCGCATGAACAGCTCTCCCCCCTCCGGAGTCAGCCCGTTCCGGATTCCGTGGGTATATACGCCGATGACCATTTCCCCGAAGGGCATGGCATAGTGGCAGTAGTGCTTTTTATTGGTTTCAATGACCAGATTGGAGGTAGCCGTACCGCTGCGGCGGATGGATGCCAGGCGTTCGCCGTGTACCTCCACCTCTGTCACCGAGCCCTCAAAGCCGGTGGCCTCAGAGTCGGCGTAGCTGATGTATGCCGTGTCCCCCTCCATCCGGTAGGTGCCCTCCGTCACAAGCTCCGTCTCCGTGCGGTCATCATTGACGATCTGCACACTGGTCATAGCAATCATAACATTCATAGTTTTCTCACAATCTTTACGCCCTTACGCAGGCGTATCATCCAGGGAGGCAAGCAGCACCTTGCCGTCCACGCCTTCCTTCAGAAAATGCTTTGCGTTTTCCTCAAACAACGCCACGCTGTCGCTGACATAGAAGGTGCAGGTGCCGGGGGTCTCCCGATCCGTCAGCAGGTCATGCTCCAGCAGGCAGAGATTTGCGTACTTTGCCGCCTCCTCCCCGGAGGAGATCAGCGTAACGTCCGGGCCCATAATGTCGGCAATCAGATCCCGGATTACCGGGTAGTGGGTGCAGCCCAGAATCAGGGTGTCCACCCCTTCTTGCTTGATCGGCGTCAGGTATTCCTCCGCCACCATCCGGGTCACCGGGTTATCCCGGTCCGTATAGCCGTTTTCCACCAGATGCACAAACAGGGGGCAGGCATTCCCCACCACAAAGGCATGGGGATTGATGGTCTTGATGGCCTTGGCATAGCTGCCGCTGCGGATGGTGGCCGGGGTACCGATAACCCCGATTCGTCCGTTCCGGGTAGCCCCGCAGGCAGCCTGCACAGAGGGCAGCAGCACCCCGGTAAAGGGCATATCCGTCACAAAGGGCTTGGTGCCGATGATGGTGCTCACCGTACCGCAGGCCGCAATGATCATTTTAATCGGATGCTTCCGCAGAAACGCCACATCCTCCTTTGCATATTTAAGTACGGTTTCCCGGCTCCGGCTGCCGTAGGGGATCCGGGCGGTATCGCCGAAGTAAATGATATTCTCGTTGGGCATCAGCGCCCGCAGCGCCTTTACCGCCGTCAGTCCTCCGATGCCTGAGTCGAATACGCCGATTGCGTCATTGTTCATGGTTCCATCACCGGCTGCCATCCGCAGACCGCAGCCGCTCTCCTTCCCGATTTGTTGCGGACGGGATCAGTAAGTACGATCCGCATTTTCCATGGCCTGCTCCAGCAGCTTGTCGATCAGATAGCTGTAGCTCATGCCCAGATTCTCCATCAGCTTGGGATACATGCTGATGGGGGTAAAGCCCGGCATGGTGTTGATCTCATTGAGGATTACCGTGCCGTCCTCCTTAAGGAAGAAATCCACCCGGGACAGTCCCTTGCAGCCCAGTGCCTTGTATGCGGCAACGGCAGTTTCCCGGATTTCCTTCTCGCTGTCTGCGCTGATCCGGGCGGGAATATACAGCCGGGAGGTGCCCAGAATGTACTTGGCCTCATAGTCGTAGAAATCGTTGCAGGGCTCGATCTCCCCCACGAAGGATGCAAAGGGGTTGTCATAGCCGAATACGGCAACCTCCAGCTCCTTGCCCTGGATGAATTCCTCAATGACCACCTTGTTGTCGTGGCTGAATGCAATTTTGACCGCATCCTTCAGGGTTTCCGGATCGGTTGCCTTGTTGATGCCGATGGAACTGCCGCAGTTGGCAGGCTTCACGAATACCGGGTAGCCAAGCTCCTGCCCGATCTGTGCGCAGCGCTCATCCAGCCGGTTCAGATCCCGCTGACCGATCATGCGCCACCGTGCTGTCCGGATTTGGTTATAGTCCAGCACCGTGTGGGTGTGTACCTTATCCATACAGGAGGCGGAAGCCAGCAGGCCGCAGCCTACATAGGGAATCCGTGCAAGATCCAGAAGGCCCTGGATGGTGCCGTCCTCTCCGTTCTTGCCGTGAAGCACCGGGAACACCACGTCCACCTTCCGGACGGTAGCCTCCCCGTTTTCCATCATCAGAAAACCGCCGTGCAGCGGATCAGGAGAGAGCACTGCAGAAATACAGTCCGGATCCCGTTCCCACTCGCCGGAGGCGATGGCGGAAATGTCACCGGGGTAATAGAGCCAGCGCCCCTTTTTGGTGATGCCGATGCACATCACTTCATATTTATCCCGGGGGATATTTTCGATGACGTTTGTCGCCGAAACCAGTGAAACATCATGCTCACTGGACACGCCGCCGAAAATGACTGCTACTCTGATTTTAGACATAACCTACTCCTTTGTTCGTCAAACTGCCCGCTCCGGGCTGCCGGATTCAGCAGTTTTTATTTTATGTGACATAATATTATAGCATACTTCACAAAACAGCGCAAGTATTTTTTTGCATTTTCACAGAAAAAATGCAGCAGCAGGATTGCTTTGCAGGGTTCTTTCTGCTATAATAATAGTACCCCGGATAAAAAAATAGAACGATCCTCGGAAATTTCAAAAAACCCTTGACTTTGGGTATCGGAATATGGTATACTTGTATTACCTCTTTCAGAGGTTTTATTTTTGTGCCCGGAAACGGCTCACGCCGCCCGGCAGCCGCTCTGAACTGAGGGAGGCAAACACGTCTTCCCCACGGAAGACAGTAATAATAGGAGGTGCCGATATGAGAGTTAAGGTGACTTTGGCTTGTACCGAGTGCAAGCAGCGCAACTACGTTTCCAAGAAGAACAAGAAGAATGATCCGGAACGTATTGAGATGAACAAACACTGCAAGTTCTGCAAGAAGCATACCTTGCACAGAGAGACGAAGTAACGGAGGGCGCGGCATGGCAAAGGAAGAAAAGAGCAAGAAGGCTTCCGGCGACGGCTGGTTCAAGCGCTTCTTCAAAGGCATTGCCAAATGGTTCCGTGACCTGAAAAGCGAATTCAAAAAGGTTTCCTGGCCTTCCCGGAAGACCGTATTCGACAACACCGTTGTGGTTCTTGTAACCATGCTTCTGACGGCGCTGTTCGTGGGCGGTCTGGACGCAGGGCTGCTGAAGCTGTTTGAACTGGCTTTGCATGGCTGACCCGGATGAACCGGAACTGAAATTTAAGGAGGATGCAAAATGGCAGAGGCTGCAAAGTGGTATGTGATCCACACCTACTCCGGCTATGAAAACAAAGTAGCCCAGGATATTGAAAAGGTTGTGGAAAACAGAAAGCTGCATGATCTGATCCTTGAGGTGAAGGTTCCGACCGAAAAGGTAACTGAGATTACCGACGGAAAAACCAAGGTGGTAGAGCGCAAGACCTATCCTGGCTACGTTCTGCTGAAAATGGTTTACACAGACGATTCCTGGTACGTTGTCCGCAACACCAGAGGCGTGACCGGCTTTGTGGGTCCCGCATCCGAGCCCACTCCCCTGACGGAAAAGGAAGTGGCTGCCCTTGGGGTAGAAACCGGTTCCACCGTACAGGTAAACTTTGCTGTCGGTGACAGCGTAAAGGTTTCCGGCACCGCAATGGACGGCTTCGTAGGCATCGTACAGAGCATCAACCTGGAGGATCAGACCGTAGACGTGATGATCTCCATGTTCGGACGGGAAACCCCCGCTACTCTGGCGCTCAATCAGGTAATCAAGCTGGATGACTGAGCATTGCTCAAAAGATGAAACAAATGGCGACAAGCCAAAAGTGGGAGAGATGAAATCAAGCACATCTCGCATTCACCACAATTTATGGAGGTGCGTTAAGCATGGCACAAAAGGTTACTGGCTACATCAAATTGCAGATTCCCGCAGGTAAGGCAACACCTGCTCCGCCGGTTGGTCCTGCTCTGGGTCAGCACGGTGTAAACATTATGTCCTTCACCAAGGAATTCAACGAGCGTACAAAGAACGATATCGGCATGATTATCCCGGTTGTTATCACCGTTTATGCAGACCGTTCTTTCTCCTTCATCACAAAGACTCCGCCGGCTGCTGTTCTGATCAAGAAGGCATGCGGCATTGAAACTGCTTCCGGCGTTCCCAACAAGACAAAGGTTGCAAACATCACCAAGGAACAGGTTCAGAAGATTGCTGAAACCAAGATGGCTGACCTGAACGCAGGCTCCCTGGAGGCTGCTATGAGCATGATCGCAGGCACCGCTCGTTCCATGGGTATCGTTGTTGTTGACTAAGACCAGAGGCATGATGCAGTGCTGCGTGCGCTGATTCCTGACTTCTGAACGGTGGGAGGAAATCTTTCCGCTAACCGGACACGCTATAAGCATCCGGTATCACCACTATTATTAGGAGGAAAATAGAATGAAACACGGCAAGAAATATATCGACAGCAAAAAGGCGATCGATACATCCAAGCAGTACGAGTCCGATGAGGCACTGGCTCTGGTATGTGCGAACGCAAAGGCAAAGTTTGATGAGACCATCGAGATCCATGTACGTCTGGGCGTAGACTCCCGTCACGCTGACCAGCAGGTTCGTGGTGCAGTTGTACTGCCCAACGGCACCGGCAAGAAGGTTCGTGTGTGCGTATTCTGCAAGGAGGACAAGTACGAGGCTGCAAAGGCAGCAGGTGCTGAATTCGTAGGCGGCCAGGATCTGGTTGACAAGATCACCAAGGAAAACTGGATGGACTTTGACGTTGTCATCGCTTCTCCGGATATGATGGGTCTGGTAGGCCGTCTCGGTAAGGTGCTTGGTCCCCGTGGCCTGATGCCGAACCCGAAGGCTGGTACCGTTACACCGGACGTTGCAAAGGCTGTTACCGATGCAAAGGCTGGTAAGATCGAGTACCGTCTGGACAAGACCAACATCATCCACTGCCCCATCGGCAAGGCTTCCTTCGGTCCGGAAAAGCTCAATGAGAACTTCAACACCCTGATGGACGCAATTGCCAAGGCTAAGCCGGCTGCAACCAAGGGTACCTATGTGAAGTCCTGCACCCTGTCCTCCACCATGGGGGTTGGCGTTCCGGTTTCCACTGCAAAGTACGCTTAAAATCAGGCTGTATTTGAAAAGAGCGGATAAACCATCCGCTCTTTTTTTATTTCCCTTGACAAGCCCCCGGATTCTGTGTATACTAGAAATGAAACTCATTTTCAGTTTGGAGGAACCTTACCATGCATCTGCTCAGCTGTGAGCATCTTACCATGCAGTATGACGGCAGAAATGTCGTCCATGATATATCCTTTTTTGTGGATCCGGGAGATTACCTCTGCATTGTGGGGGAAAACGGCTCCGGCAAGAGTACCCTCATGCGGGGGGTGCTGGGACTCAAGCCCCTTTCCGGCGGCAGCGTGGAATTCGGCGAAGGGCTTCGCCGGCAGGAAATCGGCTACCTTCCCCAGCAAACCGCCGTGCAGCGGGAATTCCCCACCAGCGTGGAGGAGGTTGTGCGCTCCGGCTTGCTGAACCGCTGCGGCATGCTCCCCTTTTACCGTAGCCAGGCAAGAAAACAGGCAGACGCAATTATGGACCGGCTGGAGCTGACAGCCCTGCGGCACCGCAGCTTCCGTGCACTGTCCGGCGGACAGCAGCAGCGGGTGCTGCTGGCAAGAGCCCTGTGCGCAACAGGAAAGCTGCTGCTGCTGGACGAACCGGTTTCCGCCCTGGATCCGGTGGCAACGGCGGATTTCTACGCCTTGATCCGGAAGCTGAACCGGGAAGACCACATTGCCGTGATGATGATCTCCCACGACATCCAGGCGGCGGTAAAGCAGGCCAACCGGATTCTGCATCTGGACAGTACCCTTCGGTTTTTCGGCACCACCGAGGATTATCTCCATTCCGACGTGGGACATGCATTCTGTGGAAATTAAGACAAAAGCCGTATGCTTTACAGCATACGGCTATTTTTCACGCAAATCAGAAAAGAATGTCTGTAACTGTTCCCTGCAGGCATCCTCCAGCAGACCGCCGGTGACTGCCGGCTTGTGGTTATAGGGCAGGGCAAAGAGATTGATGACCGAATCTGCAGAGCCGGCCTTGCTGTCATATGCGCCAAACACCACCCGGCGCACACGGGCGTTGATGATGGTGCCGCAGCACATGGGGCATGGCTCCATGGTCACATACAGGGTACAGCCGGACAGCCGCCAGCTGCCCAAAGCCAGAGCAGCCTGCCGGATGGCCAGCACCTCTGCGTGGGCGGTGGGGTCATGATCCGTTTCCCGCCGGTTAAAGCCCTGTCCCAATATCTTTCCGGTGGCATCCTCCACCACCAGTGCCCCCACCGGAATCTCTCCCAGGGCAGCCGCCTGATCCGCCAGCTTCATGGCCAGGCGCATATATGCAAAATCGTCCATGCTGTCCTCCTAGCCCTGAAAAAGCTCAAGCATGCCCAGAAGAATCATCAATGCCAGCCAGGGCAGCATTGTGGTGCTGGAAAAGAATGCGGCAAATTTATCTGTAACAGACAGATAATTCAGCTGATTAAACACATAGGGCTTGGATTTCCGATGCTTTCGGGTCAGCGTCATCACCACAAAGCAAATCAGCGCCACCACCGTTACGATGAGATAAATCCGGCGGATCCAAAAGCGGTTAATCTGGTTGGAATCCAGGGCCAGCTGACCAAAGGTGGTGAGCACATAGGCAATCCGGATCAGATAGCAGCAGAACAGGGATCCGGTTCGGAGCATGAAGTAGCCGCAGAGCATGCCCAACAGTGCCTCCCCGATGCGGTACGGCAGAGAATTGGGCTGGAGAAAGGCGATCAGCGTGATGGCAGCCACAGCGAATTTATCCCCAAACTGCCGCAGCACCGGCAGAAGCATACCCCGGTACAGCATTTCAATCAGCATAGAAGCAAAGGTGATCTCGTACAGCACATAGACCAGCACTGCCCGGCCGTTGGTGTAGGAATACAACAGCTGCTGGGAAAGCTGGGCTGTTCCGGTCAGATCCCCCAGCACGCACACCAGCGTGCCCACCAGCAGCGCCAGGGCTGATCCCTGCAATACATCCGATGACGCTGTAGGGCGATAGGAAGCGCACACGGAAAAGGGCAGCCGGAAGCAGCATTGCAGCACCAGCGCCGTCAGTGCATACCGCAGAAAGATGTCGATCATCCTGACTGAAACAACTGCCCAGGGACTGCCATACATATTGGTGGAAAAAAGGGTGCCGGACACGTTGAAGCCCAGGCTTCGGAAAAGCCGCACCAGCATCGCACTGCCGCCAATTTCACACAGCAGATAGACCAGCAAGGCGATTCCCACTACCTGGCTGATTCTGCGGAGAGATGTACGGGTAGCCTCGGCGGCGCCGCTGTTGAGAAAACCGGTGCCTTCTATGTATACCCGTTCCTTTTTGTTTTTCATGAAGCGAAAGGCATAGCGGGACTTGGAAAACCGCCGCCAATCCTGATAATCCCGGTTATACCGGTCACTGGAGGAGTCAAATCGGAAATCCCGGACCACGTCCAGAATATCATCCTCCTGCGTCTGTACCTCTGGCATCGGCTCCCCCCCTTTCTGCATTTATATATTCTTTATATATCTGCATATATATTTAATTATAACGGATCAAGCCCACAGAAAGCAGTGAAAAGATGTAAAAAAAACATAGATATTCTGTGAATTGCCTTTATATATGAACACACTTTCACAGCCTTGACTTTTCCGTCGGAGGATGCTATAATAAAGCGAAAAAATGTGTCGTTATATGGAGGTTCTTATGATTTATTGCAGAAACTGCGGCAACCAATGTGCGGATCACACCCAATTCTGTCCTGTATGCGGTGCATCCTTGCAGACCGGCTACAACACACAGCAACCCAACGGCTATGTGCAGCAGCCTAACGGCACCTACTACTATCAGCAGCCCGTGGAAGAAGACAAGCCGGAAACAGCCCTGTGCGTGCTGAGCTTTTTCTTCTGGATTGTAGGCGTAGTGCTGTATGCCGTCAACTCCGCCACCAAGCCCAATGCTGCCAAGGCGTATCTGAAGTGGGGATTGATTTCTGTGGGCATCAGTGTAGGACTGGGACTGCTGAGCTTCCTGATTCCCATGCTCATCATGCTTGCAACTGTTTAACCAAGAAAGGAACGCCCTTCGGCGCATTCCTCCGGCGAATAGAACCGCATAAAAAAAGCACGCAAAGGCGTGCTTTTTTTCTTATGCATTGGGAAACGGTAAAGATCCCGAGCGCTTGCTATAATTTAATGCGGATGGTGCTGACTGCCACGGAGACGATGCCGATACCGGCGATGATAAAATCAATGGCGATATGGAAGCCCACAATACAGGAAACCAGGGAATACAGTACAAATGCCCCGGCATAAATCCCGAACCTGCGGAGATGCTGCATTGCATATGCTTTCCGTCTTTCCGACCCAGCCTTTACCGCGTCCTCATAGGATACTCCGTTGATCCAGTAAATATACTCTGTTTTATAAATCACCAGCGACAGCAATGCAACCCAGAGATTGACCAGGTTCATAGAAATGACAGCGGTGAATTTGCCTTGCAAATCCGTCAGAAAAGGAAACAGAAACATAAGCACCACAAAGCCAAGGATCATCCCAACAAGACCCTTGTAGCTTTCCTTGTATTGGTTCATGCCTTTACACCTCCGTTTACGCGCTTATCCATGCTCAATACCCAGCAGGATATTGGCTTTTCACGCCGATTCCTACACTGGTATCTTCCTGTCAATCAGCCTGCTTTTACCTCTGCATTGACTGCATCAAATTCATCCAGGATGGCCTGCTCCGGCTTTCCGGTGACAAGGGATACAATCACATTCACAACCAGTGCAATCACAAAGGCCGGCAGCAGCTCATAGATGGCGAATACACCGCCCAGTTCTGCGATGACATATTTCCATACAAACACCATTACACCGCCGGTGAGCATGCCTGCCATTGCCCCCCACTTGTTGGAACGCTTCCAAAACAGGGCGCAGAGCATCACAGGGCCGAAGGTGGCGCCGAAGCCTGCCCAGGCAAAGGATACAATATCAAATACGGAGCTGTTGGGGTTCCAGGCAAGGACAACAGAAAGCGCTGCGATGACGATCAGCACTGCTCTTGCGCAAAGCATGGACTGCTTTTCGGTCATCTTGATTTTGAATACACCCTTCAGCAGATTTTCCGAAGCGCTGGAGGATGCCGCCAGCAGCTGGGAGTCGGAGGTGGACATGGTGCTGGCCAGGATGCCGGCAAAGATCAGACCTGCAAAGAAAATAAAAATGAAGCCTTTTTCGCTCATCAGCAGCGCCATATCCATAATGACCGTCTCCGCATCCGCCAGGGAACCGAGCTTTCCGGAGGAGGTCAGCGCATTGCCCACGATACCGATGAATACAGCCACACCCATGGAGATCACCACCCATACGGTTGCAATTCTACGGGAAATCTTCACCTTTTCCTTGTTTTCAATTGCCATGAACCGCAGAAGCACATGGGGCATGCCGAAATAGCCAAGGCCCCAGGCCAGTGTGGAAATGATGGTGATAAAACCGTATTTGGAAGTGCTCTCTGCCACAATAGAGGTGCTGGTGGTCAGACTCAGATAACCGGGGATGGATTTGGCATTTTCCACCACGGCGCCCCAGCCTCCTGCCACATTGATGCCGAAAACCAGGATGACAACAAGGGCCACAGTCATCACAATGCTCTGGATCAGGCTGGTGACGCTGGCCGCCATAAAGCCGCCCATTGCGCAGTAGCCCACGATGACGGCGGCACTGATCAGCATAGCCGCCATGTAGTCCACGTCAAAAAGGTTGGTGAACAGCTTTCCGCAGGCGGCAAAGCCGGAGGCGGTATAGGGGACGAAGAAAATGATAATGATCAAAGCGGCGATTCCCTCGATCAGTCCGCTCTTATCCCGGAACCGGTGGGCAAAGAAATCGGGGATGGTGATGGCGTTCACCTTAACCGAGTAGCGGCGCAGCCGTTTGGCCACGATCAGCCAGTTCAGATATGTACCCACCGCAAGGCCGATGACCGTCCATGTGGCGTCGGCAAGGCCGCAGAAGTAGGCAAGACCGGGAACGCCCATCAGCAGCCAGCTGCTC
>JALELB010000043.1 GCA_022768805.1 Ruminococcus sp.
TTTTCTACAGCATGCCCTTTTTATACAGAAAAGCCGCCGGGCATTCAGAAGCTCCGGCGGCTTTGTGTGTTTTGGGGAAATTGAATTACTTCATAGCCTCTTCAACAGCAACAGCGCAAGCAACAGTAGCACCAACCATAGGATTGTTGCCCATACCGATCAGACCCATCATTTCAACGTGAGCCGGAACGGAGGAGGAGCCGGCGAACTGTGCATCAGAGTGCATACGGCCCATGGTGTCGGTCATGCCGTAGGAAGCCGGACCTGCTGCCATGTTATCCGGATGGAGGGTACGGCCTGTACCGCCGCCGGATGCAACGGAGAAGTACTTCTTGCCCTTTTCTACGCACTCCTTCTTATAGGTACCTGCAACCGGGTGCTGGAAGCGGGTCGGGTTGGTGGAGTTACCGGTGATGGAAACGTCAACGCCTTCCTTCCACATGATTGCCACGCCCTCGGTTACATCGTTTGCACCGTAGCAGTTTACCTTTGCACGGGGGTTATCTGCGCTCTTGGAGTAGCACTTGCGGAATACTTCCTTAACCTGACCGGTGTAGTAATCCATTTCGGTTTCTACATAAGTAAACCCGTTGATTCTTGCAATGATCTGTGCAGCGTCCTTGCCCAGACCGTTCAGGATAACCCGGAGGGGTTCCTTACGAACCTTGTTTGCCTTCTCGGCAATACCGATTGCGCCCTCAGCAGCAGCAAAGGACTCATGACCTGCCAGGAAGCAGAAGCACTTGGTTTCTTCCTCCAGCAGCATCTTGCCCAGGTTGCCGTGGCCCAGACCAACCTTACGCTGATCTGCTACGGAGCCGGGAATACAGAATGCCTGCAGGCCCTCGCCGATGGCAGCAGCAGCGTCAGCCGCTCTGGTGCAGCCCTTCTTGATGGCGATGGCGCAGCCTACAGTGTAAGCCCACTTTGCATTTTCAAAGCAGATGGGCTGAATGCTTTCAACCAGCTTGTAGATGTCCAGACCCTTTGCCTTGGTGATTTCAGCAGCCTCTTCGATGGAGTGAATGTCATACTGTGCGAGAACAGCAAGAATCTGCTTTTCTCTTCTCTCATAAGATTCAAATAAAGCCATTGTTGTTTTCCTCCTCTTATTGCTTTCTGGGATCAATGATCTTTACAGCGTCTGCAACACGGCCGTACTGACCCTGTGCCTTTTCGTATGCTGTGTTTGCGTCATCGCCTGCCTTGATGAAGTCCATCATCTTACCGAAGTTAACGAACTTGTAGCCGATGATCTCGTCATCCTCATTCAGAGCAATGCCGGTTACGTAGCCGTCCGTCATTTCCAGGTAGCGGGGACCCTTTTCCAGTGTACCGTACATGGTACCAACCTGGGAACGGAGACCCTTGCCCAGATCCTCAAGGCCGGCGCCGATTACCAGGCCATCCTCAGAGAATGCGCTCTGGGATCTGCCGTATACGATCTGCAGGAACAGCTCTCTCATTGCAGTGTTGATTGCATCACAAACCAGGTCGGTGTTCAGTGCTTCCAGAATGGTTCTGCCGGGGAGGATTTCAGCAGCCATTGCTGCGGAATGGGTCATACCGGAGCATCCGATGGTTTCAACCAATGCTTCCTGGATTACGCCGCCCTTTACGTTCAGTGTGAGCTTGCAGGTACCCTGCTGGGGTGCACACCAGCCAATGCCGTGTGTGAAACCGGAAATATCAGAAATTTCCTTTGCCTTAACCCACTTTGCTTCTTCCGGGATCGGGGCTGCGCCGTGAGCAACGCCTTGCTTTACAGGGCACATTGTTTCAACTTCATGAGAATAATTCATATCCTTAACTCCTTTCGATATAAGATGAAATACACCTTATAAATCATATGTTATCATTATACCGCATTTTCTCGACAGAATCAAGTCCCTTTTTTCGATTTCCTGTTAATTTTTTATCGGACGGTATGGATCCGGCGGTTCCGGGCACACTATACAGGACGATCAAGGATTGGAGGATTCCTGATGAATAAACAAAAATGTGCCGTGATCGGCTGCGGGTTTGTGGGTGCATCCATCGCCTTTTCCCTGGCCCAGGAGGAGCTTTTTTCAGAGCTGGTGCTGATCGACATCAACCATACCAAGGCAGAGGGTGAGGCGATGGATCTCAGCCATGGCCTGCCCTTTGTACACCCCATGAAAATCTACGCCGGTACCTATGCGGATCTGGCGGACTGCTTTCTGATTATCATCACAGCCGGTGCAGGACAGCGTCAGGGAGAAACCCGGCTGGAGCTGGTACAGAAGAATGTGGAGATCTTCCGGAGTATGATCCCCCAGATTACAGCGGTAACCAAGGATGCCCGGCTGCTGATTGTGTCCAATCCGGTGGATGTGCTGACCTATGTGGCCTGGAAGCTGTCCGGCTATCCCCCGGAACATGTGATCGGCTCCGGCACGGTGCTGGATACGGCACGGCTGAAGTATCTGCTGGGCGACCATCTGGGGGTGGACAGCCGCAGCGTCCATGCGTTCATCATCGGTGAACATGGGGACAGCGAGCTGGCGGTCTGGAGCAGCGCCAATGTGTCCGGTGTGGATCTGGACAGCTTCTGCGAAATCTGTGGATGCTGTGACGGAGAAACCCTTCACCGGCTGTATGAGGAGGTGCGCACCAGCGCCTACAAGGTGATTGAGAAAAAAGGTGCCACCTATTATGCAATTGCATTGGCAGTGACCCGGATCGTCCGTGCTATTGTCCGGGAGGAGCATTCCGTACTGCCTGTTTCCGCCTATGTCAACGGCCATTACGGGGTGTCGGATGTATATTTCGGCGTTCCCTCCATCGTCGGGGAGGATGGCGTTGAAAAGGTGCTGGACATTCCGCTGGATGCCCAGGAGCAGCAGAAGCTGGAGCATTCCGTGCAGACGCTGAAACAGGTCATTGCAGGACTGGAGCTGTAAGGCGTATTCTGCTTGCAAATTATCCGGATCTGTGATAAAATACTAAGGCGGCACTGTCTTCTGTGCCGCCTTAGCTTGCTTAATGAGGAGGGATGCGTTTTGAAGCAGCAAACCTGCAAAAGGCTGCTGGGCTTTCTGCTGCTTTCCTTTATCCTGATTACCACCTGTTCCATGGCTTCTCCCCTGTTTCCTCTGCATACAGGAGTGGATCAGAACTGCTTTCTGACCGTGGGAAAAGCTATGCTGTCCGGAAAGGTGCCCTACCGGGATCTGTATGAACAAAAGGGACCCCTGCTGTACGGGCTCCATGCCCTGGCTGCTCTGGTGGACAGCAATGGCTTTTTCGGGGTTTATCTGCTGGAAATCCTGAATCTGACCTGGACGCTCTGGCTATTCAGCCGCATGGCATCCCTGTTTCTGCCGGATCGGCTGGAAATGCCGGCGGCAGCGCTTTCCGGGCTGGTGACCGTTACCGCATACTGCTTCAGCCGGGGAGACAATGCAGAGGAATTCTGCCTGCCCCTTGTACTGTATGGCCTGTATGCCATGCTCCGCTGCACCGAAGCCGGATCCCTTCCTGCCGGACGGGTACATATGCTCTGCGGTATCTTTGCCGGTATGATTCTATGGATCAAATTCACCATGCTGGGCTTTTACATTGTCTGGGTGCTGTTCTTTTTTGTGGAGACGATCCGGCAAAGAAAGTACCGGCAGGCAATCGGGCAGTGTCTGCTTTTTCTGGGTGGCATGCTGCTGACGGCACTCCCCTGGCTGGTGTACTTTGCCTATCACCATGCTTTATACGACTTTTTCTACGTGTACTTTTACTCCAACATTTTTCTGTATTCCCGCTCTGCGTCCTGGATTCTGCGTATCGGCGGTGTTCTGGTGCAAGATGTGTTCCACAACTTCTGTATGACTGCTTTATGCCTGGGGGGCGTGCTGTATTTTATGCTGGCAAAAACCAGCTGTAAGCAGAAGACCACCCGCATTGCGATTACAGCTACCTATGTGGGACTGTACTTTTTTGTGTTTGTGGGAGGGGTGCGTTACCGGTATTATCTGTTGATTATGGCCGGCTACTGTGTATTCGGGGTGATCGCTCTGCTGCGGCTCTGGAGTCATATGTCCGGAGAACGCTGCAAGCGTATGCTGAAGCTGGCACTGCCTGTTTTATATGGTCTGGCTATCTATCCGGCCAGCAACTGCCGGTACTATTTCGGAAAGCCGGACAGCTATTATCCCCAGATTCAGTTTGCCGAGCTTATACAGCAAAACAAGCGACAGGAGGAAGTATCCCTGCTAAACTACTGTTTTCTGGACGGCGGTTTTTATCTGGAATCCGGTGCCCGGCTGCCGGATACACGCTTTTTCTGCCGGCTGAATATTCCAAGCAGTCAGCTTCCCCAGATGTATGCGGAGCAGGACCGGATTGTCCAGCAGGGAGAGGTTGAGTTTGTGGTGGTACGATACCGGCTTCGGGAGCATCTGTGGCGCAAGGAGCCCTGTGCTGCATTGACGGAGCGGTACACGCTGCTCGGCACAGCTTCGGAGCCCCATGATGCTTACCAATACGAGCTATACCAACTGAATCCGGAAACCTGAATACAAACAAAAGAAAACGGTGCTGCCCTTGGGGGCGGCGCCGTTTTCCTGCTTATGGGTAAGAGCCGAAGCTCAGGGGGAGACTTTAATTGGTTGCCTTGAAGACAGCACGTACAAAGTTGTACATGTGGGGACGGATGGTCTTTCCGCCGTGGTCGCCGCCGTTCACATAATGCCAGATGTGCGTGGTTCCGTTTTTGGTCATCGCATCATGATAGCCGCTAGGTGTCTGATAAATCAGCGTATCATT
>JALELB010000008.1 GCA_022768805.1 Ruminococcus sp.
GCATTGTTCCGTTATATTCATGGTTTCTACAATTCCATTCGCCCGCACTCTCATAACAATGGAGTCTCACCCATCGACGCTGAAAACCTCGTTACCTAGTTCTCAACTTTTTTCTGTCCACTTTATTGACATCGGACCATCCCCAAGCATCAATAAACTCACTCAGGCGGTTGTCTCTCGCACAGCGCAAAGCGGTCAAAGCTGCATCCTGGGGTTGTCTCCCCAAGACGGCAGTAGAACGGCACTTCGTGCCCCCAGCACGCCGATGATAAAAGACAAGTAAAAAGAAAAACAGGGCTTGCGCCCTGTTCAGATTATCCTACGGCAATTTTCTCCTGGGGCAGCTTTGCGGGACTCAGATTCTTTCCGGACATAGCCGCATAAATCAAAGTCAGACTCCCCACCCGTCCCATGTACATGAGCACGATCAGCACCACCTGGGACAGAATCCCCAGCTGGGGGGTGATGCCCAGGGTCAGTCCCACGGTGCCTACCGCAGAGGCAGTTTCAAACAGGCACAGGGACAGGGGCAGCCCCTCGTACAGGCTGATTATCACGGCGCCCCCGAAAAACAGGGTCATGTACAGCATCAGGATGGTGGCAGCGCTGCGGATGGCCCCCGGCTCGATGCGTCTGCCGAAAAACTGGGCATCCTCCCGCTTGCGGAAGGTGGCAAAGGCGTTGGCGAACAGCACCGCCACCGTGGTGGTTTTCATACCTCCTGCCGTGGAGCCGGGTGCGCCGCCGATGAGCATCAGCACCAGCATCACCGCCCGGGCTGCACTGCCCAGGGACAGCAGATCCACCGTGTTGAAGCCTGCGGTACGGGGAGTCACCGCCTGGAAGCATGCGGCAAGAATCCGCTGTCCCAGGGGCAGCTCCGAAAGATCAAAGAAGAAGAACACTGCCGGAATCACGATCAGCAGCACCGTCATCATCAGGATCACCTTGCTCTGCATCCTGTACTGCCGGAGCCGCCATTTGTGCATCACAATATCCTCCCAGGTCAGAAAGCCGATGCCTCCGATGAGAATCAGCAGGATGAGGATGATATTCACCGCCGGATTGGTGGCAAAGGCCGTCAGGGAGGAAAAGGGGTCCCCGTCGGTTCCCATCAGGTCAAAGCCCGCATTACAAAAGGCGGAAATGGAATGGAACACCGCCATCCAGATACCCCGGAGACCGTACTGCCGGCAGAACACCGGCATCAGCGCCAGCGCCCCCAAAAGCTCGATAAGGAACGTGCCCCGGAGAATAAAGCCCGTAAGCCGGACGATGCCCCCCACCTTGGGAGCGGCAATGGCCTCCTGCATGGTGCTCCGCTGCATCAGGGAGATCCGCCTGCCGGACAGCAGGGAGAAGGACACCGCAATGGTCACCACCCCCAGCCCCCCGATCTGGATCAGGGTGAGAATCACTCCCTGGCCGAAGGCGGACCAGTAACAGCCCGTGCCCTGCACCACCAGGCCGGTTACGCACACCGCAGAGGTGGCGGTGAACAGGGCCTCGTGGAAGGGGGTGACAATCCGCATCTGGGTGGATATGGGCAGCATCAGCACACAGGCCCCCAGCAGAATCACTGCGGCAAAGCCCAGGATAATCACCTGGAAGGAGGATAATCGGATTTTTTTATGCAACAGTCCGGACATGGAAAACTGCTCCTTTTTTATTTGTCTTCCGGCGGTCAGCATACCCCGGAAAAAATCACTATCATCTCATTATACCCCTGTCAGATAAAAACTGCATTAAAATATCTGGAATCGTATTAAGATTATATAAAGATAACACTGCCCACAAAAAGAGCGCTCACCAGGAGCGCTCCCTTAATAATGGAGAAAGAGGCATGCAATCAGACCGGGGTGTTCAGGGTCATGGTGGTTTCGTTCATCCCATAGGCCCCGTCGTGGACGGTAAACCAACCGTCCAGAACGCCGCTGTTTGAAAACAGATCCCGGAAACTATCCTGGGTCTGTTCATTGTTGAAATAATCCTGTTCTCTGCTGTCCATAGGTTCCATCGTTACCATCCTTTCAATGTCTGTGGGTTCCGTCCTCCGCCCGGTGCTACTGGGCGGAGCAGAGTACAATCGAAGAGGTGTTCAGAATCTCGCTGTACTCCAGGGTTACATAAATGGAAATGGTCTTGCCCGCCCGGATTTCGTTGTTGGAGGTGATGCTCAGGTACTTGCCGCTGACATAGGCGGTGCTGTTGTCCGGCTCCACCTTCACTGTGGTACCGGTGGGAACAGAAAACAGCAGCTTTTGCTTGTTCAGCGTATCCGTGGTGGTGTTGGAAATCCGGATGCAGAAGGTTGTGCTGTAAAGATTCCCCTCCCGGGTGGGAGAGCCGCTCTTGGATATGGTCACATACATGCCCTTGAGAATGGGCGCAGGAGGCGGTGCCGTGGTTACCACCCTTGTGGTGGTCACAACCGGAGCCGCTGTGGTGGTACGCACAGTGGGCGCCGTGGTCACGGGCGGAGTGGTCCGCCGGGTTGTTACCGGCCGGGCAGTGGTCTGCCGGGGCCTGGTCACTACCGGAGGCGAGGTGGTCACCACCGGGCTGACGGGCACAGCGGTCTGCACGGTGTTGGGCCTGGGAGAGGTCCGCACCGGTGTGGGAGTATCGGGCTTTTCCGGCTCCTGGGGCAGACCCTCCGGCTCCTCCTGGGGAGGCACCGTTGTTACCACCGCAGGAGTATCCTCCGGCTTCGTCTGGGGCGGAGCGGTCTGCTCCGGCTCCTGCTGGGGCGGGGTGGTTTCCTCGCCGGGAACCTCCGCCTTATACTCCGTGGTCTGGGGTGCTTCCGTCACCTGCTCCGGGGGATTTTCCATCGCCAGAGTGCCCCCGTCCCGGGATGCCCTCCAGTTCCAGCCGATGAGAATGCCCACCAGCAGGGAAATTACCGCCACGATAATCAGCAGATAGGGACCCAGCACGTCCCAGATATCCCGCAGCACAAAGCCCTTGCAGCCCATTTCCTTCATCTGGTCGCCGTAGAACTTTTTTTCCGCATGATCCATATTGTCAATATCATTATAATTCGTTCGCTTGTTGCGTTTCATCCTGTCGCCCCCCTGGGAACTGGTCACGGATCCGCATCCGGACGCCGCCGGATACAAAATCATTATTCATACTGTACAAAGTATAGCACACGTCATGCAAAATGTCAATGAATCCGGCTTGTTCCAGGGCGTTTTTGTCATGACTGCACAAATTCCCATATGTAAAAATAGCACTATTGCTCTTTCCCAGGGGCAATTTTGAACAAAAAAATGGGGCTGCTGAAATTCCGCAGTCCCATTTGTGCAAAATGACGAAATGTAACGGGGTGCTTAAATTAACTTAACTTAAGCCAAAGCTGATCTCCAGGGCGTTGTTCACCTGGCTCATGGCAGGGGCGTCCAGCTCCCCCATCCGCTCCTTCAGCCGCCGTTTGTCGATGGTGCGGATCTGCTCCAGCAGCACCACGCTGTCCCGGGACAGGCCGCAGCTTGCCGCCCGCAGCTCTATATGGGTGGGCAGCTTTGCCTTTTCCCGCTGGCTGGTGATGGCAGCGGCAATCACCGTGGGGCTGTGCTTGTTGCCCACATCGTTCTGTACAATCAGCACCGGGCGAACGCCGCCCTGCTCCGAGCCCACCACCGGGCTGAGATCTGCATAATAAATTTCTCCTCTTCTGACCATATGCGGAGTCTCCCCTTTTTCAGATTTCACGCTTTCGCGCCTGTATGTAGTATAACCAGGCTGACCGGGTTTAATCACCCCTTGCAGTATATGCCGCCGGTGCCGGATGGGTGGTGGCACAGCGCCGGACAGCTTATGACAAATTTATCTGAAACTCGGTGAAATCTCGGTAAAATCGGTTGACGAAACCGCCGGATACAGCTATAATAAAGGAAAGAAAATGTTTGCGGCACTGCCGCAGGAAGGAATCGCTATGGGATTTGAAGGCTTTGACAACCGGGAGCTTTCCTGGCTGAAATTTAACCAGCGGGTGCTGGAGGAGGCGTGCAGCCCGGAGTCTCCCCTGCTGGAGCGGCTGAAATTCACCGCCATTTTCCAGTCCAACCTGGATGAATTCTTCCGGGTCCGGGTAGGGTCCCTGTACGACCAGCACGCGGAAGACCCGGACAAGCAGGACTCCCGCAGCGGCATGACCGCCAAGGAGCAGCTGAAGGCCATCTTCCAGCGGGTCCGGGAGCTTGAGCCCCAGCGGGACAATGCCTATGTGGAAATCATGCAGGCCCTGGGGGCTTACGGAGTGATGCAGGTCACCTACCCCACCGCCACCGATGAGGAGCGCCGCTATCTGGACACCTATTTCAAAAAGGAAATCCGCCCCCTGATCGTGCCCCTGGTGGTGGATAAGGATCACCCCTTCCCCTTCCTCAAAAACCAGGAGATCTACGCCGTTTTGCACCTGGAATCCAAATCCGGGGTTCGGCTGGGGATTATCCCCGTGAACGAGCAGTTCAAGCGAGTAATCCCCCTGGGAGAAAACGGCAGACGCTTTATCCTGGCGGAGGATCTGATTTTAAGCCTTTCCCCGGCCATCTTCAAAAATTACAAGGTCATCGACCGGACCCTGCTGCGGATTACCCGCAGTGCGGACATTGCCATTACCGACGCCTTTTACGACTATACCAACGACTTCCGCCAGATTATGGAGGAGCTCATCAAGCAGCGCAGCAAGCTGATGCCCGTGCGGATCCAGCTTTCCAACAGCTTCAGCCAGCCTGCAACGGACTTTCTCCGGAAGCAGCTGGGCATCAAGAACAGCCAGATCTTCCCGGCAAAGGCGCCCCTGGATCTGTCCTTTGTGTACGGCCTCCAGGACGTGCTGCAGGAGGATTCCCTGCTTTATCCCAAGCGGGTGCCCCAGAAATCCCCCCAGGTGTCCGAAACCCGCCCCATGCTTGCCCAGATCAAAAAGCAGGACATTCTCCTCCACTACCCCTATGATTCCATCCGCCCCTTTCTGCGGCTGCTCCAGGAGGCTGCGGAGGATGAATCCGTGCTGTCCATCAAGATCACCCTGTACCGGGTTGCCCGGAACAGCCAGGTGATTGACGCTCTGTGCCGGGCGGCGGAAAACGGCATCCGGGTGCTGGTGCTGGTGGAGCTCCGTGCCCGGTTCGACGAGGAAAACAACATCGGCTGGTCCAAGCGGCTCCAGCGTGCAGGCTGTGAGGTGATCTACGGCTCCCGTGCCTTCAAGGTACACTCCAAGCTGCTGCTCATCACCCGGAAGAGCCGCACCGGGGTACATTACACCACCCAGATCGGCACCGGCAACTACAACGAAAAAACCTCCCTGCTGTACACGGATCTGTCCCTGATGACCGCAAACCAGGCCATCGGCGCCGAGGCGGAGGCTGTGTTTGACGCCCTGTGTGCGGATACCCAGATTGAGGAAAACGGTATGCTGCTGGTGGCGCCCCACACCCTGCGGAACCAGGTGCTGCGGATGATGGACGAGGAAATCCAGCGTGCCGCCCAGGGGCTGGACAGCTACATCGGCTTAAAGCTCAACTCCATTTCCGACAAGGTCATTATCGAAAAGCTCATGGAGGCGTCGGCGGCAGGGGTGCATGTGGATCTCATCGTCCGGGGCATCTGCTGCGTCATCGGGGGCATCCCCGGCAAAACCGAGCATATCCACGTCCGGAGCATCGTGGGCCGGTACTTGGAGCACAGCCGCATCTACATTTTCGGCACTCCCGACCGGGCAAGGGTGTATATGGGCTCGGCGGATTACATGCCCCGGAACACCATCCACCGGGTGGAGGTGGCGGTGCCCCTGCTGGATCCGGCAGTGCGGGCACGGGTGCTGCATATTTTTGATGTGTATCTGCGGGACAACTGCAAAGCACGGCTCCAGCAGCCGGACGGCACCTATGTGCTCACCGCCCCGGAGGAGGGAGAGCCCCTGCGGAACGCCCAGGAACAATTGTTCGACGAGGCATACGCCGCCGCAAAGAAGAAATCCCCACGGAAAAAGCCTGCGCCAAAGCCGGAGGATGCTCCGGCGGAAGCCCCCAAGCGCCGGGGCAGAAAGCCTGCGGCAAAGCCGGAGGATGCTCCGGCGGAGACTCCCAAGCGCCGGGGCAGAAAGCCTGCGCCAAAGCCGGAGGATGCTCCGGCGGAAGCCCCCAAGCGCCGGGGCAGAAAGCCTGCGCCAAAGCCGGAGGATGCTCCGGCGGAAGCCCCCAAGCGCCGGGGCAGAAAGCCTGCGCCAAAGCCGGAGGATGCTCCGGCGGAGACTCCCAAGAAAGAGGAGCCGGAAAACTAACATAAAAAAGCCGCTTTGCATAAGGTATGCAGAGCGGCTTTTTTCCGAAAGTGACAATTTTTATTTCCTGTTCCATTTGTTCTGCGTGCTACACTCACGCAGTACGGGTTTACCAGAGCTTGGGGAGACAACCCAAGGGAAGGGGGTAGCATCAAAGATGCTTATCCCCCTTCCCCTTCTGGGTTTTCTCCCCCAGTCCCCCACTTTCCTTCTTCCCCATCCCCCTAAAAACACGGTCATACTCTGCACGTTTCCAGGATGTTACACAGGACGGAAATAAACTAGTCTGGCGCATGAAATCGTGGGAGAAATCTTAGTCGGCTCGTTTCCCCAAAGAGAGGGGAGGGTGTGGAAAAGAGAGCGCGAGAGAAAACCGCTGGGAGGGGAGAGAATAAGCATCTGTGATGCGCTCTCTCCCCTCCTAAGGAGGTTGTCTCTCGCACAATGGTGGAGCGCACCTGCGCCCCCTGCCCCCCCTTCCCCGGAGTTGTCCCCCCAAGACAATGGTAGAACAGTCCTGCGTAACCGGTACGGTTCAGCATAAAAGATAAGCCGAAAGCTAATCGTCACAAAACAAAAAGCAGGGCTTGCGCCCTGCCTTTCTGCTTTTCTTAAAATCCCTGGGGCAGCTTCTTGAAGCTCTCCGCCAGCTCCTCGTCGGTGGGGATATAGTCGCTCATCTTGCCGTCGTTGTACTTTTCATAAGCCACCATATCAAAGTAACCCGTACCGGTCAGACCGAATACAATGGTCTTCTCCTCCCCGGTTTCCTTGCACTTGAGGGCTTCGTCGATGGCAACCCGGATGGCGTGGCTGCTCTCCGGTGCCGGCAGGATGCCTTCCACCCTTGCGAAGTACTCAGCCGCCTCGAATACCTTGGTCTGGGTTACGGAGGTAGCCTCCATCAGCCCGTCCGCATACAGCTGGGACAGGGTGGAGCTCATGCCGTGATACCGGAGGCCGCCGGCATGATTAGGTGCCGGAATGAAATCACAGCCCAGGGTGTACATCTTTGCCAGGGGGCAAACCTTGCCGGTATCACAGAAGTCGTAAGCATACTTGCCTCTGGTCAGGCTGGGGCAGGATGCAGGCTCCACCGCAATAATCCGGTAATCCGCCTCACCCCGGAGCTTTTCGCCCATAAAGGGGGCAATCAGTCCGCCCAGGTTGGAGCCGCCGCCGGCACAGCCGATGATGATATCCGCCTTGATGCCGTATTTGTCCAGAGCCGCCTTGGTCTCCAGACCGATGACGGACTGGTGCAGCAGCACCTGGTTCAGCACGCTGCCCAGCACATAGCGATAGCCCTCGCTGGTGGTTGCCTTCTCCACAGCCTCGGAGATGGCGCAGCCCAGGCTTCCCGTGGTGCCCGGATGCTCCTCCAGAATCTTTCTGCCCACTGCGGTCTCCATAGAGGGAGAGGGGGTCACGGATGCGCCGTAGGTCCGCATAACCTCCCGGCGGAAGGGCTTCTGCTCATAGGACACCTTTACCATAAACACCTTGCAGTCCAGGTCAAAGTAGGAGCATGCCATGGACAGGGCAGTGCCCCACTGGCCAGCGCCGGTTTCGGTGGTCACGCCCTTCAGCCCCTGCTGCTTTGCGTAGTATGCCTGGGCGATGGCGGAATTGAGCTTGTGGCTGCCGCTGGTGTTGTTGCCCTCGAACTTGTAGTAAATCTTTGCGGGAGTGCCCAGCTTCTTCTCCAGGCAGTATGCTCTTACCAGGGGAGAGGGCCGGTACATCTTGTAAAAATCCCGGATCTCCTGGGGGATCTCAAAATAGGGGGTGGTGTCATCCAGCTCCTGCTTCACCAGCTCCTCACAGAAAACCGGTGCCAGATCCGCCGCAGTACAGGGCTGCCCGGTTGCCGGATTCAGCAGGGGCGCCGGCTTGTTCTTCATGTCCGCCCGCAGGTTGTACCAAGCCGTGGGCATCTCGCTTTCGTCCAGATAGATTTTGTAGGGGATTTCCTTTGCCATCATTCTGACTCCTTTCGATCGGGGACAGAATACAAAAACTCCTGTCCCACAACAAATTTCGTTGCCGGGACAGGAGTAAATCTTCCTGCGGTGCCACCCTGCTTGACGCTGTATGCGTCCTCTCTGTGCGTACTATCATACGCCGGCATTTGTTGACGGAGTGCCATTCTCCGGCGCACATACTCGGGAAAACCCTTTCCGCTTGCCCTTAGAAGTCCATTCAATCCAGCCTGTTACTGCCGCAATCCCACCGCCTGCGGCTCTCTGTCTGCACAGCATCCGGATCTACTTACTCTTCCTCAACGGTTTCTGTATATTTGATTATAGCACCGTCCCCTGGATTTGTCAAGGGGGGGCAAGGGGGGTGGGGGAAATTTTTTTGCGCTCTCTTTTCCACACCCTCCCCACTCTTGTGGGGAAGCGTCTGCTTGTGATGGTTCCCACGATTTCAGGCGCCAGACTTCATTCAGCACCGTTCTGTGCAGCATCATGGGACAGCAGAATAGCTGCATCATCTCCCAAAGGGGGATGGGGAAGAAGGAAAGTGGGGGACTGGGGGAGAAAACCCGGAAGGGGAAGGGGGATAAGCATCTTGGATGCGCCCCCCTTTCCCTGGGGTTGTCTCCCCAAGACAAGGGCATACCCTGAACGGTTTACCATTGTGCGAGAGACAACCTCCTTAGGAGAGGAGAGAGCGTAGCAAGCTGCTTATTCTCTCCCCTCCCAACGGTTTTCTCTCGCGCTCTCTTTTCCACACCCTCCCCACTCTTGTGGGGAAACGTCTGCTTGTGATGGTTCCCACGATTTCAGGCGCCAGACCCTATTCA
>JALELB010000009.1 GCA_022768805.1 Ruminococcus sp.
CACGCTCACGTCTGTCGGTTGTCTGCTTGGCAAGATCGGCTATGTATTCCGCACGATACATTCTCATAGGACATTCGATCTTGTCCCCTCGGAAATGCTTGAATAGCTTCAGCATAGCTTCTTTGCCCAGAAGTTCGTAAAGATCGAGATAGCTGTCGTTAAGTGCATCATCTTCGTGTCCTTCAACGCCAAGTGCTTCATAGATACCGGTTTCATCAAGGTTGTCTAAATCGATATTCGTGGTCGTTCACTCCCTTCAACATAATTTTACATAATTAGGCAGAATATATCAATTCTTATTACTCACCATAAAAAGTTCCTTTTTCAGTTCCTTAAAAAGGATATATAATGGAAATAAAAGAACACATCATACCGTTCCGCCAATCGGCAGAAAGGTATGATGTGATTAAGCATTGATACATAATAAAAATATATAAATGAAACATTATGAAATTCGATTGCTTCATATCAGCCATATTTGACAGTCACAAATATATGTGGTATAATCATAACAATATAAATCCATTCTAAGGAAGTGAGAAAATGACATATGTTCTTATGAATAAGGACGTCCCTTGGCTCCTGTTCAGCTGTGAACGTGATGAATATGATGAAGTTCAGCTTAGCGAGCTTGAGTGGTTTACTGATCTCAGACCTCTGGGCTATGTCGATCTTTTCACTTTCCTTGACAGACGAAAAGCTCCCAAGCACCGAAAGCACATTGAGCAGCTGCTTGAAAGATACGGCTGTACTGATATCGATGGATTTATTCGGGTCACTCACGCAGTTTCTCTCAACGATACCTTCTGGGTAAAGGAAGAGGGGAGCAGCCTTAAATGGGCAGAGGTATCCCTTTACAGCAATTCTTTTGATGAAATGATAGCAAATGCCGCATTCGATGGAGCTATAAGTGATACCGATCTTTCATCAACTTCACCCGAATTCGGAACGGACGGCTCATACGCAAAATGCTGGGTAAGGGAATCTGACGGGATCTACCTCTGTAAAAGCGGAAGTGCCACATTTGAGCTTGAGCCGTTATCGGAATATCTCGCCTCACAGCTTGCAGAGATCATCTGTAATGAGTATGTATCTTATGATATGGATTTCCTTCACCATAAGCTTGTCAGCAAGTGCCGACTCTTCACAGATGAGCATTTCGGACTTGTCAAGGCAGGACGAGTAGTTACGGGGGGGAAATCAATAGCTTCATTACTCGATTACTTTGAGCGTATCGGCAGTGGCAATGCTTTCAGACGTATGTGTATATTCGACAGCCTTATTCTGAATATCGACAGACATTTGGGCAATTTCGGAGTGCTTATGGATAATGACTCTATGGAAGTCATAAGAATGGCTCCTGTGTTTGATAATAACCGCTCCTTATGTTTTGACCTCGATAATGATCAGCTTAAAAATATTGATTGGTACCTGAAAAAGATAAAACCGTCCATTGGCTCTGACTTTATTTTCACCGCAAGGGGACTGTTGACTGATGATATCCGACAGGAGCTCAAAAATCTAAAAGGCTTCACTTTCTCACAGCATCCAAAAATATCTGTCGATCAGGAACGACTTGACCTCCTGACCGGGATAGTAAACAGGCAGATTGATAGGATCCTCGCATAAAGTCAGAGAAATATATATAAACCACAGAGCCTCCAATTTGGGAGACCCTGTGGTTTTTCTGATATGTGGTATCATTGTTCAGTCCTCAATGGCATTCGATTTGCCGCCGAACTCATAGTTTCCATTCGTTTTGGTATGGAGAAAAAAGAGGGAGAATATGGTTGGTGCTACTGTTGCTTGCGCTGTTGCTGTTGAAGAGGCTATGAAGTAATTCAATTTCCCCAAAACACACAAAGCCGCCGGAGCTTCTGAATGCCCGGCGGCTTTTCTGTATAAAAAGGGCATGCTGTAGAAAAGTACAGCATGCCCTTTGCCTTTATCCGTATGACTTATTCATCCCAGACGTGGGACTGATCTTCATCCTCCACATGCATACGCTTTGCGATCAGCTTAACGATAAACCCGCTGACAAACACCAGAATGGTGATTGCCCATCCGCCAATGATATTGGATGCCAGAGAGTAGCCGCCGTAAATACCGTCACTCTTGGTGAACAGGGTAATCACATTCCACAGGAAAAATCCGCCAAGCAAAATCGGTGCACAGAATTTGATGGATGTACAGAACCACCATGCAGGCATCTTGAACCGCTTGGTATTCCGGTTGATCTCATCCAGCACCTTCCGCAGCTTAAAGCACCAGCCGATTGCAACAGCCTCCAGCAGGCCAACCAGGATCAGATTATAGCTGTTGCACCAGTTGTCCACAATATCCAGCCATGCTACACCGGCACCGGTCACAAAGAACAGGGAAAAGACGGCGGAAACAGCACAAACGCCAATGGTTGCCTTCCGCTTTGTTACATGGAACTTGTCTGCAATCGCAGTGGAAACGCCCTCTACAATGGAGAAAGCAGAATCGATAGCCAGCGTACACAGGCAGAAGTAGAACACTGCTGCAAAGATTGCATTCACCACGCCGGAACCGGTCAGATGTACAATGGCAGAGGGATAAATCAGGAATGCGGTGGCAATGCCGGAAGCGGACATATCCGCCGTGGTCATACCCGTACCATACATGGTGGTGAAGAGCACAATGCCGGACAGCACACTGATGGCAAGATCTGCAAAGGCGATAATCAAACCATCCACAGCAACATTGGAATCATCCTGCAGGAAGGAGCCGTATGCAAACATAATTGCCATCATGATGGAAAGAGAATAGAACACCTGACCTACTGCGTCAATCCACAGATCTGCATTGGCAAGCTCGGACAGATCCGGCACAAACATGACCTTCAGACCCTCCATCGCACCGGGCATGGTCAGTCCCTTAATGGCCATAATCAGCAGACAGGCAACCGGCAGGAATACCGTGTACTTGACCACCTTGCCTACACTGTTGGCGCCATCCCGAATGCAGAAATAAATGCCGATCCATGCTACCAGCAGACAGATCAGCACCGGCCAGGAAATGATCCCATAGCCGGAGGTATCCCAGGTGGTCTTGAGCATATCCGCCCAGACGCCAGAAGCTGCTTCAGAGTTTCCGGTGAGACCCGCAAACTTGTAGGAGCATACGGTCATCAGAATCACCCAGGCAAATACAACTGCGTAGTAAATTTCAATGACAAAGGCATTGGCTGTAGCAGCCCAGCCAATTGGCTCGAATTTCTTCTTGATGCTCTGCATCGCTTTCGGCGCGCCGCCCCGCACCTTTCTGCCGATGGAAATCTCCATGGTCAGCAGGGGAATGCCGATAATCAGCATTGCCGCCAGATACACAAGCAGAAACGCACCGCCGCCGTGCTTTGCGCAAAGTCCCGGGAAACGCCATGCATTGCCCAGACCAACTGCGGAGCCGATTGCAGCAAGGATAAATGTGGACCGGGACGCCCATGTCCCTCTCTTAGAATCACTCAAAAAAATCTCTCCCATGCTAAGTTTTATCTGATCTTTCATCAAACGATTCTATTGTAGCATGCCCCGGCAGGTGTGTCAAGGCAAACAGGCTGGAATTTGTCGGAACAACTGAATTCTGCCATTGCCCCTTGTGCATGGTGCATAAGATCAGAAAAATAATTCTCTGATAGATGGGTATATTGCTCAATCTTCTGTAACAGTCTGCCGGAGCAATTGACTTTATTATAGTGCTATGATAAAATTAGTATTATGGCATTTTATCAGAAAAGATAAGGAGAAGATATGATGAAACTCAAATCTATTTTTGCAATTCTGGCTGCCGGTGTTCTTGCATGCACCGGTCTTACCGCCTGCGGCGATGCTGCATCCTCCGGCGAAAAAAAGACCTTTACCGTTGGGTTTGACCAGGATTTCCCGCCCTTTGGGTATGTGGATGAGAATGGTGAATTCACCGGTTTCGACCTGGAGCTTGCAAAAGAAGCGGCAAAGCGTATGGATATGGAAATCAAACTGCAGCCCATCGACTGGGATTCCAAGGAGCTTGAGCTTTCCTCCGGTTCCATTGACTGTATCTGGAACGGCTTTACCATGAATGGCAGAGAAGATGATTACACCTGGACCGAATCCTACATGGATAATTCCCAGGTATTCGTTGTCAAGAGCGATTCCGGCATCAAAACCCACGAGGATCTGGCCGGGAAAATCGTAACCGCCCAGACGGATTCCGCTGCGCTGAACGCCCTGAACGGGGATGACTTCAAGGATCTGAAGGGCAGCTTCAAGGAGCTGCTGACCTGCGCACAGTACAACACCGCCTTCATGGATCTGGAAGCAGGTGCTGTGGACGCAGTTGCTATGGACATCGGTGTAGCAAAGTACCAGATCGAAGGCAAGGAATCCCAGTACACCATTCTGGAAAAGCCGATTATTGAAGAACAGTACGGAGTCGGCTTCTACAAGGGCAACACGGAAATGCGTGATAAGGTACAGAAGGCTCTGGATGATATGGCAGCTGACGGTACCTTCAAGACCATCTCTGAAAAGTGGTTCGGCTATGACGTCTGCACGCTGGCAGCGGAAAAGAAAACAACAGAGTCCAACTAAAGGGTATTCATATGTCATTACAGAAAATATTGCTGGAGCTGCTGTCCGGCATGGTCACGTCCTCAGAAATCTTTCTGCTGACGCTTTTACTGGCACTGCCCCTGGGACTGCTGATCTCCTTCGGCAGAATGGCGAAATGCCGGATACTGCGCTTTCTTACACAATTTTATATTTCTGTGATGCGGGGCACGCCGCTGATTCTGCAGCTCCTGGTGGTATATTACGGTCCCTATTTCATTTTTGGCATCCGTATCACCAACGATTACCGCTTCATTGCGGTCATCATCGGCTTTGTGCTGAATTATGCGGCATACTTTGCGGAAATCTACCGTGGGGGGATTCAGTCCATCCCGGTGGGACAGTATGAAGCTGCAAAGGTGCTGGGCTATAACCGGGCCCAGTGCTTTATCCGGATTATCATGCCCCAGGTCATCAAGCGGATCATTCCCGCTATGACCAACGAGATTATTACGCTGATCAAGGATACGTCCCTGTCCTTTGCACTGGCTGTTCCGGAGATGTTTACCACTGCAAAAGCCATTGCTGCCGCGGACAAAACCATGACTGCATTTGCAGCGGCAGGCGTGTTCTACTATGTATTCAATCTGCTGGTGGCAGGAATCATGCGCAAGGCCGAGCAGAAGCTGAGCTATTACCACTGACCGAAAGGATGGTATCATGAGCGTTTTTGAAATCAAGCATGCCAGAAAATCCTTCGGTGATCTGGAGGTACTCAAGGACATCAGTGTGTCCGTGGAACAGGGGGAGGTTGTGGCCATCCTGGGTCCCTCCGGCTCCGGTAAATCCACCTTTCTGCGCTGTGCAACCATGCTGGAGGAGCTGGACGGGGGTTCCCTTTCCTATGGGGAGCAGTATGCAGCAAGGGACGAAAACGGCAAATCCGTTTACGTTTCCCGGAAGGAGCGCCACAAGCTGTACGCCCAGTTCGGACTGGTGTTCCAGAACTTCAACCTGTTTCCGCATTACAGCGTTATGCAGAATATCATCAACCCCCTGATGGTGGTTCAGCATATGAAAAAGCCGGAAGCTTTGGAGCGTGGAAAGGCTCTGCTGGAAAAGATGGGGCTTGCGGACAAGGGGGATTACTACCCCTGCCAGCTTTCCGGCGGTCAGCAGCAGCGTGTCTCCATCGCAAGAGCACTGGCGATGAACTCCAATATCCTGTTCTTTGACGAGCCCACCAGTGCGCTGGATCCTGAGTTGACCATGGAGATTCTCCGTGTCATCCGGAATCTGGCTGCGGAGAACATGACTATGGTTATCGTCACCCATGAAATCGAATTTGCCCGGAGCGTGGCGGATCGGATCATCTTCATGGCGGACGGCGTTATTGTGGAGGCAGGCAAGCCGGAAGATGTGATTGACAATCCCAGCAACGAACGCACACGGGCATTCCTCAAAAAATTTGAAAGTGCATAAACAATACAACGCCCGGAAGCATGGTTTTCCGGGCGCTTAGTTTCGGAGGATTTATGATGATTCGTACAATGACAAAGCAGGACACAGAAGAAGTATACCGCATGATGCGTGTGTTCTATGATTCTCCTGCGGTACTCCACACAGCGCCGGACAGCATCCTGCTGCAGGATATTGCAGACTGTACAGGGGAGTGCCCCTTCATCGAGGGCTATGTCTTTGAAGAGGACGGACAGATCGCCGGCTATGCCATGGCGGCAAAGAGCTATTCTACAGAATACGGGGGACTTTGCATCTGGGTGGAGGACATCTATATCAAGCCCGCATTCCAGGGCAGGGGAATGGGCAAGGCCTTTCTCGACTACCTGGAGGAACGGTATCGGGGCCAGGCAGTCCGGTTCCGGCTGGAAGCAGAGGACGAAAATGAACACGCCATCCGGCTTTACCGTAAGCAGGGCTATCAGAAGCTGCCCTATGTACAGATGACCAAAGAGGTATAACAAAAGAATCCGGAAATCAGAAAAGCCACCTTTGACACGAACATCAAAGGTGGCTTTTTGCTGGATTCAATTACGGATACATGCCGATGTTTGCAGAAGTTGCAAAATCCTTTGCAGCACCGCCGTCCACGTATTCCAGCACATTTGCATCATACTGGAACTGGAAGTCAAATGCGGCGAAGCCGGAGTTGTTGCTGATGCTGAAGGTAATATCCACGGTGTCACCGGGCTTTCCCTCTACGGAATTGCAGGTAATCAGGAAGGAACTTGTATCCGGAGCCTGATCTGCCTGTGCTGCTGTGCTGACGCCAACATAGCCCTTGGCAGTCTGGATATCCCGCAGCGTCACTGCATCATAGTTACAGAAGTCGGTATGGGTGATGTTGATGGGGTAATTGCCCGCCGCAGCACCATCCTTGATCTTGAACCGGAAGGTCAGGAACTGACCGTTGAAGTTAAAGTCGCCCTGCTTGGTCAGATCCATCCAGAGCGCCTGTCTTGTTTCGATTCTCGGTGTAGCAGAAGAACCGTTCTGGGTGGTGGTGACAGTCGGATCCGGATCCACCTGTGCAGCAGTGGTTACCGGCGGCACATAAGGAACCGTGGTGAGGTTGCCGTTGTCATCCGTCTCAACGGCGAACACATTGCCGTTGGAATCGGTCACTGTAGTCACCATGGTTTCGGTGTTGCCGCCGCTGGGGGCAGAAGTGGTGGTTGTTGCAGTGGATCCACTGCCGGAATCGTCAATCAGAGAGATCTGCAGACCGGGCTGCAGAATTGCACTCAGTTCAGAGTCCGTGAGACTGGTTTTGTTGTCGCCGGATTTATTACAGCCGGCAAGCCCAAATGCCATAGCACCGACCAGAGCCAGCGCCAGAATATTTTTACGATAGGTTTTCATTGTCCCGCTCCTTTTTTCAAATTCTCTTTCTATTATACACACCTATGGATTGCTTTGTCAAGTATATTTTGCATTATCACACAGTTTTCAGAATCATCCGGTTTACTGCGCTGAGCAGCGCATTGGTGGAGGAAACGATAATATCCGTATGGATCCCTACACCCCAGAACAGCTGTCCCTTTCTGTCCTGTAAGCATACATAGGAAACCGCCTTGGATTTGGAGCTGACCTCCAGTGCATGCTCCGTATAGCTTTTCAGCGTATAATCCAGACCAAGAGCCGTTTTGACTGCATTGCTCACCGCATCCAGACGGCCGTTGCCGCTGGCTGTTACGGTTTCGATTCCGGCATCGGACCGGATGGTCACAATGGCATCGATGCCCTCTTTCTGGGCGTAATGGATGGAGGGCAGGGCAATAGGGCTGGACAGATTCACATAGGTATCCTGGAAGATACGGTAAACCTCCTCCGGCAGCAGCTCCTTGTGGGCACGGTCGGAAATATGCTTGACCTGATAGCCGAAGCCTTCCCGCATGCCGTCCGGCAGCTTGATGCCATAGTAATGCTCCAGCAGATAGCCGATGCCGCCCTTGCCGGACTGGCTGTTGATCCGGATCACGTCTCCGTCATAGGTTCTGCCGATATCCAGGGGATCAATGGGAAGATAGGGCACATTCCAGGCGCTGTCCGGATGGCTTTCCCGCCATTTCATGCCCTTGGCAATGGCATCCTGATGAGAGCCGCTGAAGGCTGCAAACACCAGGGAGCCGCTGTAGGGCTGACGTTCATTGATATGCATGCCGGTTGCATGCTCAAAGATCCGGATCATCTCCGGAAGGTTGTGAAAATCAAGTCCCGGATCCACGCCCTGGGCATACATATTCAGCGCAATGGTCACAATATCCGCATTGCCCGTGCGCTCCCCGTTGCCGAACAAAGTACCCTCGATCCGGTCAGCCCCTGCCAACAAGGCAAGCTCGCTTTCCGCCACTGCACAGCCCCGGTCGTTGTGAGGATGCACGGACAGAACCACATGCTCCCGGTAGTGCAGGTGCCGGGAAAGGTAGGCAACCTGATTGGCATACACATGGGGCAGGGAACAGGAAACCGTATCCGGCAGATTGATAATGACCGGCTGATCCTCCTCCGGCTGCCAGACATCCAGCACCGCATTGCAGATCTCCAGGGCAAAGCTCATTTCCGTGCCGGTAAAGCTCTCCGGGGAATACTCAAACCGGATATCTCCGCTGCAGCGGCTGCGGTATTCCTTGCACAGTCTTGCCCCCTCCACAGCAAGGGATATAATCTCTTCCTTGTCCTTATGGAACACCTGGGTGCGCTGGGCCACCGAGGTGGAGTTATACAGGTGTACGATGGCATGGGGGGCCCCGTCAATTGCCTCAAAGGTTTTGGCAATAATGTGCTCCCGGGACTGGGTCAGCACCTGGATGGTCACATCCTCCGGAATCAGATGCTCCTCAATCAGGGTGCGGCAGAAGGCATACTCTGTTTCCGAAGCCGCCGGAAAGCCAATCTCGATTTCCCGGAAACCTGCCTGGACAAGCATCTGGAAAAAGGTCAGCTTATCCTTCAGATTCATCGGCGTCACCAGTGCCTGATTCCCGTCCCGCAGGTCTACGCTGCACCAAACCGGCGGATGGTCAATATAAGTTTTTCTGAGCCACTGAAAATCCCCTTCCGGTGCAGGAAAAAACTGGCGTGTATACTTGCTGCAATGTTCCATACGTCCTCCATGTTTCAGCGTGTCCGAAAAAAGCGCTTCACCTCTGAGAAAAGAGGTGAAGCGCTGCTCCACGGTACCACTCTTTTTGACGGCATAGCCGCCCGCTTTCTGCTCTGTAACGGGAGCGCCCGGAAACGCCTACTCACCAATGCTTCAGCGCTCCGCTCCGGGATGAGATAGCCCTGCCGCTGCACTGCCTTGCACCTGCCGGCAGCTCTCTGAGGCAAAAAACAGAGCCGGATTCCCTTCATTGCGTTTCTGGTTGCCGCCTTTTTGCGGATATTATATTTATCATACTATATTTGTTCTGATTTGTCAAGCGGCAAAGCACATTGACAAACCTTGTTTCTTTTGGTATACTAGTAATCATTACAAGAAGGAGGCGGAGCATGCATCGAATCAGCTATCGGGTTGCATTGGGTGGAATCATTACGGCGCTCTGTCTGTTTCTGATGTTCCTGACCGGCGTCATGCCTCTGCTTTATCTGGCGTTGCCCATGGTAGCCGGCGCACTTCTGCTGATTATTGTGGAAGAAATCGGATCCGGCTGGGCTGTCCTTACCTACGCAGCCGTCAGTCTGCTGTCCGTATTTGTCACCTTTGACAAAGAAGCAGCGCTGATCTTCATCCTCTTTTTCGGGCATTACCCCATCCTCCGGCAGAAGCTGGAGAAGCTGCCGGGCAAGGCACTGGTTTTACTGGGGAAATGTCTGACCACAGGCGTCTGCTTTGCAGCGGATTATTACGCCACCATCTATATACTCGGACTCACGGAAATTTCCGAGGAATTTTCCGCGCTGGGCAGCTATGCGCTTCCGGTGGTCTCCGTCCTGCTGCTGGGTATGTTTCTTTGCTACGACTATGCGCTGGGGGGGATGCTTCTTTTCTATCAGAACTGGTTCAAGCCGAAAATCCTGGGAAAACGCCGATAAATACATGTACTGTATACCCAAAAGATAAGGGAGGAAACTAAATATGAAGCGAAAGAAATGGATAGCAATGGGACTTGCAGCGGCACTGGCGCTGGTGCCGGTAGGGGAGCGCTACCGGCTGGTGAACCAGAATCAACAGCTGGTTGCACAGGCAGCGGACAACACCTGCGGAGATAATCTGACCTGGACGCTAAGCGGCTCTACTCTGCGTATCACCGGAAGTGGCACCATGACGGACTACGCTTCCTATGAACCTAGCCCCTGGTATGACAGCCGGGATTCTATTCAATCCGTGTATGTGGAGGGTGCCACCAATCTGGGAGGTGCGGCATTTGCAAACTGCACAAAGCTGACCTCAGTCAGCCTGCCCGGCAGTATGACATCCCTGGGCGCAGCCTGCTTCAGCGGCTGTACCTCACTGACCGGACTGACCTTGCCCGGATCGCTGAAAACCATCGGCAAAAGCGCATTTTACAAATGCACAGGGCTGCAAAGCCTTGTGATCCCGGACGGGGTTACCTCTATCGGAGACTTTGCCTTCTATAAATGCACGGCACTTACCTCCGTCACCATTCCTGCATCTGTTACCAGCATTGCACTGGATACCTTCGGCGGCTGCTCCAAGCTGACCATCTCCGGCTATACCGGTTCATACGCCCAGACCTATGCTGCAAATGCGGGAATCACATTCCGCTCCCTTGGTACTGTAAATCCGGATCAGACAACGACTACAACCACCACGACTACCACGACCACCACTACTACAACTACAACCACAACCAAAACAACCACCGTTCCCCAAACCACACAGCCGCCCATCCAGACCACAACCACAACCGGTTCGGCACAGCCCGACCTGGGAGATGTTAACCAGGATGGATCAATCACCATTGCAGATGCCATTCTGGTGCTGCAATGCAGCGCCCGGCAGCTGGTGGGGGACTGGAGCTTTCTGGACTGGCAGCAGCGCCTGCTTGCAGATACGGATTCCAACGGATCCATTGATGTGAATGACGCCTGCAAGATCCTGCGGTATTGTGCACTGATGGCTGCCGGACAGAATCCGGGCAGTGTTGCAAACGCCTGAAATCAACAAGGAGCATCCTTTCCGGGATGCTCTTTTTATGAAAAAATGCCTGCAACGGTATTTGACTTTCCCGTCAGATATGGTATAATAAAAAAAGATATTGCCGTCAAAAAGAGGGCATTCCAGAACAAAGGGAGGGAAAAGCATGGCAGATTCAAAAGAACGCACCTACAACTCCGATATGCCCCGGCCAAAGCATATTCCAAAGGCCCCTGCGGCGGATACACCCAGCCCGCAGCCAGTGCCTCCGACACCTCATACAGAGGGTGCCCAGGTACCGATCCCGCCTCGTCACACCAACTCACCGCCCCGGAAAGAGCAGCCCCATATCCCCCAAAAAATCAGCGATTCCGACCAGACCATTGTACTGAACCGGCAGGCATATACGGAGCAGCCGCCCCGCCGTCCCGGCACCGGACATCCCAGCCGTACCAGCTCCCCTGGGGAAGCTGCAAAACGGCAGAGACCGGCACAGCCCAGGACAGCTGGTCAGCAGAGAACCGCTCCCGGTGTCAGCGCTTCTGCCGGAGCGAATGCCGGCAAACCCCATCGCCCCAGTACGGAATCCGCCCCCTGTCAGAGCAGAAAACCAAAGGCTGCGCCCAAAAAGCGCAAACGCCGGGGAGGATGTCTGACCAGGCTGCTTACCAGTGCCCTTGTATTCGCCGTTCTGGTTTTTTCCCTGTATTCCTTCCTGGCGCTCAAATGCATCGGCAAGCTGGATATGGTGGATACCGGCTCCCGGATTACTGCATCCCGGCCGCTGCTTTCCGAAAGCTATGTCACCAATATTCTGCTGATCGGCTCCGACAGCAGGGACGACACCAGAGGAAGATCCGACTCCATGATTCTGCTTTCTCTCAACAAGAAAACCGATCAGATTATTCTGTCCTCCCTGATGCGGGATATGTACGCGGACATACCCGGCTACGGCAAAAACAAAATCAACGCCGCATATTCCTTTGGCGGACCGGAGCTGCTGATGGACACCATAGAAGCCAATCTTGGAGTGGCCATTGACCATTACATTGAGGTCAGCTTTGTGTCCTTCGCCTCTATTGTTGACGCAGTGGGCGGCGTGGAGATCACCGTAACGGATGCAGAAGCAAAGGCTATCAACCAGATTTTGCAGGATGAGGTTAACGAAATAGTGGGGGATGCCCGGAATTCAGATCTGCTGAGCCAGGGCGGCCAGTATATGCTCAGCGGAAAACAAGCCCTGTGCTACAGCCGGATCCGCCATGTGGGCAACGCAGATTTCCAGCGGACGGAGCGCCAGCGGGAGGTACTGACCCAGATGGTAACCAGTCTGAAAAAATCCGGTGCAGCCGGTATAAAGCGGCTGATGTCCTCAGCGCTGCCTCAGGTTCGCACCAACATGACCAAGGGGGAGCTTTACAAGCTGTCCCTGCGGCTGCCGTTCCTGCTGGGATATGATATGCTGCAGATTCAGATTCCGGCAGAGGGCACCTACTCTGATGACCGGAACACCTCTGCAGGCTGGTCGCTGATTGTGGATTTTGACGCTAACACGGAGCTTCTGAAAGAACAGGTTTTCGCCGACGAATAACGCAATGCCGCACCTTTTTGCAGCATTGGGACAACAGAGATGGTCATCATCAGCCATCAAAAGGAAGGTTGCAACATGCAGGTATTGAAACGTATACGAGATATCATCACAAGCCGTCTTTTTGTCACCAGCTTTCTGATTCTGCTGCAGCTGACAGCAATGATTCTTCCCTTTCTGTTTCTGGGTATGCGCTCCGTGTATATCCACACCTTTGTGGGTCTGATCAGTACCTTGATTTCCCTGAGTATTGCAAACGATGAAAAGCATGCGCCTTTCCACGCAATCTGGATTATCGTGCTTCTGGCAGCCCCCATTGCAGGATGGCCCTTGTATGTCATCCTGCGGTACAACAAGCAGGCAGGTAAGGCCAGCCGGCGCTGCGCCACTGTCAGCGCCAACCTGGACAAGGTGCCCTTCGGCGGCTTTCAGCCCGATACCCTATACGCCTGCAAGCAGCATCCCTTCCACCGGGAGATGCTTCACCTGGCAAGCAGCTGCAACGCACCTGTTTTTACCGGCACCACCACCCGGTATTTTTCCAACGGCGAAAGCTTTTACCCGGTATACCTGGAAGAACTGCGAAAGGCAAAGAAGTTCATCTTCATGGAATACTTTATCATCAATGAAGGCTTCCTCTGGCAGGAGATCAAGCAGATCCTGGCGGAAAAATGCCGCCAGGGGGTGGAAGTCCGCATTTTGTATGACGACATTGCAACCATCAGCAAGCTGACCCGCAGCTTCCGGCGGGAGCTGCGCAGCATGGGAGTTCAGGTATATCCCTTCAACCCCTTCCGGGCAGCAGTGGACAGCTTTATGAACTACCGGGATCACCGGAAAATTACCGTCATTGACGGCGTTGTAGGCTTCACCGGAGGCATTAACCTGGCTGACGAATATATCAACAAAATCGAGCGCTTCGGCTACTGGAAGGATGCAGGACTCATGCTGAAAGGAAGCGCTGTGCAGGCTCTTACCCACACATTTCTCAAATCCTGGGGCTTTGTAGTCCAGGAGGAGCAGAATCCCCAACAGTATCTGATCGATATGCCTCAGAATGCCGACAGTCTGGTACAGCCCTTCTGCGACAGTCCCACCGGTCCGATCCGAGTGGGCCGGAACACCTACACCAGCCTGATTAACGGGGCACAAAAGTATGTGTGGATTACGGCGCCCTATCTGATTCTGGAAAATGAAATGCTCAACGCCCTGTGTCTGGCTGCCACCAGCGGGGTTGATGTGCGTATCATTACACCCCATGTTGCTGACAAATGGTATGTACATGCAGTAACCCGCTCCAATTACCGGGCACTGATCAAAGCAGGCGTCAAGGTTTATGAATACACGCCCGGCTTTGTACATGCAAAGCTCATCGTCACCGATGATGCCGCCGCAATGGTTGCCACAACCAATTTTGATTACCGTAGCTTTTATGCCCTGTTTGAAAACGGTGTCATGCTGTACGGTCAGGATGTCATCTCCCAGATCAAAACGGATTTTATCGATACTATGGATAAATCCCTGCAATATACGATGGAAATGTGTCAAAAAACTCCACGGATCCGTCGGGCAGTACGCAAGATGCTCCGGATCTTCTCACCGTTTCTGTAATCAGATTACCATAAGGAGGGCTTCTATGTCTACTTCGGCTGATTATGCCGCATTCGTATGTGAACAGATCTCACCCTATGGGGAATGCAGAAGCCGCAAAATGTTCGGAGACTATATGGTCTATCTGAATGACAAGCCGGTGCTGCTGGTTTGTGACAGCACAGTGTTTGTCAAAAAGCTGCCGGAGACGGACGCCCTCCTGGCCCATGCCCCCAGCGGCATCCCCTATGAGGGTGCAAAGCCTCATTATATGCTGGATATAGAAAACCGGAAGCTGCTGGACAGGCTTATGCCTGTGCTGGAGGCTATTACGCCGCTGCCCCGGAAAAAGAAATCCACTTCCCGAAGCTAGATAACCGTTTTCCCGGCGGTGAGCCTTGTAAAAGGCGGAAGGGCTCTTGTTGGCATAGGCTTGCAAACTGCACCGGGTTCTGCTATACTGGAAGCAGGAAACAGAACAGGAGGCAGAGCCTATGGAGGACAGACTGGAGCAGCAGATTTCCTTTATCCGGGAAATTGACAAGGAAAAGCAGATCGGGCGGCAAACCTATCTCACCGGAGGAAGCCGGAAGGAAAACGATGCCGAGCATGCCTGGCACATTGCGCTGATGGCCATTCTGCTGTCGGAATACGCCAATGAGCCCATTGACCTGCTGCGGACGGTAACCATGCTGCTGATTCATGACCTGGTGGAGATTGATGCAGGGGATACTTATGCCTATGATGAGGCGGCAAAAGCAACGGAACATGACCGGGAAGCCCGTGGAGCTGACCGCATCTTTGGTATGCTGCCCAGGGAGCAGGGAAGTGCTCTCCGGGAGCTCTGGGAGGAATTCAACGCCGGAGAGACGCCGGAAGCCCGCTTTGCCCACGCAATGGACAATTTCCAGCCGGTGATGCTTAACGCCGCAACGGATGGGCGGGCATGGGCAGAGCATGGGGTGCGCCTCAGCCAGATTCTCGGCCGGAACCGGATCACGCCGGAGGGCTCCGACAGGCTGTGGGAATACGCCCTGCAGCACTTTATCCAGCCCAATGTGGAACGGGGAAGGATCCGGGACGATACAACATAAGCGGCAGAACAACAAAACACAGTATTTGTGGTGGCTCCCCATAGCACAATGACAGTCCGAAAGAGGTTTGATGAAACCGCTCCGGGCTTTTTTCATGGTTTCTTGTCAGGCGACCATGGACATCGTCAGATCTGCACATCCTTTTTATGCGCAGTCCATCCCGTCTTTGCCTTTTTCCTTGCAGAAACCATGAAAAAGTGGTATAATAATATGCAAATTGTGTTTAAAGGAAGGAAGCCTATGTTCAAGCTATTGGGCTATATGAAAAGCTACAAAAAAGAGGCGGTGCTGGGGCCGCTGTTCAAACTGCTGGAGGCACTGCTGGAGCTGCTTGTGCCCCTGGTGATTGCTGCTGTGATTGACACGGGCATTGCCGGCAATGACCGCAGCTACGTGATACGCATGTGCCTGCTGCTGGTGGGGCTTGGGGTTGTCGGGCTGGTTTTCTCCATCACTGCCCAGTATTTTGCCGCCAAAGCCTCCGTTGGCTTTGTGTCCAGGCTGCGGCATGCCCTCTTTGCCCATATCCAGAGCCTGTCCTATACAGAGCTGGATACCCTGGGCACCTCCACCCTGATTACCAGAATGACCAGCGACATGAACCAGGTACAGTCCGGTGTGAATCTGACCCTGCGGCTGCTGCTGCGTTCTCCCTTTGTGGTATTCGGCGCTATGATTATGGCATTTACTATTGACGTTAAGGCGGCGTTGATCTTTGCTGTCACAATCCCAGTGCTGTCGGTGGTGGTATTCGGGATTATGCTCTGGTGCATCCCCCTGTACAAACGGGTACAGCGGAAGCTGGACGGAGTGCTCAGCGCCACCCGTGAGAATCTGACCGGCGTTCGGGTGATCCGGGCCTTTTGCAAGGAGGAGGAACAGATCAGCCGGTTTGACTCCTGCAATCAGGATTTGACCCGGACACAAAAATACGTGGGACGGATTTCTGCGCTGATGAACCCGGTGACATTTGTGCTCATCAATCTTGCCATCATCTGGCTGGTTTATACCGGCGCACTGCGGGTGGAAGCAGGACTGATCTCCCAGGGTGCAGTGGTTGCACTGTACAACTATATGTCCCAGATTCTGGTGGAGCTTATCAAGCTGGCAAACCTGATTATCAATATCACCAAATCCGTTGCCTGCGGAAACCGGATCCAGTCTGTTTTTGAAATACAGTCCACCCTGGCCGAGGCGGGTCATGCGCCCCAGCCTGTCAGCAGTCCCTATGCTGTGGAATTCTCCCACGTCAGCCTTCGGTATGCAAACGCTGGCGGGGATGCGCTGACGGACATCAGCTTTGCGGCAAGACCGGGAGAAACCATCGGCGTAATCGGCTCCACCGGCTCCGGGAAAAGCTCCCTGGTGAACCTGATTCCCAGGTTCTATGATGCAACATGCGGACAGGTGCTGGTGGATGGTGTAAACGTAAAGGAATACCCTTTGGATGACCTGCGCAGCCGGATCGGCGTGGTGCCCCAGAAGGCGGTACTGTTCAAGGGAACCATCCGGGACAATCTACGGTGGGGGAATCCCGATGCAACGGATGCAGAACTGCTGGAGGCGGTGCAGACTGCCCAGGCAGGAGAGGTGCTTGCCCAGAAGGGCGGGCTGGATTTTGAGCTGGAGCAGGGGGGCAAGAATCTGTCCGGGGGACAGAAGCAGCGGTTTACCATCTCCCGGGCTCTGGTGAAGCACCCACGGATCCTGATTCTGGATGACAGTGCTTCTGCGCTGGACTTTGCAACGGACGCGGCACTGCGGAAAGCGATCCGGGAAATGCCCGGCAATCCCACCGTATTCATCGTGTCCCAGCGCACCTCCTCGTTGCAGCATGCTGATCAAATCCTGGTGCTGGAGGACGGCGCAGTGGTAGGTGCAGGCACACACGAGCAGCTGCTGGAAAGCTGCGAGGTTTATCAGGAAATCTACCAGTCCCAGTTCCGGAAGGAGGATGCGTAATATGGCAAAGATACAGAAGGGGACCATCTCCAAGGTGTGGCAATATATCCGCCGATACAGGCTTCTGCTGATCCTGTCCGTGCTGTTTGCCGGAGCTACAGTGGCCATGACGCTTTATCTGCCCATCCTGATCGGAAGGGCCATTGATCTGATTGTGGCACCCGGACATGTGGATTTTCCCGGCATCCGTTCCTTGCTGCTGAAAATCGGCATCATAGCAGGCTGCACCGGACTTACCCAATGGTTGATGAATATGCTCAACAACCGGATTACCTATCACGTCATCCGGGATGTGCGGCAGGAGGCCTTTGGCAAGCTGCAGATCCTGCCCCTGAGCTATCTGGACGCCCATCCCTCCGGCAGCATCGTCAGCCGGATTATTGCGGACGTGGATCAGTTTGCGGACGGTCTGCTGATGGGCTTTACCCAGCTGTTCACCGGTGTTGTAACCATTCTGGGCACACTGCTGTTTATGCTGTCCATCAGCTGGAAGATCACCCTGGCGGTTGTGGTGCTGACGCCTCTGTCCCTGTTTATCGCCCGGTTCATTGCCCGCCGGACCTACAACATGTTTCGGATGCAGTCCCAGGTGCGGGGGGAGCAGACGGCGCTGATTGATGAAATGATCGGTAATCAGAAGGTGGTGCAGGCATTCTCCCACCAGGCAGAAAGTCTTGCCCAGTTTGACGAAATCAACAACCGGCTGGAAACATGCTCCCTGCAGGCAACCTTTTTTTCCTCCATCACCAATCCGTCAACCCGTTTTGTCAACAGCGTGGTTTATGCCAGCGTGGCCCTCACCGGTGCACTGATGTGCATCTCCACCGCCGGCACAGCCACCCCCTTTACCGTAGGGCAGCTGTCCTGCTTCCTGTCCTATGCCAATCAGTATACCAAGCCCTTTAACGAAATCTCCGGGGTCATCACAGAGCTACAGAACGCTCTGGCCTGTGCGGCAAGGATTTTTGAGCTGATTGAGGAAATGCCCCAGATTCCGGAGCCGGAAGATGCTGCCGTACTGGAGCATGTGGAGGGAAATCTGTCCATTCAGGATGTTTCCTTCTCCTATGTGCCGGACCGCCGGCTGATCGAGCATCTGAATCTGAATGTACAGCCCGGACAGCGCATTGCCATTGTGGGCCCCACCGGCTGCGGCAAAACCACGGTGATTAACCTGCTGATGCGGTTCTATGACGTGGACAAGGGCGCCATCTGTGTGGAGGGGAAGGACATTCGCAACGTGACCCGCCACAGTCTGCGCAGCAGCTACGGCATGGTTTTGCAGGAAACCTGGCTGAAGGCGGGAACCATCCGGGAAAATATCTGTATGGGAAAGCCGGACGCAACGGATACAGAGCTCATACAGGCGGCAAAGGCCGCTCATGCCCACAGCTTTATCCAGCGTCTGCCCCAGGGATATGATACAGTCATCGGAGAGGACGGCGGAAGTCTGTCCCAGGGGCAAAAGCAGCTGCTTTGCATCGCAAGGGTCATGCTGTGTCTGCCTCCCATGCTGATTCTGGATGAGGCAACATCCTCTATCGACACCCGAACAGAGCTGAAAATCCAGGAGGCATTTTCCCGGATGATGCAGGGGAGAACCAGCTTTATTGTGGCCCATCGGCTTTCCACCATCCGGGAGGCGGACGTGATCCTGGTGATGAAGGACGGCCATATCATTGAGCAGGGCAATCATGATACGCTTCTTGCAAAAGGCGGGTTTTATGCCAATCTGTACAACAGCCAGTTTGCCCGGTAAACTCTGTTTCTTGACAAGCACCCGGCCCTTTGCTATAATGATGAAGTGAAAAGGAGGCAGCAAACCCTATGAGAAAGAAAGACGTCGCCATTGCATCGGTTACTGCTGTTTCTGTGCTGGCAATCGGCGGCCTGATCTGCTGGATTTTGTATGCATATGGAATCCAGTGCCTGAGCAAACCAATTTTACAGACGCTGACCGGAAACAACGGGCAATATACAGCAGAACCGGCAGGAATACCGGAAAATGCCCCCAAATGGGACAGCGAACAGACAGAAAGCTACCCGGCTATTCCGGCGCATATGAAGCTGCAGGGCAGAACCATGCGGGATGAGGACGAAATTACCTGGCTGGTGCAAAGCGGCTCCGCAGCTGAATTTACCGTTACCGGCACAAAGGCGGTACTGACCCTGGCGGGAGACGGCACCGCCTTTGCCAAGGAAAACCACAAGCCCCGGTATGCAGTATACCTGGACGATCAGCTGCTGACGGATGCATTGATGCGCACACAGGAACTGGAAATCCCCCTGTTTGAATCCGATCAGCCCAGAACCGTGAGCGTCCGGGTGATTCAGCTGTCGGAAGCTGCCTACGGCGCCATCGGGGTCAAGCATGTGACAGTTACGTCCATTTATCAGGAGCCAGTACAGCCGGCAGCGGCCAAAGCCCTGCGCATTGAATACATCGGGGATTCCATTACCTGCGGCTATGGGGTTGAAACCAATTCCGAAAAGGATTCCTTCACCACCGGAACGGAGAATTTCACCAAAACCTACGCCTATTTATCTGCCCGGATGCTCAATGCGGACTACAGTGCCGTATGCTACAGTGGGTATGGGATTGTTTCCGGCTGGACCGGAGATGGACAGAAAAAGCCGGACAGCGTTTTGCCCAAGTACTATAATCAAACCGGAATTCTTCCAAAATACAAGGAAGCCTGGGACTTTGAGCATGCAGAAAAAAATGATATTGTGGTCATCAATCTGGGTACCAACGATTATTCCTATGTCAGTCATGATTTTTCCAGCCGTTCCCGGGAATTCATCCAGGGTTATACGGAGTTTCTTTATCAGGTGCGCCAGAAGAATCCGGAGGCCTATATTTTCTGCACCATGGGCACCATGGGCGGAGAAGCCGTTTACGGACTGATTGAGCAGGCGGTTGATGCATACAGCACTGCCAGCGGCGACACACGGATCAAAAGCTTTTTCTCCCCGGTTCAGACCGAAGAAAACGGCTACGGTGCAGACTGGCATCCCTCCGCTAAGACGCAACAAGAGAGTGCGCAGCTGCTGACCGAACAGATCTCTGCTACCCTGGGCATTGACCTGGGTGTCAGCTCTTTTCAGTAAACTGCTATGACAAAAGCCCCTTAACGTATAGCACGTTAAGGGGCTTTTCCTGTATGTATGTTTATACGTTCATACCCATGCCGATCGCACGGAGATTGTTGTCAATCAGATGCGCGCGCTTCGGCGGAATCAGCTTCTCCAGACCCTTGCGGATGACTTCATCAGAGAACATGCCGGTTTCCTTGAGCAGCTTGCCCAGCAGAATGATGTTTGCCGCCTTGGGCAGGTTTGCATCGGTTTCCATCTGGGTTGCAGGCACATAGAAGCACTGAATATCCGGGGTCTCCACAGTGGCATCCACCAGTGTGCTGTCCACAAATGCCATACCGCCCTTGCGGACGCTGCCGATGAACTTGTCGTAGGAAGGCTGGTTCAGGGCAATCAGCAGATCCGGTGTGAGCACCAGGGGAGAGCCGATGGGCTCGTCAGAAATACACACGGAGCAGTTACAGGTACCGCCACGCATTTCCGGACCATAGGACGGGAGCCAGGACAGCTCCTTGCCGTCAATCAGTGCGCAGTATGCGAGGAGCTTGCCGGCGAACAGAATACCCTGGCCGCCAAAGCCAGCCAGCAGAATATCATATTTCATTACTTTTCTCCTCCTTCCGCTGTGACATCCTTGTATACACCCAGCGGGTAGTAGGGGATGCACTCATCCTGCAGACGCTTGATTGCTTCCAGCGGCGTCATGCCCCAGTTGGTGGGACAGGTGGAAAGCACTTCCACGATGGAAAGGCCACGTTTTTCCTTCTGGTTCTCAAATGCCTTGCGGATTGCCTTCTTGGTTTCCCGGATGTGGGGAACGGTATCCACGGCAACACGCTGTGCCAGTGCAGTACCGCTGAGGGTAGCCATCATTTCGCATACCCGGATCGGATAGCCTGCCAGCTCAGTATCACGGCCGAAGGGGGTGGTCTGGGTTACCTGACCCGGAATGGTGGTAGGAGCCATCTGACCGCCGGTCATGCCGTAAATGGTATTGTTGATGAAGATTACCACGATATTTTCGCCTCTTGCACCAACGTGAACAGTTTCTGCAGTACCGATTGCAGCCAGGTCACCGTCACCCTGGTAGGTGAACACATACTTGTCCGGATTGGAACGCTTTACACCGGTAGCAACAGCCGGAGCACGGCCGTGGGGCGCTTCGATCATATCACAGTTGAAGTAATTGTAGGCAAATACGGAGCAGCCAACCGGACATACACCGATGGTTTCGCCCTCAATGCCCATTTCATCCAGGACTTCGCAAAGCAGTCTATGTACAATACCGTGGGTACAGCCCGGGCAGTAGTGCATCGGCGTGTCGCAAAGTGCGTGGGGTCTTTCAAATACAGTAGCCATTTTATTTCAAGATTCTCCTTGACGGAGAACCCACTCCTTTCGCTAAAATTTAGAGGCTCTTGATCTGTTCCAGTACTTCATCGGGAGTCGGAATCACACCACCGGTTCTGCCGAAGAAGGAAACAGGCTTGGAGCAGTTGATTGCCAGCTTCACATCGTCGATCATCTGGCCCATGGACATTTCCACGCACAGCAGCTTGGAGGCCTTCTGGCTTGCCTGGTTGAGTTCCTTAACCGGGAAGGGCCACAGGGTCTTGGGACGGAACATGCCCACCTTGACGCCCTCTGCACGGGCAGTGTTGACTGCGGACTTTACCACACGGGCGGTTGCGCCGTATGCGCATACCACAATATCAGCGTCCTCTGTCAGATACAGCTCTGCATCTGTCTCGGTTTCCTTGATGATGTCATACCGCTTGTAACGCTCGATTACCTGTTCCTCCAGGTCAGTAGCGTTGATGTACAGGGAATTGATAATGTGATGCTCCCGCTTGTTGCCGTGACCGTTGGCAGCCCAGGAGGACTTGTCAATGCTGTTTGCCTTGATCTCCGGGAACTGAACCGGCTCCATCATCTGACCCAGCAGTCCGTCTGCCAGGATCATAGCCGGCATCCGGTACTTATCCGCAGTATCAAAGGCCTTGACCACCATGTCCACCATTTCCTGAACAGAGCAGGGGGCATACACCAGCAGCTGGAAGTCGCCGTGACCCAGCGCCTTGGTTGCCTGCCAGTAGTCAGCCTGGGAGGGCTGGATGCCGCCCAGACCCGGGCCGCCTCTCTGTACGTTGATGATAACCGCCGGAACATCCGAACCGGCAATGTAGGAGATACCCTCAGATTTCAGGGAGATTCCAGGGGAGGAGGAGGAGGTCATGGCACGCACGCCGGTAGAAGCAGCGCCCAGCACCATGTTGATTGCAGCTATTTCAGACTCAGCCTGCAGGAATACGCCGCCTTCCTTATGCATACGCTTTGCCATATATGCGGACAGCTCAGTCTGGGGCGTAATCGGGTAACCGAAGAAACACTTACAGCCGGCTCTGATGGCTGCTTCAGCAAGAGCTTCATTGCCCTTCATAAGATTTTTTTCCAAGATGTGAAACTTCCTTTCTTTCCAACAAGTGGATTACTTTTCAACTGTAATTGCACAGTCCGGACACATCATTGCGCACATTGCACAGCCGATGCATGCCGCATCATCCGTACAGGTGGCAGTGAAATAGCCCTTCTTGTTGCGCTTTTCCTTTGAGATTGCCACAATGTGCTTGGGGCAGGCAGTGGTACAAAGCCCGCAGCCCTTGCAGCGATCAAACAAAACGGTCATTTTAGCCATGGTTCAGATTCTCCTTTCCGGAAAAATTTCTATTGGTTGCAAGGGGTGGCAGCCGTTAGTCCCAGATGGGACGGACATGCACATGAACCGGATGCAGCCCCACTCCTGATGGCGATAGTCGATCGTCATAGGTGGTGTACAAAAGCGGAAGACCTGCCTGCCGTGCCAGTTCCCGGGCAAAGGGCAGGGAGGATTCGATGTGGGCAGCGGTGGTTTCACTGCCCAGATTGGAATTGTTGACAATTCCGGTATGCTTCATATGGGAAGCCTGCTCGATTTCATACAGCATCTCCAGAGCTTCCTGGGGCGTGCTGGTGAGATAACGGTAACAGTTAATCACATAGAGCATATCCAGCTGCTCCCCATACTGTGCAAATGCCTCTGCATAGCGGCCCAGCGCGGTGGCGCCGGCGTCATCTCCGCCCACGTCTACGATCAGGTAGCCAGGGTCAGAGGCGATACGCTCCAGATCAAAATTCAGTACCGGAATGTCCACATTGCTGTTGGCGTAATCCGGCGTAATCATGGTTACCCCGTGCTCCGCAAAAAGACTGCCGAAGTCGGCGGTGCGGAAATACGGGTTGACGATGTCAAGATCCACAATGGTGACAGGCTCCCCGGTGCGGGCAGCCTCCAGCGCCAGATTGACAGAATAATTGGTTTTACCGGTGCCGTAATGGCCGGTTACGATGGTGATTTTCTTCATTTTACTCCTGTGTATCCCCTTGATGCTGCAAGCCGTAGGCAAGTGTCATCAGGCTGTCGCCCAGATGCACATTTTCGACAATAATCTGTTCATGCTCCATCCGCAGGTCATAGTGGCTGAAATTCCAGAAGGCACGGATGCCCAGCTTCACCAGCTGCTGTGCCAGGTCATGGGCAGCGGTTTTCGGAATACAAAGTACAGCCATCACCGGATGATTTACGGCACAGAAAGCCTCCAGGGTTTCAATGGGATCCACCGTAACCCCGGCAATCTGCTTGCCGCAAAGGGCATGATTGCTGTCGAAAATACCGATCAGCCTACAGCCCCGCTTTTCAAAATCTATATGCTGTGCAATTGCCTTTCCCAGATTGCCGACGCCGATGAGAATGGTTTTGTTTCCGGCATGCACACCAAGAATCTTGCCGATCTGGGCATGAAGCTCTGACACATTGTAGCCATAGCCCTGCTGTCCGAAACCGCCGAAGCAGTTTAAATCCTGCCGGATCTGGGATGCGGTCAGCCCCATACGCTCTGCAAGCTCCCGGGAGGAAATCCGGATCATTCCCTGACGCTCCAGTTCACCGAGAAAGCGATAGTAACGGGGCATCCGACGAATCACCGAATGAGAGATACTATCTTTTGCCATGCGATTGCCTTTCCGGCTTTCAGCCCATCAACACTGCCAGACGGCTGTTGATTTCCTCCAGAAACTCCCTGGAGTTTACCTTTTTCTTGTTTTCCAGGCTGGACAGCAGGTAGAGGTCACCTGTCATAACGCCATCCTCAATGGTCTGGATGGTTGCCTTCTCCAGGTTGTCCGCATAGCGGATCAGCTCCGGAATATCGTCCAGCTCACCCCGCTTGCGCAGTGCGCCGCTCCATGCAAAAATGGTGGCAACGGAGTTTGTAGAGGTCTCCTCGCCCTTCAAGTGCTTGTAGTAGTGGCGCTGTACCGTGCCGTGTGCTGCTTCGTACTCATATACACCGGTGGGGGATACCAGAACGGAGGTCATCATGGCAAGGCTGCCATAGGCAGTGGATACCATATCGGACATCACGTCCCCGTCATAGTTCTTGCATGCCCAGATATAACCGCCGTTGGAACGGATCACCCGTGCCACTGCATCATCAATCAGGGTGTAGAAGTACTCAATGCCTGCCGCTTCAAACTTCTCCTTGTATTCCGTTTCAAAGATCTCTGCGAAAATATCCTTGAACCGGTGATCGTATTTCTTGGAAATGGTGTCCTTGGTGGCAAACCAAACGTCCTGCTTGGTATCCAGACCGTAGGAGAAGCAGGAACGTGCAAAGCCTGCAATGGACTGGTCAATATTGTGCAGACCCTGGATCACACCGTCAGTCTTGAAATCATGAATCAGCTGACGAGTTTCCTTGCCTTCCGCATCCGTAACCACCAGCTCTGCCTTGCTGCCGCCCTTCACCTGCATCTCGGTGTTCTTGTACACATCCCCGTAAGCGTGACGGGCGATGGTAATGGGCTTTGTCCAGGTGGGAATGTAGGGGGTGATGCCCTTTACCAGGATGGGTGTACGGAACACAGTACCGTCCAGGATGGCACGGATGGTGCCGTTTGGAGACTTCCACATTTCCTTCAGGTTGTACTCTGGCATTCTTGCCGCATTGGGGGTAATGGTAGCGCACTTGACAGCCACGCCGTATTTCTTGGTGGCTTCTGCACTGTCAAAGGTGACCTGATCGTTGGTTTCGTTCCGGTGAACCAGTCCCAGGTCGTAATAATCCACGTTCAGATCCACATAGGGTGTAATCAGGATATCCTTGATCCACTGCCACAGGATCCGGGTCATTTCGTCCCCGTCCATTTCGACAAGGGGCGTTTTCATCTGAATTTTGCTCATTGGGGATATACCTCCTTATTTGAAGTGGGGCATTTGCCGCAGGAAAAAACTACTTAAGAAAAGGAAAAGATCAGTATCAAAGCCAGCACGAATGCTACAATCACGCCGATCACTCTTGCTGTACGGGGTTCCATATCAAATTTTTTCGTGCAGAGCTCCTGCACACCGTACATGACAAGGCCAATGATAAAGATCAGAACTATATCCTTTGCGGAACGGATCCGGACACGTCGTGCCATAACTGACAGATTAGCGAGAATATTCATGTTGCGATTCCTTCTCCTGTCTTACTTCAGTGCTTCTCTGGTGTAATCCAGCAGGCCGCCTGCCAGTACGATGTCCTTGGTTCTGCCGCTGAGCTCACACAGTACGGGAATGTCAATGCCCTTGGTCTTGTTCCGCAGGGTCAACTCAGACTTGCCGGCTTCAATTGCCTTGCGTACCTCAGCCAGCTCCAACTCATCCCCCTGGTCAATCTTATCGTAATCTGCTTCGTTGACAAAGGTCAGAGGCAGAATGCCTGCATTGATGAGGTTAGCACGGTGGATCCGGGCAAAGGACTTCACCAGTACAGCCTGGATTCCCAGATACAGCGGTGCGAGAGCCGCATGCTCACGGGAAGAGCCCTGACCGTAGTTTGCGCCGCCCACAATGATGGACTTGCCCAGTTCCTTGGCACGAGCCGGGAATGCAGGGTCGCAGACGGTAAAGCAATGCTCACTGATGGCCGGAATATTGGAGCGCAGGGGAAGGATCTTGGCACCAGCCGGCATGATATGGTCGGTGGTGATGTTGTCCCCCACCTTCAGGGAGCAGGGAACGTCGATGCTGTCCGCCAGGGGACTGGTCTGGGGGAAGGGCTTGATGTTGGGACCACGCAGAATCTTCACCTTGTCCATTTCGGACTCCGGCGCAGGCAGCTCCACCATATTGTCATTAACGGTAAAGGTTTCAGGCAGCTGGAAGTCCGGCATTTCACCCAGAGTTCTGGGATCTGTCAGCACGCCGGTAAGCGCGGATGCAGCAGCAAGCTCCGGAGAAACCAGATAGATCTGACCGTCCCGTGTGCCGGAGCGGCCTTCAAAGTTCCGGTTAAAGGTACGCAGGGAAATGCCGTGGGAATTGGGGGACTGACCCATGCCGATGCATGGACCGCATGCGCTCTCCAGAATTCTTGCGCCGGCTGCGATCATATCCGCCAGTGCGCCGTTCTCTGCCAGCATCTGCAGCACCTGCTTAGAGCCGGGGGCAATGGACAGGGAAACGTCCGGATGTACGGTCTTGCCCTTGAGGATGTAAGCCACCTTCAGCATATCCAGCAGACTGGAGTTGGTACAGGAGCCGATGCACACCTGGTCGATTTTCATGGGGCCGATTTCCGCAACGGTCTTCACATTATCCGGAGAATGGGGACATGCAGCCATGGGCACCAGTGCGCTCAGATCAATGGTCAGCTCCTCGTCATATACAGCGTCCGGATCCGCCGCCAGGGGAGTCCAGACCTCACCTCTGCCCTGAGCGGTAAGGAATTCCTTTGTGACCTCATCAGAGGGGAAGATGGAGGTGGTAGCCCCCAGCTCCGCACCCATATTGGTGATGGTTGCACGCTCCGGTACGGACAGGGTCTTGACGCCCTCGCCGCAGTACTCGATCACCTTGCCGACACCGCCCTTGACGGACATCCGGCGCAGAACCTCCAGAATAACGTCCTTTGCTGCAACCCAGGGAGAAAGCTTGCCGGTCAGATTGACACGAACTACCTTCGGGCAGGTAATGTAATATGCGCCGCCGCCCATGGCCACTGCTACGTCCAGCCCGCCGGCGCCCATGGCCAGCATACCGATACCGCCGCCGGTGGGTGTGTGGCTGTCAGAGCCGATCAGTGTCTTGCCGGGAATACCGAAGCGCTCCAGGTGTACCTGATGGCAGATGCCGTTGCCCGGACGGGAAAACCGGATACCATGCTTCTTGGTTACGCTGCCGATAAACCGGTGATCATCAGCATTCTCAAAACCATTCTGCAGTGTATTGTGGTCGATGTATGCCACGGAAAGCTCTGTTTTGACTCTGGGTACCCCCATTGCCTCGTATTCCAGATAAGCCATTGTTCCCGTAGCATCCTGTGTCAGCGTCTGGTCGATGCGCAGACCGATCTCGGTACCCTTGATCAGTTCACCGTCCACGATGTGTGCCTTCAGGATCTTTTCGGTTAGTGTCAGACCCATTGCATTCACCCTTTCGAATCAGAATATACAAAAATAGGAAGCCTACTGCCGAACAGTCTGTCCGGTTTCGGATACTTCTTTATTTTACTACATTTTCAGCGCTCTTGTCAAGAAATTCACAGTAAAAAAGCGAAGATCAGAAATTCCGGCGGCAGCTTTCAGCATATTTCGCCGTCCTGTGGAGGTATAATGGTAGCAAAGAGCAGGGCAGCACAAGATGTTGTGCCGCTTTGCGGCTGAAAAAACAAGGAGGCGTATTTATGCTGGAATTTCAAACGGAGGAAGGCACATTGCGGGTACTGCTGAAGGGTGAGATCGATCACCACAGTGCCGGACAGCTTCGGGAACAGATCGATTGCAAGCTGGACGAGCTGCTGCCCCGGCTGCTGGTTCTGGATTTCGGCGGTGTAACCTTTATGGACAGCTCCGGCATCGGGCTGGTCATGGGCAGAGTCAGACAGACTGCCGCATACGGAGGTAAGGTTGAGATAGCTGTGCCGGCCGGACATATCCGGAAGGTGATGCAGCTGTCCGGTATTGATAAGATCGCCAGGATGCAGGCTCCGGCAGCGCATCCCGCAGAGCAGAAAGGATAATAGGATGAAAACGATCAATGAAATGAAATGCACCTTTCCGTCCCTTTCGGTAAACGAGGCCTATGCCCGGACCGCAGTGACTGCCTTTGCCGCCCAGCTGGATCTGACCATCGAGGAAATTGCGGACATACGCACTGCTGTCTCAGAAGCGGTGACCAATGCGATCGTACACGGATACCGGGGTACAACCGGCATCATCGAGCTGTGCGTCAAACTACTGGAGGGAAACGAGGTGTACATACGCATCAAGGACAGCGGCTGCGGCATTCCGGACGTGGCCCAGGCTATGGAGCCCCTGTATACCACTGCGGCGGCTGAGGAACGTGCAGGGCTTGGCTTTGCCGTGATGGAGAGCTTTATGGACAAGCTGTCCGTCAAGAGCAGAGTCGGGCGGGGGACAACCGTGGTCATGCGCAAGCGGCTGGGCGTGACAGTCCCGGTATGAGTACACCCTGCTCCCAGCCACGTGCAGAGGAAAACCTGGGCTTGGTGCATCTTTGTGCCAACCGGTTCCGGGGACGGGGCGTGGAATATGACGACCTGTATTCCGCCGGCTGCATCGGATTGATGAAAGCGGTCAACGCCTTTGACACAGAACGGGGCGTCCGGTTTTCCACCTATGCGGTACCGGTCATCCTGGGTGAAATCAAGCGTCTGTTCCGGGACGGCGGCACAGTCAAGGTCAGCCGGAGTATGAAGGAGCTGTCCATGCGGGTAGTGCGTCTGCGGGACGAGCTGCGTATGCAGAATGGGACAGAGCCTACAGTACAGCAGCTTTCCCGGGAAATGGGCGTGGAGGAAAATGACATTGTACAGGCACTGTGCGTCAGCATACCGCCGGTATCCCTGACCGATCCGGAGGAAGGGGGGGAGGGGCAGCTGGACATTCCGGTGCCTCCGCCGGATACGGAAATCGGGGATGTGCTGGCGCTGCGGCAGATTATGCAGACTCTGTCCGAACAGGACAGGCTGCTGCTGACCATGCGATATTATCAGAACAAAACCCAGTCCCAGACTGCCCAGGCTCTGGGCATGACACAGGTGCAGGTATCCAGACGGGAAAAAAAGCTACTGCTGGCCATGCGGGAGGAACTGTTGCGCTGAACAGGAATCCATGCTATAATCAGGCTGAGGTGATGGACGATGACCCATTATTATTATGGTGACGGAAAGGGAAAAACCACTGCTGCACTGGGGATGGCTGTACGAGCCGCCGGACACGGACTGCCGGTATGTGTGGTGCAGTTTCTCAAGGGCAGCTTCAGCGGAGAGGTACAAACACTGGGCATGCTTCCCCAGGTCACACTGATGCGGCTGCCAAAGGATTACGGTTTCAGCTTTCAGATGACGGAAATCCAGAAAACAGAGGTCACCAGCCTGCACAATCAGATGCTTTTGGATGCGGCTTTATGGGCAGAGCAAAATCCGGACGGATTGCTGATTTTGGATGAGATCGGAGATGTGCTTGAACTTGGCTTAGCGGATGAACAGCTGGTGCGGCAGCTGGTGATGCATCCACTGGCAGAACAGGTTTATACCGGACATGGGGAACAGCCGCTGTTCGCAGACTATGCGGATTATGTGACAGAATGCAGATGCGTCCGGCACCCATATCAGACCGGCATCCCGGCAAGACAGGGCATTGAATATTAAGACAATACTGTTTGGATACATATTGGATACATACGACAGGGCGGATACCACGCAGAGAAAAGGCCGGGAGTTAATCCTGGCTTTTTCTTTTAGTCTGCAAAACTGATCATATATCTAATCCGCCGCATTGAGGAACTCGTTCGAGAGAATGAGAAGCTTCGCCAAGTAGTCAAGAATCTGACAAAATAAAAAAATGTAGCCGGTTGCCCTCTTAAAGCTAACCGACTACATACAGTTAAATAGCCCGGGGAAACTCCCACGGCTCTGAGATTCATTATAACATAAAATTGCTTGATAGTCAAGGATATGGAGAAATAATTTTTGACACTCCTGCTAAAAGATTATTGACGCATAAACATTCTGCGAAAACGTGTGCTAAATTGAACATGCAAGGACATTCACCCCTTATTGCAAAGCATATGAGCATGTATGCCTTTTCTCCACAATTGAATAGAAAAAAGCCGCACGGGGTCGGGTGCGGCTTTTTTCATGCCTCCGGGAGCCGTTGTAGCCATCCACCACCGCCGCCGGCGGGTGCCTCGTGACTGGGAATACCGCCGCACAGAGGCTCGTTGTCAACTGGGAAAAGCGGCTCTGCCGCTTTTTACAAGGCGTTCACAGCCACGCTGTGAACGGGTTGTAAGGTTGACAATGAGTAGTGCGGATGGTAGGCTAGCTGCCGTAGGCACCCAGGCGGAACCCTGCACGCTGTCGCAAGTCTGCGGAGCGGTCATGCCGTGCTTGCACTGAAAAACGTAGGCAGAAGCTCTCAAATGCTCCAGAAAGCCTCCGGGGGCTATGTTGTCCTGAAAACGTTCTCAGAAGCCCTCAGAGGCTCCAGAAAGCCTCCGGGGGCTATGATGTCCACAAAACGGGCACAAAAGCCCTCTAAAGCGATTCTGGAGCAAATACAAGCCCTCGGAGACTCGGAGAGGCTCGGAGGACGGAGAAGGAGCGGAAAAGCTGGAGGCTGTGGGGGGGTGTGCCCCCGTAGGGGGAACACCCCTCATACTTGATAATAGCCACCAAACGGTGCCACACAAAAAATTACAGGGGTGATATATATGCCACTCCAACAAAAAAGATGAGGTATACTACAATACCAAAACTAAAGTATACCGTACCGGAGCTACAAGCTCCATATATTGAAAACAGACGCTTTGCGCCCAGCGCAAAAAGCACCCCTTGCATGGGTCGGCACCACACGGGATGCACGGATGGCAACTGCACAAAAGTTTGATTTTGTGCAGTTAATTATGCCGTATTCCCCGCAAAAAAAAGTCTCCCAAACAGTTTGCATATTTGCATATTCGTAAAGTCAAATAACTATTTTTCTGCTTATGCAAACAAGGGTTCTGAGTTTACACTCAGCACATTAGCTGACATTTCAATGCATCGATATCACAAAAGGGT